>CAJOJI010000021.1:21322-56429 GCA_905234715.1 uncultured Saccharofermentans sp.
TGGGAATGCTTATCAGAGATGGGCGTTACCCGTGAAGAACTCGATCAAAAGATCAGGGAGATAGAAGAACGCGGATGGTCCATTAACCCGCCTTCATACTACAGGCTATGCCCGAAATGCGGCAGGAAAGTTTTCGACTATACAGCAAGAGCTTTCGAAGCCACATGCATGTACTGCGGTAAGATAGTCAACATGTATCCGGGAGATATCGAAGAATAATATGGATAAACTTTACATCACACACTACTTTTATCCGGGAACGGATCCGTGGAAAAACATAATGCTTCTTCCGGAGAAGGAAGCTTTCCGCAAGGCTGAAGAACTTGCGGGTGCTCATCCTGACACTACCAGCTTCGGCCGTTTTGCTGACTTTGAGAATTATTATCCGGCCCGCAAGAAAGCAGATGAGTTTGTCCGGGAGAAGTTTATTCAGTTAGGCGGAAAACCGAAGCTTACAAATCCATATTCGTTCACTCTTCTGGAGTGCGAATATCTTAAAGAATGGTTTGACAGCAGCGATAAGATAATCCTTGATCTTGACGACATTCCCGGCGATCAGGTCAGTTTCACGCTTGGAGACAGCTGTGCTCTGATGATCCATGGAAATGAACCGGTTGTTCTGACGAAAAAACTTCTTTATGAGCGGATCGAAGCCTTCGGCGGTTCCGTTGATGTTTTCCTTAAAGAATCACTCGGCAATTATCCGTATGTGGAAGTTCAGCTGTGGGATAAGTTTTCAGCATAAAATATTGACAGCCTGCTGTGATATAATTCACTTCGGATAGAAAAACAAAAGCGGTAAGGGTGTAATAATGAAGACTTTTTGTGACTATTGTGGAAGTGTTATTGAAGACACGGTGGATAAGTGTCCGAACTGCGGTGCTGTCAATCAGCACGTGATGCGTTCCGGTAATCAGGTTCCCAAGACTATTGAAGAACTGAAGGCTTTTGCTGCAGAGCAGGGTATTCCGCTTGAGAAGATGCGTTTCTTTATCGGGGTACAAGGAACCCAGAGCATTCGGTATCTACAAAGAAGCGAACGGAAATTGTGTTGTCTACAAGAATAAAGGCAACGGCGAACGTGCCATCCGTTATCAGGGCACGGACGAAGCCTATGCCGTCAACGAGATCTACCAGAAGATGAAGGCAGAGCTGTTGGAGCGCAAGCAGGCTGATATCATCAATGCCCAGCGCAGAACAACTTCAAGTTCTTCTTCGAAGAAGAGCAGCCGTTCATCCCGTGGCCTGCGCCGCGGTATCATAACGCTTATAATCGTCGCAGGAATCTTTGCCATTGCGATGATACTGGCGGCGATCGATGATGCCAGGACGCCTAACAGAGGCTATTACGACTACAACGGTGATGCTTTCTACTATGCCGCCGGAGCCTGGTATACTGCTGATGATGACGGTGTATGGGAAAGAACCTATGATGTCCCTGATACGCTCGAAGAGAATTATAAAGACTATTTCGAGGCTAAGGATTATTCCGATCTTGATGCCGACTATGCCGATAACGTTGAAGAGTATCAAACAGAAGCTTACTCATACGATAACGATAATGATGACAGTTGGAACGACAGCAATTGGGATGACAATGACTGGGATTATGATTACGACAGTTACGACTCCTATGATTCTGACTGGGATTCGGATTGGTAAACCGGAATAAGCAGGAGGATATATATGTTACTTGATGAGTTATCAATGGAAGAGAAGAAGGCTTTCTGGAATATAGCAAATGTTCTGGCGTCTGTTGACGGCAGAGTAATGGAAGAAGAGTCTATCCTTAACCAGTATAACGAGGAAATGGGTGTTAATTTCGCCTTCATTGACGCTTCGCTCGTTGATATTGATAAAGAAATTGAAAGTATCAGCTCAAGCAGCTTAAGAAGCCGCAAGATCTTTTATTTCGAGCTGTTCGGAGTTGCATATGCGGACACCGAATTCGATGACAAGGAAAAGGCAATCCTGGACAAAGTAAGCCATGGCCTTGGAATCTCAGATGATATAAGAGAAGTGCTCGAAAAGAGCGTTACGACGATCTACGATACCTACAGAAAACTCGGTGAAGTGCTTGATGCTTAACAGCATAAGCACTTAACTTTTGTTCCCTTATTTATTGCTGTTCAGAATATCCACTAACAGAGCCCAGCGTGCAACTTGATTACGGTTTTCGCTGGGATAGAAGAAGTGGAGCTTTCCGTCGTGGTAAAGCTCAAATCTCTTTCCGGTCTTATAAACCAGTGCGGGAATATCCTTGACGGGAATCGAGAATTCCTCCGTTGCGGATTTGTATTTGAAATAATCCTTATCGAGTGTGCATACGCCGTTTTCGCTCTTTGAGACTCTGAGCTTGTCGGAATATACCTTCATTTTTACATTAGCCTTCAGCTCTAAAGAGTCGATCTCTTTTTCTTCGAGCTTGCGGATGGCTTCGTAGTATCCTGCTATTGATTTGTAATCGTCAGTGAAGTGATACTTCTTATCGAGCGTATGGACCTTGCCGCAAGATGTGCATCTGAAATCGTTGCCTCTGCCTGATGTTTTGTAGAGTTCGCCGCAGTCTGCACAGCGGTAGAGAACTCTTTCAAGTCCATTGGCTTTGCCGTTCTGGCGGTAAGAGACATTGGAGAGGGATGCATCGTTATAGAGCGTATCTTTGATGATGCTGTTAAGCTCGTCAGCTGTCATAGAGGCTATCTCGTCGCGCTTGAGGACGCGCTCAACTGTGACTTTGATGTCAGATGAGTACTTTCTTCTGCGCCACTTGGGATGAGCATAGTAACCGCCGTCGATCTTTACGAGAACGATATCAACATCCAGCTTCTTGTAAAACTCTGCATCTTTACGAGCAAAACTGACTGAACGTCCGTCAGGGGAAAGACGTTCTTCAGGGAACATTACTACCGGGAAACCCTGCTTAATGGTGGATTCTATTTTCGAATTGGCTTTAGGATCGTCTGCGCACAGTCTTCTGGGAATGAATCCGCAGTGCTTCTGCATTATGTTGAACAGCGGACTTGTTAAGTAATAGCGGTTATAGACATAAGCGGGACTCTTGAGATTGGAGATGTAGTTCAGATTAAAGAAATCGATGAAGCTCTCGTGATTGGAAAGAAGGAGATAAGGTGCGCTTGCCTCGAAAATACGGCTGTCATCAACGACAGGTCTTTTCTTTCCGAGCTGGATAAGCTTAACGACCATAAAGAAAACATCGAAGAAAAGTGAATCCGGTGTCTTGTCCGTTCCTTTAAGAACGAATTTATGCATGAACCAGTAAATGAGCGCGAAGAGCAGTACTGAAAGTACTATTACTATCAGGACAAGGAGCCATAGCGGGATGCTGTTTGTAAAGAAGAGCTTTCCTGCCTGGCCGATAAGAACGGATACGACTACGGACGGAATAGCGCTCGTAGATACCGTAAGCATGTATTTGCCGTATGAGATCTTCGTGCTTGCGCCGTAATAGCAGATGGCGCCGAAAGGAATGAACGGCATGAAGAAAAGGAGATAGAGCAATATTACGACGTTGCGGTCCTTGGCATTTGATGCGATCTTGTCGATCATGCCGCGGTTCTTTTCATATGTGGAGCTGTTGAATTTGAAAACTCGCACAAGCATGAAGATTATCGTGGCACCCAGACAGATTCCGATGTCGCAAAGAGGGAGGGAGATGTAAATGGGGTAGCTCAGGCCGCTTGCGATCTGGATAAACTCCGCAGATACAAAGATGATGATCATCTGAAGCGCTTCGATAAGAATGACGCTCATACCGCCGAAGATACCGGTGTTCTTTAAAAGCTCACTTGCACCGTCAAGGTCATTGTTCATCTGCATCCTGAACAGAGGAATCATGATATCCTTCATGAAGAGTGCAAAAAGAAAAATGATTATCGCCAAAATAACAACAACGGTGATGGTCTCAACGTTAATGCGCTTTTTCTTTACCTGTGTTTGTTCCATTAATTAAATAATTACCCTACAATATCTGACTTTACCCGAACAATAGCAAATATTATATCAATAAAAACAAATATTTTTAGGTCTAAATAAAAAGATTATTCAGGCATTATCCGATGGAAGTGTCAGGTATCCAGTCATAAATCTTAGTCCGGAGACATATCATTGAAGATTGACAATTGCTGTCCCTGCTAATATTCTAACTATCAGTTATATACTGATCGGAGGAACAAGATGGGCAGAACCAAGAGCGGTTCATATAACACTAAGCAATCCTGTGAGATCCTTAATTTCCTTAAGGATAATGCCGGTTCGCATTTCACAAGCCAGGAGATATCCGATCATTTCAGAAATCAGGGCATAAACATCGGTCAGGCCACAATCTACAGGCGTCTTGACCGTCTTACGACCGACGGCCTTGTAAATAAGTACATCATCGATGAGAAATCGCCCGCATGTTACGAATATATAGGCACTGAGCACTGCAGCCACGGTAAGTGCTACCACATGAAGTGTGAGCAGTGCGGCAAGCTTATCCACCTTAACTGTGACGAAATAAATGCTTTTTTCGAGCACGTTTCAGAAGAGCACGGCTTTGTGCTCGACCCTAAGAGAACCGTTTTCTACGGGATCTGCAACGAGTGCAACAGTAAGGAATCCTGATTATCAGAGCATATTTGCACGCTTTGTGACTTCGTCTCTTCTGCGCTTGATGATGCGTGCGCGGAAGATGAGGAGCACTATTACGAGCAAAAGTATAAGTCCCGACAATACCGCAAAAGTAACGAGAACGCTGCGAACGCTGGTAAGGTTGGTGATCTTCTCGGGGTTAACCTCGACGACACCGGCCTTTTTCTGTATCTGGATCACGAGCGTTCCGATCAAATATGTCTTGTCGGAATAGACTTTGCACAGCGGTATTTCAAGTGTCTGTTCATCTGCCTGGGTATCGATTACCGTCTCGGACAGGTCGATTCTGTTCGTGCTTCCGAGCTGTGCTCTTGCGGAAGTTGTCGTGATGTACTGGTCAAGAACGACTCTCTGCTCGGCTACATAAAGGTTTGTATCTGAAAGGAGGTCGTTGATCTGCATGTTTGCTTCTTCTACGAGGGGAGTGAACTCGCTCTCGGTGATCTCAACGGTTGCAAATGTTGAGTATCCGTACTCGAAAAGTCTTAAAAGGTCATAGTATCTGACATCGGGATCTTCAGCGTTAAATACGCATCCGATAAGGGTTCTGTTATTCTTCTTGGCTGCGGCGCAGAGCGTATATCCTGCGGAGTTCGTAAAGCCCGTCTTACCGCCGGCATAGTACTCGTAACCGTAAGTGGTCGTGTTTACGACAGTAACTGCCAACGAACTAAGACCTGTACTTGTTGGTGGCGCTTATCGTGTAGTTGAGAGTCTTTGCGATCTCTGAATAGTTTGTATTGGTTACGGCTTCATTAAGGATGAGGGCCATATCGTAAGGTGTTGTTACATTATTGGGATCTGAAAGACCGTAAGCAGAAGAGAAGTGGGTGTTAGTGCAGCCGATCTCAGATGCTTTGGCATTCATGATCTCGCAGAAGCCTGCTTCGGTGCCGCCCATGTACATGCCGAGCGCAAGGCTGGCATCATTGGCTGACTTAAGTACTGCGGCATAAACGAGGTCGTTAACGCTGATCTCTTCGCCTTCCTGAAGTCCGAGCTTAACGTAGTCGTCAGTGATTGCATCCATAGCTTCGGCGATCTCTTCGGTTATTGTGACTATCTCGTTCATGTCGAGGCGTTCCATCGCAAGAAGGACAGTCATTACCTTGGTCATTGAGGCAGGTTCCTTCTGGACGTCGTAGTCGCTGCCGAGAAGGATGGCGCCGCTTGTAGCATCGTAAAGAATATAAGAAGAAGCAGATATTGAGGGTGCATCTTCGTGAACTTCGCTGAGGAGGTCTGTTTTGCGCTCGGAAGCCGTGACGATGCCGTCATTGGGATCGTCAGGGACGTTGTCATCAGCTGATACAAAATTGCCTGTGGAGGCAAGAATGCCTGAAACAGTGATAATCATGGCTGTAATGCCGGTTAATATCTTTTTGCCGAATGCTTTCATAAGATCTCCCATTTTGATTTTGACCAATACATTATATTTTCTTTTGGATAAAAAACAAACAAAATCTCGTTAGTGTAATTTTAATTAAAAATATTAAGCGATTTACTGTATAATTAGCGAGGTTATGAAATGGAGTGCTAAATGGCAATTATAAAGACTACAGATAAAGACAAGCTTGATTTCGATGCTTCTCTTTCAGAACTTAATGAGTATTTCTCATCTTTGGGAGCTCGTAAGGGAAGAGCTTTAACATACAATGTATTGACCTACGGCTGTCAGCTCAATGAATCGGATTCCGAGAAACTCTCGGGAATGCTGGCTTCAATGGGTCTCAAGGAGTCTGCTGGCGGCGAGCTTGATGCGGCTGACGTCATTGTTTTCAATACATGTTCGATTAGAGAGAATGCCGACAGGCACCTGTTCGGCAATCTCGGCGTTTTCAAGGCGTTAAAGAAGAGCGACAGGGACGTGATCATCGCCGTCTGCGGCTGCATGATGAAGGTTCCCGAGAACGTCGCAAGGATCAAGAAATCCTATCCTTATGTGGATCTTGTTTTCGATCCCCAGCAGATACACAGATTCCCGGTCCTTTTGAGAGACTCGATAAGAGATAAAAAGCAGATGGTAAACATCTCTGCTGATGACTATATTGCTGAAGACAGTTTTTTCCCGATCGACAGAAAGAGGAAGTTCAGAGCGCTCGTGCCCATCATGTACGGATGCAATAACTTCTGCTCTTACTGCATTGTTCCTTACGCAAGGGGCAGGGAGAGGTCCAGAGACTTTGACGAGATCGTAAGGGAACTTGCCGATCTTGCTTCCAAGGGCTATAAGGAAGTCATGCTCCTGGGACAGAATGTCAATTCCTATAAAGGTGAAGGCGGAAAGACTTTTGCCGACATCTTGAGAGCAGCATCTGATTTCAAGGAGTTCTCCAGAGTAAGATTCATGTCTTCGCACCCCAAGGATCTTTCTGATGAGGTAATCGGGATAATGGCTACAAGGCCGAATGTCGAAAAGCACCTTCACCTTGCAATGCAGTCAGGTTCCGATAAGGTCCTCAAGGACATGAACCGTCCTTACACTATCGAGAGATTCCTTGAAATAGTTGATAAATTCAGAACTCAGGTTGAAGGCGGATCGCTTACGACTGATATCATCGTCGGTTTCCCCGGCGAGACTGAAGAAGACTTTGAGAAGACACTAGTTGCTGTCGATAAAGCAAAGTTTGATGCCGCATTCACATTCCAGTATTCTGCAAGACCGGGTACAAAGGCAGCAGCTTTCCCTGACCAGATCCCTCAGGATGTAGTAACTGAAAGATTCGGAAGGCTTACCGAACTGACCAACCGTTATGCCGAAGAGTCCAATTCAAGACTTGTCGGAAAGACGATGGAAGTTCTTATCGAAGGCATCAGCAAAGCAGGCGACATGACTTTCTCCGGAAGGACCGTAACTAATCATCTGGTCAACTTCACGATCCCTGAAAAACTCGGTATCGATATAGGTCCTGACATGCTCGAAGGCAGGCTCTGTGAGGTCAGGATCGACCGTGCAAGACCTTATTCCGTTGACGGCGAGCTCGTCAGCCTGAAGGGAGAATGAGCGTGACCGATAACGGATTTGATGAAAACAACGTAAAAGCAGCCGGTCAGTTCCCGATGAGCTTATCAGACCTCAAGTCTGAAGAACTCTCGCCCATGATGCAGCACTATGCCGAGATGAAGGCAAAGTGTGAGGATTCCTTCCTTTTCTACAGGTTGGGCGATTTCTATGAGATGTTTTTCGATGATGCGGTAAGAGGCGCTAAGATCCTTGAACTCGCACTTACCAGAAGAGACTGTGGTTCAGGCTACAGGGCGCCGATGTGCGGCATTCCTTTTCATGCATATTCAACATATGCAAACAGGCTCGTTCAGGCGGGTTATAAAGTAGCTATCTGCGAGCAGCTCGAAGATCCTTCGGTTGCCACAGGCCTTGTCAAAAGAGGCATCATTAAGATACTTACACCCGGAACGATCACTGAGTCCGGCGGCCTTGAAGACCGTAAGAATAACTTCCTCATGAGCGTTTACTGCGTCGGTTCACAGTTCGGCGTTGCCTGCGCAGATATCTCTACGGGTGATTTCGAGGCTACACAGCTGACGCTTACCGATAACGGCGAACATCTGATCAATCTGATCGGTAAATATTCTCCTTCAGAGATCATCTACAACTCGAATTTCGAGAGCACTCCCGAACTGTCTGCGATAAGGGCAGGCACTGATATCGCTCTGACAAGAAGAAATGACAGGGATTTTGCCGAGAGTCTTTTCAGGAGCAGCGGCACGGCAGTTCAGGATGCAAAGATATTCACCAATCCCGAACTGATGTATTGTGCATGCTCCGCGCTTTTGCTCTATGCGGAAGAGACACAGACTGACAAGGTAAAGCATCTTGATTTAGTCAGAGTCTATAAGATTTCCGATACGATGGAACTCGATATTGCAACACGCAACGGCCTTGAACTTACATCAACCATCAGGACAAAGCAGAAGAAGGGTTCACTTCTCTGGGCAATAGACAGGACCAAGACTTCAATGGGCGCAAGACTTCTGCGTAAATGGGTAGAAGAACCACTCATATCCGTTAAGGCCATTAACAGAAGACTTGATGCGGTTGAAGAAGCAAAGGAAAGATACATGGCGCGCCAGCAGATAATCGAAGGGCTTTCTGGTCTTTACGATATCGAGCGTCTTGCAGGTAAAGTCTCGCTCGGAACATGCAATGCAAGAGATCTTCTTTCTCTTCGTAATTCTCTCCGTAAGATCCCGTTCGTAAGAGACGGACTTGAGGAATTCTCGAAGGGCATGTTCAAAGAGATAAAGCTTTCTATGGATCCTTTGTCTGATGTTCTCGAAGTTCTCGAAAAGGCAATCAGCGAAGATGCTCCTGTTACCGTAAAAGACGGTGACATTATCAAGCGCGGTTATTCTGCTGAATGCGACGAGCTTTACGACCTTGCGAAGAATGCCAAGGAATACATCATGCAGCTCGAGAACAACGAGCGCGAGAGAACAGGCATCAAGACTCTCAAAATCGGTTACAACAAAGTATTCGGATACTTTATAGATATTCCCAGAAGCCAGTCGGACAAGGTTCCTGAAGAGTATGTGAGAAAGCAGACGCTTGTTAACAACGAACGTTACATCACGCCTCAGATAAAGGAACTTGAAGACAAGATCGTAAGTGCTTCTTCACGCCGTATTGCATTGGAATACGAGCTGTTTACGGAAGTCAGGAATCTCGTTGCTTCCAAATCCCAGCAGCTCTTTGATACTGCAAGGGCAATCGCGCAGACTGACGTCATCACGTCTCTTGCCGAGCTTGCAGAAAATGAGAATTACGTTAAGCCCGTTCTTGACGATTCTGAGATCATTGAGATAAAGGGCGGAAGACATCCGGTAGTCGAGCAGATGATGATGTCATCTCACGAGCAGTTTGTCCCCAACGATATTTCTATGGATGAAGAAAAGAGACTCATGGTCCTTACAGGTCCTAACATGGCCGGTAAATCGACATTCATGAGACAGACGGCTCTTATTGTTCTCATGGCGCAGATAGGTTCTTTCGTGCCCGCAACGAGCGCAAAGATCGGACTTGTAGACCACATCTTTACGAGGATCGGCGCATCTGATGATATCTCGACAGGCCAGTCAACATTCATGGTCGAGATGAGGGAAGTGTCTTACATCCTTAAGAATGCGACAAGAAAGAGTCTCCTTCTCCTTGATGAGGTAGGAAGAGGCACGAGTACATACGACGGTCTTTCAATCGCATGGGCGGTCATCGAATATATCGTTGATCCCAACATCCTTTATGCTAGGACCATTTTCGCGACTCACTATCACGAGCTCAACCAGCTTGAGCGTCTGAGCCGCGGAGTATATAACAATCACGTTGAGGTCAAGGAGGAAGGCGACAGCGTTACGTTCCTTCACAAGATCTCTTCAGGCGGAACTTCCGACAGTTACGGTATCGAGGTTGCAAGACTTGCGGGCCTTCCTGCTGACGTATTGCAGCGTTCTAAGTCCATTCTCTCCGAGCTTGAGAGAATCGGAAAGTTCAAGGTTAAGGGCAACCGCGAGAACATGAACAGCGATGAAGAACTGTCCACGGAAGTAATGCCCGGACAGGAATCATTCTTTAATCCCGATAACGTCGTATACAGAAGAGAGGAAATCCGAGCAGACGGTCTCCCTTCTCGATCCCACGAGACTCACACCTATTGAAGCGATGAACATACTCTATGAGTTGAAGCAGAAGTGTTCGGAGGAAGACGTTGGGCAGGATTAATATTTTAGATACCAAGACCGCCAATGCCATTAAAGCCGGTGAGGTAATTGAGCGTCCCGTTTCCGTTGTCAAAGAGCTTGTTGATAACGCGATAGACAGCGGTGCGACCAGAATAACCGTTGAGTTTGCAGGCGGCGGAATATCACTCATCCGTGTTACTGACGACGGCTGCGGAATGGACAGGGAAGATGCACAGAAGGCATTCCTGATCCATGCAACTTCCAAGCTTCATTCAATTGAAGACATATATTCGCTTTCAACAAACGGATTCAGAGGCGAAGCGCTTGCTTCAATAGCGGCATGCTCCGACTGCACTCTTACCACCGGAATGAAAGGCGAGAAGACTGGCACCAAAGTCGTTTATGAAGACGGCGTATGCAAAGATGTTGACGATATTCCTTCATGTGAGGGAACGACCATAGAAGTCAGGAACCTTTTTAAGAATCTTCCTGCACGATACAAGTTCCTTAAGAAAGATTCGACAGAAGGAATGTACATTACCGGCCTTATCGAAAAGATAGCGGTTATCGTACCCGAGATCTCCATTAAGCTTATCAAGGACGGTTCCACATTATTTACGACGCCCGGCAACGGTTCTTCTCTTGATGCGGTTTATGCGGTATACGGAAAAGAGACGGCAAAGGCTCTTGTTCCGGTCAATTTCAAATATGAAAGCGGAAGGATCGAAGGGTTTACCGGAACGACTTCTTTTGTCAGAGGCAACAGAGGTCTTCAGGTAGTATTCGTTAACGGAAGACTCATTCACAGCAAGACCGTGTCTGCAGCAATAGATGAGGCATATAAAAATGCGGTAATGAAGAACAAGTTCCCGGTATGTTTCCTCATGATCTACTGTGAGCCCGGAACTGTCGACGTAAATGTTCATCCGCAGAAGAGCGAAGTTAAGTTCAGCAATGACGGAGATATATTCAGACTTGTATATCACGGAATAAAAGATGCTCTTAACCAGAATGGTGAAGCGGGCACTTTGTTCGGAGGAATAGCTTCAAAAGAAGAAGAGGATACAAACACAGGAACACAGCTGAGATATGATTTCTCGGCATCTTCTGCCAAAGCTTCATCCAAGCCTGTATCAGCATCTTCCGTATCTCATAAGCTCGGAAACAGCCAGCAGGGCGATCCTGCGGCAGCCAATAAACTGCTTCAGATCTTATCTGATTTCAAGCCTGATCTTGAAGCACTGAAGGAGACTCCCGATGAGTCTAAAGCTGTTGAAGAAAAGGCTTCTGATGAAGTTGTTTCAGCATTTTCGGGCGAACCTGAGGCTACTGCTCCGTCCATCATTGAGGATGTGGCAGAGAACAGGACTTTGACCGATATCGACAGACTTGCTGCGTCGGATTTTGTCGGAATAATCTTCTCGACTTACATCATCCTTCAGAATGAGGATGTATGCTTTATCGTTGACCAGCATGCTGCCCACGAGAGAGTGCTGTACGAAGAATTCATGGTCAAGAAAAAGCCGGGTGTTGCACCTGCTGTAGAACAGGTCCTTTCTCCTCAGATACTTACGCTGTCGTGGGAAGACTACAGTTTTGTAGAAGATAAGATCGACAGATTTAAAGAGAACGGCTTTGAGCTTGAACTTTTGGGTGACAGACAGATCGCGGTAAGAACAGTGCCTCTCGGCAAAGCCGGAAAACAGTCAGAAGTATTCAGCGCGATACTTACCGATCTCAAGCGTGAAGTTCCTTCCAAATCAGAGATCTGGTACCAACTTATCCAGACTACGGCTTGTAAGGCTGCCATAAGAGCAGGCGATAAGATAACACAGCAGGAAGCCATGGCCCTTATCGAAAAGCTTTCCAAGCTTGAAGATCCATATCACTGCGCTCACGGAAGACCGACATTCTTCACAGTCTCCAAGAAAGACTATGAGAAGAACTTTAAGAGAATAGTCTGATGGATAATCTGTTTCCGGTAAAAGGCTTATATTCATATATCCCGATAATCGCAGGGCCTACGGCGAGCGGCAAGAGTGCGCTTGCTCTGGAGATATGCAGGGAAGTTGACGGTGAGCTTGTCTGCGCCGATTCCATGCAGATATATAAAGGCCTTGATGTCGGTACTGCAAAAGACAGTAAGGAAGAGATCGGAAACGTTCCGCACTATCTTACTGATGTTGTCGAACCCGGTACTGATTTCTCTGTTTACGATTATCTCAATACGGCTCTGCCGATAATTAAAGACATTCTTGAGAGAGGAAAACTTCCCGTTGTATGCGGCGGTACGGGTCAATACATATCATCTCTTCTGTACGGACTTGATTACGGTACAGGTGATGAGGAGGCTGAAGTTCAGGCTACAAAAGAGCTTGAAGACGAGTTTGAAGAAAAAGGCATAGATGTTTTGTATGCAAGGCTTATGGATGAAGATCCTGAAGCGGCAAAAGCAATTCATCCGAACAATACAAGACGCGTAATAAGAGCTCTTGCCGTCCATAAGGCATTGGGCATTACATTCAGCGAGAAGAATAAGCGCTCAAAGCAAAAGGGGCCAGAATATCCGTTTAAAGTCTTCATGATCGACTGGGATAGGGAAGTGCTGTACGACAGGATAAACAAACGCGTCGGCGTAATGATCGAAAACGGCATAATCGATGAAGCAAAGATGCTCCTGGATTCAGGAGTAGAAAGAACCTCAACATGCTGGCAGGCAATAGGTTATAAAGAAACGCTTAAATATCTTGAAGGCGAAGAGACATTGGAAGAAGCGGCCGACAGGATAAGGATCGGAACAAGGCATTATGCCAAGCGTCAGCTGACGTGGTTCCGAAGTATGGGAGACGATGTTATCCGTATCAAGCCGGATACTCCCGAAATCAACTCAAAAATAGTTTTAGAACATTGTAAATGAAAAGTGCTGAATTTCAGATTCAGCACTTTAATGTATCAAATGGGCTTGATATAATAAGGAAAATTTCAAGACTGGTATCAACTTTTATTCAGAACGGCGATTTTACTTGAAAATCCGCTGTCAGCGTCGATAATTAGATTAAAAACCGTTGGGCCCGTGCAGAAAGGGGGTAGTTAATCAATTGAATAACGATGTAATCCAACTACCTTGCCGAGAATTCTGCAACCTTCTGTATTGAACGGAATAGGCGAGTAAGCATCATTCTCAGGGAACAGATAAGGTATACCGTTCTTTTTTCCAAAACGCTTAACTGTAGCTTCGTCATCGATCAAAGCAGCGATGATGTCTCCTTCGTCACAAGTGTTTTGCTTACGGACAATGATGAGATCGCCGTCAAGGATATGAGCATTGATCATACTGTTGCCGCTGACTTTGAGCATGAAAGCTTCTGAATCTCCGATAATGGATTTTCCGACAGGGAATGAATCAGTGTAATTCTCATAAGCAAGGATAGGAATACCGGCAGTGATCTTGCCGATTACGGGAATGTTCCTGTAATCATTCAGATCTGAAACGTTAGCAGAATCGGAGTAATCCTGTTCTGTTCCGGTATAGTTTTGCTTAATAACAATGGCTCTTCTGAGTCCGGGTCTGTATTCGATCCTGCCCAGACTGTCGAGCTGCTTAAGGTAAGTATGTACTGAAGATGTTGATTTGAGACCGACGCCTGCACAAATATCGCGTACCGAAGGCGAGATTTGATTCTTACTGATATAGTCGCACAAATAGTTATAAACGCGTTCAATTGTCTTATCGCCGGACTGCATGATCGATCCTCCAAACATATTTTCTTTGTTACATAATATCATTCTTTTCAATTGTGTCAAACAATTGTTCAGTATGAGTATTCTTTTCGAAAGGAGAATAGATATGAAAAACGATAACAAGAACAAAAAGAAAAAGAAGAATCGTCCGAACGGTTATGATGAAGCGATCGAAAATGCAGCATCATTTGAAGAAGCCAGAGCCATCATTAATGCAAGGCTTAATCATCTTTGTGTTGATCTTGCCGATTGTCCTGAAGTTGAAGAGCATCTGATCCAGGCGATCAGTAAGGCTTATGAAGACCAGAAGATCAGACTTATGGATCTTTATGCCGGTTTCTATTCTCCCTGCAAGATCTCTGATACTGTCTTCATGCCGAAAGGACAGGGCGACATGAATGATGTCATGATCGATTTTTCAGAAGGATTCGATGAGTTTATTGAATCTTTGGAAGAGTCTTATGTAAATTCCATGATAAGAAGACGAAGAGCAGCTATCCTTTTGAAAAGGATGCTCTCGCTCAATCTCCCGTATTCAAGACTGATGTATCTTTATTACTATAAGAGGCTTGATCCCGTCGTAATAACCGATGATCTGTTTATAAGCAGGGCGACGTTCTACAGGATCAAATCAATGGCGATAAATACTCTTACCAAAATGTATTATTCTCCCAAGGGAGATGAGCCTGATGAGCCGGACGATAATAATTGACGGGATAATGCCACTTCTTACTTAAGATAAACAATGCTATAATCGCCTCTAGCAGGTATAAATATGGCAGTTAATCAGGAAGACAGAAATTCAGATATTATCCAGAACGGCAAGAGCAGTGCGTTGCTCGATTTCTTGGGCTGTTCCTACCGTGCAACGGTAAGGCTTTTTAAAGGACTTCCTTCAAGGGTCGTAAATTACGTTAAGCGTAAGATCAAAGAGTATAAGAACAGACCTAAGAGGACTGACATCAGCCGTGTGTATGTTGTTGTAGGATATACGACCAAGAAACGTGTTGATGAGAAGTTCAATGCGGAAAGAAGAATGATGATCATAAGAAGAGGCCTTCTTATATTGATATTCATTCTTATCCTTTTCATAGCGGTTGACAGGGTTACAGGCCTTGTAAATTACGGTGAGATGGCACAGATCTTCGGTATAGATTCATGGGATCAGGTAGTAGAGAACGATCCTTTCGAAGACAGGACAGTACAGACATCTGCTCAGACAACTGTGCAGACAGCTCCCACCGTGTTAACGCAAGCCACGGAAACGACATAATATAATTAAATAAAGAACGACATTAAAATGAAAGTTTGCTATTGCGAACTTTCATTTTTTATTTGCCTATTGAAATTGGTAAAGTGTTGTAATACTATACATAACGATTGGTTTAAACTAGGTTGTTTACCTAAGCTTTCAGTCTACAAAATGAATTTTTAGCCACGCGAACTTGCAAAAAGTCCCGGGCAGAAGAAAGGTGGAAATCTTATGGATTACAAGATTGAGAATGAGTATCTTAACGGTCTCATGCAGAAGGTTATGGCAAGGAATGCTAATGAGCCTGAATTTCACCAGGCAGTATATGAATTCCTTAACTCTATCGCACCGGCACTTCCGGTACACCCTGAGCTTATAGAGAAGCAGGTTCTTGAGAGAATCGTAGAGCCTGAGCGTCAGATCATGTTCAGAGTTGCTTGGATCGACGATAACGGCAAGATTCAGGTTAACCGTGGTTACAGAATTCAGTTCAACAGCGCTATCGGACCTTACAAGGGCGGTATCAGACTCCATCCTTCAGTAAATATCAGCATCCTTAAGTTCCTCGGCTTCGAGCAGATCTTCAAGAACTCACTCACAGGTCTCCCTATGGGCGGCGCTAAGGGTGGTTCCGACTTCGACCCTAAGGGCAAGTCTGACAACGAAGTTATGGCTTTCTGCCAGAGCTTCATGCGTGAGCTTTACAGACATATCGGACCTGACTGCGATGTACCTGCAGGTGACATCGGAACAGGCGCAAGAGAGATCGGCTTCATGTTCGGTCAGTACAAGAAGATCGTTAACGAGTTCTCCGGCGTACTCACAGGTAAGAAGCTCTCATTCGGCGGTTCACTCGCCAGAACAGAGGCTACAGGTTACGGTCTCTGCTACTTCGTAGACGCTCTCCTCCGTGAGAAGATGAACACATCTTTCGAGGGCAAGACAGTTGTTATCTCCGGTTCAGGTAACGTTGCTATCTATGCTACAGAGAAGGCTCAGCAGCTCGGCGCTAAGGTTGTTGCTCTCTCTGACTCCAACGGATATGTATATGATCCTGAGGGCATCAAGCTTGATATCGTTAAGGACATCAAGGAAGTTAAGAGAGGCAGAATCAGCGAGTATGCTGATCAGGTTGCTTCTGCTACATACACAGCAGATGAGAACGGTTCAAAGGGCATCTGGACAATTCCTTGTGACATCGCTCTTCCTTGCGCTACACAGAACGAGCTCAACCTCGATTCTGCTAAGACACTCGTTGCTAACGGCGTAAAGGTAGTAGGTGAGGGCGCTAACATGCCTACAACACTCGATGCTACAAAGTTCTTCCAGGACAACGGCGTATTCTTCACACCTGGTAAGGCTTCCAATGCCGGCGGTGTTGCTACATCCGGTCTTGAAATGTGCCAGAACAGCGCTCGTCTTTCTTGGACATTCGAGGAAGTTGACGCTAAGCTCAAGGGCATCATGGAGAACATCTTCCACACAGTTGATGCTACAGCTAAGGAAGTTGGCTGCGAGAACAACTACGTTGTTGGTGCTAACATTGCAGGTCTCCTCAAGGTTTCCGATGCAATGATCGCTCAGGGATGCATCTGATAGATTCAGAATTAACTGATATTTCAAGGGGTTGCGATATGAATCGCAGCCCCTTTTACTTTGAAAACCTAACTATTTTTCTTTATACGAAATATACAAAACAGGGCTTATTGCCACAGTTTTCTTTTAATATTATTCGTTTGGCAACCTAAGTCTTGATGATATAATTTAATGTCTTTTGAAAAGAACAGTTTTTGTATGGAGATATTTAATTAAATGAGTAAGAAAAGCCATGATTCTGAAGGGAACAAACTCCGTAAGAAGTCTAAGGCATTAAGATATTTTGTTAGGATCCTGTCAGCATTTTTAGGCCTGACAGTAGGTTTTTGTCTTTACTGGGTCTATATTTTCGGCGGAACATTCGTATCAGTACCTGTTGTAAATAAGGAAGATTATTCGACTATGGATCTTTCAGAAGGTGGCAGTACTACCGGCGGAGATGTAACATCCTCCTGGTTTGATGGTGGTCACACAAGACTTTACTATGATCCGTCACATCCGATCATTGAGGTAAAGCAGAAGGATCCTAATATTGAGAACATCCTTGTATTCGGTATTGATGCCAGAGGCACGGATGACTATGCATGCCGTACTGACTGCATGATGATCCTTTCTATCAATAAGAAAGATAATTCATTAAAAATCATTTCTCTTATGAGAGATACGGCTGTTTATATCGGTGATACCGAAGATACACTTGGAACCAGACTTAACAAGCTTAATTCCGCTTATCACTTTGGCGGAGTAGGCGAGATGATCAACACGATCAACGTCATCTTCGATCTTGATATCCAGCGATTCGTTATGTTCGATTTCGGTAGTGCTGCAGATACTATAGATCTTGTTGGTGGTGTTGAGATAGATGTTAAGCCTGAAGAAATCCCTTATATAAATCAGGACCTTGATGAGACACGTGCTCTCGACGGCAATAATTCTCCCTATGTCACAACAAGCGGACTTCAGGTTCTTGATGGACATCAGGCTGTAGGGTGGTCCAGAATCAGATATCTTGATTCCGATTTCGTCAGAGCTTCAAGGCAAAGGACTGTAGCTACAGCGATGATGACAAAAGTAAACGGTATGTCTTATGGTCAAAAACTTCAGCTTTTAAACGATTCGGCAGGAGTATTCGAGACAAATATGAATACTGCTGATATAATGCGTGTGGCATTGAATTGTTTTGCATGCTTAGAAAATAGAGAAGAATACAGATTTCCTGAGGATGGAACTTACACTGTTCAGAACGATCCTTGGATGATGTTGATAGATTTTGACGAACAAAAACAAAGAATAAACGACTATATTTGGGGTGAATAAAGATGAGTAAGACAGTTGCAACTTGTATTGCCGAGACTAACCTGATTCAGGGTGAACCTCAGGAGAACGTATTCTTTCTTACGCTTTCCCGTAAGATCGAAGACTTCCCGAACGAGTTCTTAAGAACAGCCAGATCCACATCTCCGATCCAGATCTGCGCCATCTTCTCGACAATCGGTCCTGACAATCTTTCTGCAGTACTGAACCTTGAACTTAATGCAGAACTCGAAAAGATCGCTGCAGCATGTTCAAATCAGGCAGTTCTTGATTTCGACGGTTTCGCAAACCAGGTTATCAACACCCTTAACGTTAAGGTATGCAATTTCGCAGCCAACAAGGGAACACAGTTCAAGACATCAATGTCCATGTTCGTCATCGAAGGCGACATTCTCCGTGTTATCCATGTCGGTATCACAAAGGCAGTTCTTTTCAGAAACAACCGTATCATGCTCCTCACAGAAGAGCAGACAGTTGCACACAGATATGTTCAGATGGGCGCTATCCAGGCTTCAGAGGAGCTTACACACCCCGAGAACATGAACCTTACACAGTATCTCGGTAAGATGCCTCAGGAAGGACCCGTAAACGCTGATAAGAAGGTTCACTTAAAGCTTCAGGACGACGACGAATTGTTCCTCATGGGTGTAGGAATCTCCAGAAAGCTTCCTTCTCAGATGCGTAATTCCATCATCGCTAAGCCTTTATCAACAGAGGTTAAGTCCAAGGAAATCATTAATGCAGCAGTAAGCTACGGCCTCAAAGCAGGTCTTACGCTCATCGACATCAAGGTAGAATCAACATTCCTGCTTCCCGGTGATGCTGTTATCAACAATAACCTCAAGAGCGATGCTCAGGTAGCTTCAAGACCCGGCAATGCTCAGCAGGCAAAGTCCAATGCTTACAGCAATTTCGTTTCAGACAACGATTCATCTGACACTATCAACTTCGTACCCGGTGCCGGCGGCAACGGAATCTCCGAAGCTGAAGAGGAGCCCATCGTGAATGAGAAGAAAGAGAAGATCAAGACGGTAATCATTCCTATCGTTATCTTCATCGTATGCATCGTACTGGGCTTCGGTGTTACTTTCATGATCTTCAACATGAAGAATCTCATCAACTTCACGGAAGCTACAACATCACTCCTTAACGCAAATGCAGCAGGATCAGTCCTCTATGCATCCAGCGACGGAGTTCCGGTATATTCATCTCCTTCTCTTGACGGTACGGTTATTGCCCAGCTCAAGCGTGGCGATGTCGTAACACTTCAGGAAAAGGTTGACGATACTTTCTCTAAGGTCATCACAGCTAACAACGTAACAGGTTATATCCTTACAGCTCAGCTTCTTGATCAGGATCCTACAAAGAATGATCCTACAACATCAATGACAGGTGATCCCACACCTGTTCCGCATACAACAGCTACTGAATCGACAGTTGTTGTCGAGACAACTGCTGTTCAGACAGACAGAGTCAACAACGGCGGCGGAAACACCACAACTACAACTACAACAGCTGAGGAGACAACTACAACAACTACTGATCCTAATTCTGTAGAACCCGGTGAAAGTGATACTGCAACTCCTACACCAGAGGCTACACCCACTCCTGAACCTACACCTGAAGATACTACACCCACTGGTAATGAAGGTGGTGAAGGCGGCGAAAACGGCGGTGGATCCGAAGGCGGCGAAAACGGTGGCGGTTCCGAAGGCGGTGGTTCCGAAGGTGGTTCCGGTGAAGGCGGCTCCGGTGGCGAAGGTGGTGCCGGCGAAGGCGGCGCTGGTGAAGGCGGTGCCGGCGGCGAAGGCGGAACAGTTTAATCTGCTTCTAATGTAATTACTATTGAGGATGTCACGATGTGGCATCCTCTTTTATTTAGGCGCGCAAATAAAATACCCACTGAATCTCGATGGTATCAGTGGGTATTGTGTTTTGTGTTTTTGTTCAGAAATTAATAACGGAACAATTCCTTGTAGAGAACTCTTACAGCGTATGAGCAGTAGGATTCGGATACACCGAACATCATTGAGATCTCGGATGCGCCCTGGTTAACGATTCTCAAGTTGATGCCGGCATTGGAGAGGGCAGAAGCTGCTCTTGCCATGATACCGACTGAATTTGCCATAGCTTCACCGACGATCATGACGATTGCGAGATCTCTGTCTACGCTTACGTCTGCTTCAAGTTCCTTCTTGATGCGGTCTACGATGATTGCTTCTTTTTCCTCTGTGAAGTACTTCTTGCGGAGAACGATAGTAACTGTGTCGATTCCGGAAGGAATGTGGTCGATCGAGATTGCTTCATCAGAGAAGATCTTGAGGAGCTGAGCAAGGAAACCGACCTGACGGTTCATCATGTACTTGCTTACTGTAACTGTAGCAAAGCCCTTGTCGCCGGCGATACCTGTTACGAGTGAATCGTAGTGTGAACGCTTGGATACGATCATAGTACCCTTTGCTGAAGGGTTGTTTGTGTTCTTGATGTTGAGAGGGATACCGCGTGCGAATACAGGGTAGATAGACTCTTCGTGAAGAACTGTGAATCCTGCATAAGAGAGCTCTCTCATTTCATCGTAAGTGATCTCTGTGATAGGGAAGGGATTCTTTACCAGGTTGGGGTTAACAGCGAAAACGTTGTCAACGTCTGTCCAGTTCTCATATACGTCAGCACCGACGGATGCTGCGAGAATTGAACCTGTGATGTCGGAACCGCCTCTGGAGAATGTGATGATCTTGCCTGTCTTGGATACTCCATAGAAACCGGGGAAAACGAGGATAACGTCTGTCTCATCCTTGAGCTTTGCGAGATTGTCATAAGTCTCAGGGAGGATTACAGCTTTGCCTGCCTCATCGTGCTCCAAGTAAAGACCGCATTCATCAGGATTGCAGTACTTTGACGGATGTCCTGTTGATGTGAGGTAGAAAGCTACGAGACGTGCGCAGCAGTCTTCGCCCATGGCCTTGACTGAATCGAGGTAAGCGACGTCTTCAGTGTAGTCTGCCTTAACGATCTTGAGGAGTCTTTCCTCGATGTCGGGAAGGACTTCCTTGATGCCGAGCTCGTCAGCAATCTCTTCGTAGCGGGCAAGAACTGCCTCAACTTCTTTATCGTAGGATTCGCCGGCCAGTCTTGCCTTGGCAACGGCAATGAGAAGGTCCGTTACCTTGGTGTCGTCCTTTGTGCGCTTACCGGGCGCAGATACGACCATGATCTTTCGATCCTCGTCTGCTAAGAGAATGTTGCAGACCTTTTGAATCTGGAATGCGTTGGCAAGAGATGATCCGCCGAATTTAGTAACTTTCATTGTTTTATGCTCCTTGACTTGTCATATAGCCATATAATAATATCACAGGCGCGAAAAAATATGATTATAATTATTTTGACGCGTAAATTTAGTCTGCCTGTAAAGGAGTACTCTTTGAATATATTCAAGGCACGCTAGATGGCATACTTGCCACTGTCCACATCCCGTGGGACGAGCTTTACGGCAGCGGTATAGAAACGGCTCTTCTGGATTTCGACAACACGCTTGGCCCCGATCACGCGACAGAACCTGAAGAATACAGTTATGAGTGCGTTAAGATGATCGAAGAGAAGGGCATAAGGTGCTGTCTGGTATCCAATGCCAAGTCCGGAAGATCTGCAAAGATAGCTGAGATGCTCGGTATTCCCGTGGTTACTTATGCTAATAAGCCCGGAACGTCGGGAATCTTTCGCGCCATTGAACTCATGAAGACCACGCCTGAAAAGAGCGTGATGGTCGGCGACCAGGTATTTACGGATGTCATAGCGGGCAACAGGGCGGGGGTCCGTACCTTCATGGTGGAGAAGCTCCACAAGAAGGAGATATGGTATGTTTTACTCAAGCGCCCGTTTGAGAAACTGGTAAGACTTATCGGTAAATTTTGATAATATGACTAAAAAGCTTTGGCTACTTGCATAGAATGACTCTTTCAAGTAAAATTACACAGTTAAGCACTTATTTATTAAAAAAGGAGAAATATTTATGATCAGCGCAGGAGACTTCAGAAACGGTTTGTGTTTTGAGATGGACGATCAGGTTTATCAGGTCGTTGAGTTCCAGCACGTTAAGCCCGGTAAAGGAGCTGCATTCGTAAGAACAAAGTACAAGAACGTTAAGACAGGTTCTGTAGTAGAAAGATCTTTCAACCCTAACGAAAAGTTTGAGCAGGCTCAGCTCACAAGACAGGATATGCAGTATATCTATTCTGACGGCGATCTTTACTACTTCATGGATCAGGAGACATATGAGCAGACACCTATCCACCAGGATAAGATCGGCGACGGCATCAAGTTCCTCAAGGAAGAGATGGTTTGCAAGGTTGTATCTTACAAGGGCGATATCTTCCAGGTAGAGCTTCCTATCACAGTTGTACTTGAGATCACAGAGTGCGAGCCCGGTGTTAAGGGTGATACAGCAAACAACGCATCCAAGTATGCTACTCTTGAGACAGGCGCTGTTGTTAAGGTACCTCTCTTCGTTAACCAGAACGAGAAGATCAAGGTTGATACAAGAACAGGCGAATATCTCGAAAGAGCTTAATTCAGTAAATTCAGCTGCCGCCCGCGGAATTCTATCCGCCTGCGGCAGTTTTTATCCGCACCTTTAAAGTTTAGAACATTCAAGGAACCGATATGGAAGACAATACTAACATCGAATCCATAAAAGGCGATCGGTCAATGACCCAGGGCTTTGTAGCCCAGTACGCATCTGAAGCTGCGCTCCAGATAGACGGTGTTTTGTCATTGGTTCCTTCTTTTGCGGTTGCACTTAAGGAAAAAGCAGGTGTGGTCCACGAGGGCAAAGGGGTAAGAGTTGTTTTCGGTGATGCCGAAGAAGGCTCCGTATCGATCACGGTTTATCCGGTCGTTAAGTACGGAATGATCATTCCCGAGATTGCCTGGATGATTCAGGAAAAGGTTAAAAAAGACGTCGAACGCTTTACCGGACTTACGGTAGAGAGTGTCGACGTTTATGTTTGCGGGGTTGAGGAGGTTTCATGAATTCCTTTATCAGAGCATTGATGTTCATTTATTCTGTTGTAATAGCCGTCATTTCTGTCGTGCTGTTATATGCTCTTGTCGATGACGGTATCTTTGCGGATATCCTGTCGCCTCTGTCCACCATAGTTACGGGCCCTGTAAGCAGATATATCTATCTCGGCGTTCTGATGCTTTTATTCATTACGTCGATCGTTTCCATAATGAACATAATCACATCAGGAAGACTTAACCGTACCAGACTCAGAAAGAATGATATCGGTACAGTTGATATCGGACCTGATGCAATCGAAAGTATCGCACTCAACGCTGCTAAGTCAGCACAGGTTGGTATAAAGAGCGCAAGATGCCATGTTGCTCCTGCCAAGAATCAGGCACTGAAAGTAACGGTATCCACAGAGCTTTATTCAAATGTTGAGATTCCTTCTTCAATGGCTAAGGTTCAGGAGAAGGTTAAGAAGGATATCGAGAGATATACCGGTATTGCAGTTGAACAGGTAATCGTCAGAGTCTCCAAGGTTGAGCAGGCTCAGACAAAGGTTGAGAGCAGATAATAATGGAAAGGTTTTTATCCAAACTTTTCGAGAAACTTCGTAACACCAAAGCCGGTGTTATTTTTGCTGTCCTGTTTTTCATAATAGGATTATTGCTTTGTATATTCGGGTTCTTTAAGACCCTTTTTATCATATTAATGACAGCGGTAGGCTTCTTTGTAGGTTCGTTCCTCTTTTCCGATACGAGCAAGTTCAAGAAATTCCTTGACAGGATTTTGCCTCCGGGGAGGTTCAGATGAGTAGGATTGAGACACGTGAGCGCGCTATGGAGTTGTTGTTCCAGATCGGTTTCAGGAATGACCCCATCAGTGATCAGATAGAGACATTCAAGGAGAATAATCCTGAGGTAGTTGAGGACGAAGCTTATTTCCTCGACATCGTTTATGGTGTCATCAACAGCAGAGACGAGCTTGATGAAAAGTTCGTTCCTTTCCTCAAGAAGTGGAAGCTCGAGCGTCTTCCTCAGACTGACAGGATAATTCTCGAGATCGCGGTGTATGAGATCCTCACGGTTGAGGAGATCCCTACATCCGTATCTATAAATGAGGCAGTCAAGCTTGCCAAGAAATACGGCACTGACAACTCATCATCTTATATTAACGGCGTATTGAGCAATTTCGAGAAGAGCATCTGAACTCATGTTCGACTTTGATAGCGTAAGCCGCCTTAACGGCTACATAAAACAATCCCTCACTGACAATCCTTATCTTGCCGATTTTTCCGTAGTGGGCGAGATATCGCAGTATACTGTGTCTTCCAGGGATCATGCTTATTTCTCTATCAAAGACGACCAGTGCGTTATCAACTGCGTAATTTTCGCAAGACAGAGATCACAGCTTAAAATAGAACCGGAGATCGGCATGAAGGTAAAGGTATTCGGCGGTGTCGATTTCTATGCGCAGGGAGGAAGACTCCAGATCGTTGCCACAAAGATCGAAGAGATCGGCGCCGGTGATCTTCACGAGCAGTTCAACAAACTGTTTAAGAAACTTCAGGACGAGGGACTTTTCGACGGCTCACACAAGAAAGCGATACCGATCCTTCCTAAGCGCATCGGCGTCGTTACATCTGCATCAGGCAAAGTTATTGCCGACATCGTTAACACGATCAGAAAAAGAAATCCCCATCACGATATCCTGCTTTATCCCGCAAGCGTTCAGGGAGCCGAGTGCCCTCCTGAAGTTATAAGCGGTATCAAGTACTTTAATGATTCCAAGAACGTTGATGTCATCATCGTTGCAAGAGGCGGCGGATCTTATGAAGAGCTTTTCTGCTTCAACGATGAAGGAATCGCAAGAGCAGTATATGCAAGTGAGATACCTGTTATTTCAGCCATCGGTCATGAACCTGATTACACGATCATCGACTATGTTGCTGACGTCAGAGCAGCAACTCCTACCGCTGCAGGTGAGATGGTAATCGCTTCTTATGACGACCAGAAAAAAGAGATAGATAATCTTGCGCTTAACCTTGATATATCGATCAATCAGTTTATTGATTCAAGACGCAAAGCACTGGATGTTTATAAGAACCATAAAGCACTTCATTCTCCCGCATACTATGCAAGCGAGCAGCAGGCTGTAGTAAGGGAACTGAGGATCAGGCTTGAGGCTTTGTCCGGAAGCTTTGTTAAGCAGACCGCTTCCGAGATAAATGAGGTCAAGGTAAGACTCGATGCGCTTAATCCCGGCAATGTCCTTAAGAGAGGTTACTCTTATGTATGCGACGGCGACGGCAAAGCCATCGAATCGGTTAAGTCTGTAAACAAAGGCGACAATGTGGGTATCGTTTTGTCTGACGGTACTTTGTTAAGTGAGATCAAAGATATAACGAATAAAGATGACGGAGGAAACAAGAATGCCTGAATCTAAAGATATGACATACGAAGCTGCCATGGCTGAACTTCGTCAGACGGTTAACAAGCTTTCAGAAGGAAAGGCTACGCTTGATGAGTCATTGAAGCTCTATGAGCGCGGTATTGAACTCGTATCAATCTGCGAGAACAAGTTAAATGAAGTTACTGCAAGGATCGAAGCCGTCAACAAGGCTAACGGCACCACAGATCCTCTTAACATAAGCGAGACCGGAGTCTGATGATGGAAAGAGATGATATTAACACTCTGCTCGAAAAGACAGAGGCGTGGATATTACCTGAGCTTGAGAGCATCTTCACTGAAAAGGAACGTGAGGATGTTACGGTCAAGGCTGCATTATACAGCCTGATGGCCGGCGGCAAGAGATTAAGGCCTCTGATGATGCATCTTACTTCACAGATGCTTGGCGCTGGAGCAGATGTTGATTCAGACGTTAAGTATTTCGCTGCCACGCTGGAAATGCTCCACACATATTCGCTTATCCATGACGATCTTCCGGGCCTGGATAATGACGAACTCCGCAGGGGAAAGCCCACATGCCATATGGTCTATGGTGAAGGCATTGCAATCCTTGCAGGAGATCTTCTCCTTAATAAAGCCATGGAGAGAATGTTCTCCATCTGCGAGAAGAAACCCGGATACATCAGTGCATCTTCCATGATGGCTGAGAATGCAGGAATACGGGGAATGCTCGGAGGCCAGAGCATCGATATTGCATCTGAAGACAAAGAGATCTCATTAGAACTCTTAACGGAACTTCAGGAGAAGAAAACAGGCGCATTTATTGAAGCGGCAATCGTAACTCCGTATTATCTATACAAGAACATGACCAGGGAGCAGAGCATATCTGATGAGACGGCTCAGGATCTGAGAGATCTTGCTGCACACACAGGCCTTGCTTTCCAGATCAAAGACGACATCCTTGATGTTACTTCCAGCAGCGAGGTGCTGGGAAAGAGCACGGGAAAAGACGAGAGAGATTCCAAGGCTACCTTTGTTACTCATTTAGGACTTGAAGGCGCAAAGGGAAGATTGGATGAAGAGATAAAGGCTATTAAGACGATCCTTGAAAAGCTTTCTTCGAAAGGCTTTGATACAAAGGATTATGAGACACTGACGGATTTTCTTGTTAACAGGGACAGATAATGGACTATAAGTATCTCGGAACAGATATTACTCCTGATGTTCTTAAGGCGATGAAGCCGGAAGAACGTGTTCAGCTGTGTTCCGAGTTAAGGGATAAGATAATCAATACGGTGTCTGCTAACGGCGGCCACCTTGCAAGTAATCTCGGTGCAGTCGAGCTTATGTCGGTATTTGATTATAAACAGGATAAGATCGTTTTCGATGTCGGACACCAGTCTTATTCATATAAGCTTCTTACCGGAAGATTCGACAGATTCAATACATTAAGACAGAAAGACGGAATATCGGGATTTCCCAGAATTACCGAGTCGCCTTACGATGCATTCGATACCGGTCACAGCTCGACATCAATATCTGCTGCCATGGGTATCGCCAGGGCAAGAGATCTTGAAGGCAAGAAGAATGAAGTAGTCGCAATCATAGGCGACGGCGCTCTTACGGGCGGTCTTGCTTACGAGGCTATCAACGATCTCGGCCACAGCAAGACAAGGATGATTATCATCCTCAACGACAACGAGATGAGTATCGACAAGAATGTCGGAGGTCTTTCAAAGCATTTATCCAAGCTCAGAATCTCGAGCGGATACATTTCAGCAAAACAGACAACGGAATCGTTCCTTCGTAAATTGGGTTTTGTCGGAAGAGGTCTTATCAAGATAATACTTGCGATAAAGGATTTCTTCAGATTCCTTTTGTACCGCAAAAAGCCTTCCATGTTTGAAGACCTTGGCCTTAACTATTACGGCCCTATCGACGGACATAACATGGATGATCTTATCAAGGCATTTGAAGCGGCAAAGGATATCAGAGGGCCCGTGCTCATTCACGTTCTGACTCAAAAGGGCAGAGGCTATGAGCCTGCTGAACTTAATCCTTCCGATTATCACGGCGTCGGTCCGTTCGACATCGAAACAGGCGTTACAACAGGCAAGAACAGTTATACGACAGTATTTGCAAATACGATCACCGAGCTTGCGGTAAAGAACCCTAAGATCGTTGCAATTTCCGCTGCGATGACATTGGGAACCGGTCTTGATAATTTCCAGATGAAATTCCCTTCGAGATTCTTTGACTGCGGTATTGCCGAAGAGCACAGCGTTACCATGGCAGGCGGACTTGCAGTATCCGGATTTACACCTGTTGTTGCCATCTATTCGTCGTTCCTTCAGAGAGCTTATGACGAGATGATAACCGACTGCTGTTTCATGAATAACCATGTTGTTTTCGCGATAGACAGATCAGGTTTTGTCGGCAACGACGGACATACTCATCACGGACTTCTTGATATCTCATACCTTAACTCGATGGTGAACATGACTGTGTTCTCACCTAGAGATTATCAGGACCTTGCAAGATGTCTTAAGTATTCGATCGAAAATGTTAAGGGCCCTGCGGCTGTAAGATATCCGAGAGGTGCTTCACCTTTTGAAGCGGAAGGTCCGCTCTATACTGATATTGCAGACTGCATTCTTCCTCATGTCGTATGTGATTACGGCAAGGATTTTGCAATCGTATCAACAGGTAAGATCTGTGAGGAAGCTGACAGGGCAATGGAGATACTGAAGGAACAGGGTATCTTAGGAAAGCACATCAATGTTTCCATGATAAAGCCCATGCCCGCAAAAGAGATCTGGGATCTTCTTGTCGGTGTTAAAGCCGTATTCAGTCTTGAAGAGGGAATAATAAGCGGTGGTTTCGGTGAGGCTCTTGAACGTGAACTTCAGATATTGGGATTCGAGAGCGATGTTACCGTATTCGGCGTAAGGAACCCTATTGTAAGGGCAATGAGCCAGAAAGACCAGCTCAAATACTGCGGCCTTGACGGTGAGACGGTAGCTTCTTCCATTAAGTCTGCTTTATCTTAATTTTTATTTACTTCTGTATTTTTATTCAGCAAAGTGATTAAATATATAAAGGTTTTACACGGAGGTTTATCTTCATGAATTACGGAATCTGTTCAAATGGTTCCAGAGATACCGGTTATGAGACTGCGGTCAAGACGGCTCAGATATTGAGCGGTCTCGGTGCCGTGCCTGTCTTTGAACCCGGCATGGATGAGACCTGTCCGAAGCTTAAAGAAGTAGCTGGCGTTGTTTTCGCGGACTTCACTACAATAGACCTCAAAGCGATCATTTCGATCGGCGGAGACGGAACGTTCCTTTCTAAGGTTGCCAAATACAGAGATCTCGATACTGAGTTTGTAGGTATCAATCTCGGTTCCATCGGATTTTTGAATGAGATCTTATACGAAGATATTGAGAAAGACCTCGCACAGCTCGTGTCCGGCAACTATGACACGATCGACAGAACACAGCTTACGTGCGAAGTATTTAATAAAGACGGCGTGTTGAAGGGAAGCAGCGTCTGCCTTAACGACATCATCATTGTCAGAGGCGCTAAACCGCACATTACCACGCTTGTCCTTTCAATCGACGGACAGATAATCGAGAGATTCAGGGGCGACGGACTTGTTGTTTCAACAGCAACAGGATCTTCTGCATATTCGCTTTCAGCAGGCGGCCCGATCCTCATGCCCAACATGAAGGACATTATCGTCACGCCTATCTGCTCTCATACGTTAAACGGCTATACATATGTTGCAACATCAGAAAGTGAGATAAAGATCGATCTTGAAGAGATCGAGAGCGCTCCTCTGATCTGCCCTGACGGAAGGGATTTTGTTGATCTGGAGAGCTTTGATTCTATAGTCATCAGAAGATACGACAAAGTCTTAAAGACAGTCTGCCTGAAGAAAGACAGCTTCTTCAGCAATGTAAGAAAGAAGATTGTACAGAGAGGATATTTCTATGAAAACCGCTAAGAACTCAAGACAGGAGCGCATTCTTGCTCTTATCAGGGATAACGATATCTCGACTCAGGAAGATCTTACCGCAAAGGTAAACCAGGCAGGCTTTGAGGCTACACAGGCTACGATCTCAAGAGATATTAAAGAGCTCGGCATCATAAAGATCACTCTGCCCAACAGAGCTACCAAGTACTGCGTTCTCGACAGAACCGGTGACACGGCTCCGGGAAGACTTCTTGCAGTATTTTCCAACAGTATTGTTTCTGTTAATCAGGCGATGAACCTGATCGTTATAAAGACATTGCCCGGTATGGCTCAGGCCGCTGCTTCAGCACTTGATTCCATGCATCTTGAAGAGTGCACCGGAACAATAGCAGGCGATGACACGATCTTTGCCGCATGCCCAGGAATCGAAGAGGCAAAGGCTCTTGCAATCACTATCTCTGACATGATGGAAAAAGGCTGATTTAATGCTTGTAAGACTCGAGATCAGAGATTTTGCGGTTATAAGCAATGTCGTATTCGAACCCGGAAAAGGCCTTAACGTAATAAGCGGTGAGACCGGTGCGGGCAAAAGCCTTATTGTTGATGCGATAAGTCTTATCCTTGGCGCCAAAGCATCCAGAAATCTTATACGTACAGGAAGTCCTTCGTGCTTTGCAGAAGCTGTTTTCGACTGCTCCGGAATAGATGACGGTGACTTCAAAAAGATCCTTGAAGATAGCGGTATTGAAGATGACGACGGAATGCTAATCATCAGCAGGACCGTCTATGACAGCGGTAAATCCGTTGCAAGAGTAAACGGTACCGGAGTGACTAATTCCGTGTTAAGAGAGATATCTTCAATGCTCGTCGACATTCACGGCCAGCACGACACGCAGGCTATTTTTGATGAAGGCACGCATGTAAAACTCTTGGACAGATTTGCAGGCGACAAGTGTATCAAATTGCACCGCGACTATCTGAAGAGCCTTCAGGAATTCAAGGAACTCGTACTTAAGATAAAAGAGATATCTTCATCTCCTGATTATCTTGAAAGACGCCGTGAATATCTTGAGTTCGCAGTAAACGAAATCGATTCTGCTGCGTTTAAGGACGGCGAGGAAGAAGAACTTTATGAGACAAAGAAAAAGATGTCTCAGAATGAACAGCTTTTCACGAGCCTTACAAATGCACAGAACTTCCTGTCATCCGATGATTCATATCAGAGTCCCGTTCAGGCTGTAAACCAGGCAAGCCGTGAGCTTCTTAAAGCATCACAGACTGATGAGAACCTTAAGGAGATTGCAGAGCGCGCAAAGGCGTTGTCTCTTGATCTCGATGCGCTTTCTTCAGACGTTGATAAAGTCCTGTCTGACCGTAACTACGATGAGGGTCTTAAAGAACGCACCGAGCAGCGTATAGGACTTCTTTACGAACTCAAAGCAAAGTATGGCGCAACTATCGCTGACATCAACAAGTTTGCATCTGATTCCAAAAAGGAATTAGAAGACATAGAAAAGAACAAAGATATCCTTCAGGACCTCAAAAAAGAGAGGACTGTTAAGGAGAAGGAGCTTCTTAAGATCGCAGAAGACTTATCTAATGAACGCAAGGCTTATGCGGTTAAGCTCGAAAAGGCCATCACCAAAGAACTTGCCGATCTTGAGATGCCTAATGCGGTATTCGAAGTCAGCTTCGTAAGAAGGGAAAAGGCGAAGTTCTTCTCGCTTTCAGGAATCGATGATATCGCATTCCGTTTCAGCGCAAACCCCGGTCAGGAAGTAAGACCTTTGTCTGCGATCGTATCCGGCGGTGAAGCTTCAAGGATCATGCTCGCGGTCAAGAATGTATTGAGCCGTGTGGATCTTATTCCCACGCTTATCTTTGATGAGATCGATACGGGTGTATCAGGTAAGGCGTCTCTTGCGATCGCAAATAAACTGAAGGCTATTGCATCAGATCACCAGGTCCTCTGCGTTACGCATACGGCACAGATCGCGGCCGCATCTGACAGAGGATTTGTCCTTACAAAGAAAGTATCTAACGGCAACACGGAAACCGTCTGCACGGTTTTGGATGGCGAGAATAAGATCAGTGAAGTATCAAGGCTTTTGTCCGGCAGCGATTCTGATTCTTCATTAAAACTTGCAGAAGACCTGATAGAATCATTTAACGTATGAGCAAGAAAAGAAACTTTGGAAAACTTGCTGTTGTCTTCTCGATAATCGCGCTGGTAAGCGGCCTGATTCATATCTTTTGCGAATTCTTTCCCTTTGAATATCAGGGTGAGGGCGGTATCGATTATTTAGGACAGGCAATCCTCTGGGTGTTTTTTGTTAAAGCTCTGCTTTATGGAACACTGATCATTTATATTGTTTTTGCGATACTTGCCACTGTTTTCGCGGTAAAGGCAATAAAAGCAAAAGATACACGCAAAAAAGGCTTTGTGTCACTTGCCCTTGCATGGATCTGCGGACTGGTGGTTGCGGGACTCATTACAGCCAATTTCGTGATCGACTATAACAGTAAGAAGAATATAGACGTTGAAGTAACTGAAGTTGCATTGACTACTGATTGTGACGGAAGGGAAGCCGTCAGGGTTGAAATAGAGCTTTATAACGGTACAAATACAACTATAAGCTATCTGTCATCCGTATACGATGAGGTTTCACAATACGGCAAAGAACTGACACACGCGGTTCTCCCGGAAGACCTTGATGATGACGATCCGGAATTAGAATCTCTGAAACCCGGTGAATCGGTTACGATCGTAAAGGGATATGAAGTAAGGTATCCTGATGAGCCGGTATATATCCTGTGCAGAAGCTTTGACGGCAAATTCGTATATGTCGATGAAGAGTTTGATATTGAGAAATAACTCTTGATCGGTATTACTTTTCGACGTAAGAGATCTTAAGGACTTTCTTCCACACAGCAACCATGATAAACGCGATTACACCGGTGATAAGCACTGTGACCTGACCGGGAGCGATCAGCGTACCGTCGTGGTAGTAACGTGTGTATTCCAATGCAAATCTAATAGGAATCGTGACTGCAAGAATGATGTATATCGCACGGACTTTGTTCTTCATCTTGTTCGTTAAGACCAAAGCGAAAACATGTATCAGCAGGAAGATTACCATGTCGACAAGCTGGATAGGGAAGTAGGAACCCTTGTGCTCGTTGCTGTAAACAACGGCAAAGGGACCATAGTATTCTTTACCGTGACAGCATCCTGCAAGGAAACACCCGATCTTGGCGAGGCCGTACATTAAAGGCGCCGATACAACAAAAGAAGTCATTACGAGATCGGGCTTTTTTACCCAAGATCATGCCGACAGCGGCACCGAGACCTGAAAATCCCAATTCGATCCCGCCGGATCTTATCTTAAAAGCGAACATGAAAGAACCTGCCATTGTGCAAACAAAAGCGAGAAGACTTGTGTACAGGATCGTCTGTTTATTCACTCCGTCTTTGCGCATGCGGAAAATGCATACAGCATATCCTATCGCAACCGAAAGCAATACGATGTATGCGTAAGGCGAGCGTGAGAATTCGGGAATTGTGATCTGCATTTCAGATCAGAAGCCCTGACAGTCTTTCAGCATGTAAGCGCACATTGCAATGATAATGACCAAAGTGATGACACCGGCTGCAAGTAATCCGATATAGACCCACATGAGGATCTTTGCGAACTTGCTTTCCTTGTATTTAACTCTGGCAATGATCATCAATACCCATGAAGCAATATATGTGCCGCCCGCGAGTAAAGAAAAACCATATGTGATGGGTTCCGCTACGTCGCTCATATCGCCTAAGCTTTCGACCATTCCGGAGAATACACTTGTAAGGACCTCAGGAGCAACCTGCAAAACGAGTGAAATAATGCAGAGGATGTTTGCCTGCTTTCTTCTTTTAGCCTGTTCCTCAAGTGTGTACATGTCTGCCGGCTGTACGCCGAGAGGAGCGTTATTGCCTGCGTACTGAGTCTGCTGCTGGTACTGCTGCGGATATATCTGCTGATATGCGGGCTGCTGATAAACCGGCTGCTGTACTGGCTGCTGTATTGGCTGAACAGGTTGCTGAACTTGCTGAACGGGCTGCTGATAAGCAGGCTGCTGAACCTGTTGTACAGGCTGCTGGAACGGCTGCGCCATCTGAGGATCAAACGGCGGAATTCCGGGGTTCTGATTAGGCTGAATTAAAGGCTGGTTGTTATCGTTATCCATTTTTCTGTCCCTTTCCTTATCGGCAAATGCCTTATTTCCGTGTGTATTCTAACATGACGATATCACTCTTTGCATATCTTGCGGCAGTTCTGCCTCAAAAACTTTGTTTTCGAGATCAAAAGGATCCTTATATTCGATCTTATATGCATGAAGTGCAACCCTTCCGATCTTTTCGTCGTAGATCATTGCCTGTTCTTTTAATCTCTCATTCGGATTGTCATCTGAGAGCGGTCCGTACAAGCCGTCACCAAGGAGGGGATGACCGACATGACAGCAATGAGTCCTGATCTGGTGGCAACGTCCTGTCTCAAGCTTGAATTCGACCAGAGATATATCTGCCTTCTCGAAGTATGTGATGGTCTTATAGTGAGTAACCGAAGGTTTGCCGTCAGGCACACAGTCTCTTATCATGACCGAATCAGGGCGTCTCGCGATAGGGAAGGACATTGTTCCTTCTTCAGGTTCAAATCTGCCGTAGCACAGAGCAAGATAGCTCTTATTTATGTCCGCATCGGTAACGAGCATATTATGAGCATATCCGTCTTTGGCAACGATCAGAAGTCCTGATGTCTCCCTGTCCAGACGCATGACCGGGTGGAGCGTGTTTTTCGAGAGGTTCGTAAGAAGAGAGTCGTCCAGATGTCCGTGCGAAGGATGGGTGACCATTCCGGCCGGTTTATTTACGACAGCGTATGACTCTGTCTCGTACAGGATGCTGACGTTTTCGGGCGGAGTGAGCTTTTCGGAATTGTCCTCGTATTCGAAAAGCAAGAGGTCACCGGTCTGTACGCGGTCTTTAACTCTGGCATGAACGCCGTTAAGATCAACGGTTCCGTACAGTTTGACGCGTTTGACCCATGTGGTGCTCATCTTGAATTCGCGCCTCATTATCTGCTGGATTTCGCATCCGTTATATTCACTTTGAACAAAATACTCTATTCGCATTGTTACATTCTAACAAATTATTGACAGATAGGGGTTTTATTTCTACAATACTTAATGGCTTGTCAGAGCCATTCTTAACGATCTTTGACAACTAAATAAACTTTGGAGGTGAGTACCAACGTGCCACAGGTATTGTTTTACATAATTGCGGGCGTTGTTGGACTTATTCTGGGTATTGTAATTACAGCAGCTTATTTTAAATCGGGACTTTCCGGTGAACAAAAGAGGCTTGAGGAGGATAAAAAACGCGAACATCGCCTGCCGGGGCTACACGGCTCTGGCCGATGAAATCTTT
>CAJOJI010000022.1 GCA_905234715.1 uncultured Saccharofermentans sp.
AAAGGGCTGTAAAACTAATTGATTATGCGATATCAGCTTCTGTGTAGTAGCCGGAATCGATAAGAATTGTCTTGTAGTTACCAGCGTCAGCAAATACAGGTGAGCAGAGGTAGGAAGGAACAACCTTCTTGCCGTTGTCATATGTAGTTGTGTCGTTAACTTCAACAGTCTGACCGTTGATGATCTGTGTAACCATCTTAACAACCTGGGAAGCGAGTGTACGTGTATCCTTGAATACGGACATTGACTGCTTGCCTTCGAGCATGTTCTTAACGTTAGCCTTGTCACAGTCCTGACCTGTGATGATCGGGTATGTACCTGTGTAGTTTGTAGCGAGAGCGTTCTCTACGCCAAGAGCTGTTGAGTCGTTGGAGCAAAGCCATACGTCAACGTTTGTGCCGTCTGCATAGTAAGAAGAAAGGATGTTCTCTGCTCTAGACTGAGCTGTCTCTGTCTTCCAAGAAGGTGTAGCAACGTCTTCAAACTTATTCTGGCCGGAAACGATGTTGAGCTTACCAGCTTCGATGTAAGGCTTAAGAACGTCATAAGCGCCGTTGAAGAAGAAGCCTGCGTTGTTGTCACCGGGGTCACCAGCTGTGAACTCGATGTTGAAAGGACCTGCAGCGTTGTCGAGGTCGAGTGTATCAACAACATACTGGCCCTGGATTGTACCAACCATGTAGTTGTCGAATGTTGCATAGTAGTCAACGTTTGCGTTATCCATCAGGAGACGGTCGTAAGCGATGACAGGAATCTTCTTAGCAGCAGCCTTATCAAGAGCTGTACCGAGTGAAGAACCTTCGATAGCAGCGATAACGAGAACCTTACAACCTGAGTTGATCATGTTCTCAACCTGAGAGAGCTGTGTAGCAACGTCGTTGTTAGCATACTGAAGGTCTACTTCGTAGCCGGCAGCTTCGAGCTCTTTCTTCATGTTGTCGCCGTCCTGATTCCATCTCTGGAGATCCTTTGTAGGCATTGATACGCCAACCTTGTTCTTTCCCGAACCACCAGCGGAGCATCCTGTCAATGCTGTAATAGCCATTGCAGCACAAAGAATTGTTCCAAGAATTTTCTTTGCATTCATTTGAGAAATTCCTCCTATTGAAAAATATGGCACTTCCTGCCACATACAAATTAACATTAGGTATATAGGAGTTGCATATCGAGATTCTTGATATTTTTGGCGAATCGGCATAAGGTTCTGAGGCAATTTAGCACAATCTTGTGTTCATTCTTACTAAATTGCCAAGATTGTGCTAAATACAACACAAATGCCACAAATGCGATATCTGTGGTTATGTATTTATATATAAATGCGCGTGCGCGAAAAGGCGTATCAGCCTTCGTTCATGTAAACTTCTTCTCTCAAATGGAAACCGCTTGCGATGATGACCGAATCAAGGTTTTCCCTGGTAACCGCAGAAGGTTCGATGGCAATGTAGGGAATGTCTCTTGAACCGTCGTAGAATTTATCAGTCTCACCTAAGGACTCCCCGGAAGCGAGTTTTACCGCACACTCGGCAGCAAGCTGAGCGAGCTTTTCAACGGGTTTATAAACAGTAATGAGCTGAGTGCCTTCAACAAGTCTCTGGCATGCTTCAAGATCACCGTCCTGGCCTGTTACGTAGATCTTTCCGGCATAACCTCTCTCGGCAAGAGCGTGGATCGCTTCACCTGCAAGAGCATCGTTGCCGCACATGATCGCATCGGCTTTTGAGATCTCATCGAAATGTTCATTAACGAAATCGTATGCGAGTTCAGGCTTCCAGCTGTCGCAGTTGTACTGGAGGATGATGTTCATGTCATGCTCGTCGCAGACTGAATGGAAACCTGTCATTACCTGTTCAACGTTATAGTCTGATTCAGGACCCATGATCTCAACGATCTTTCCGCCGTCATCAACGTAGTCGCAGATAGCCTCTGCCATCTGCTTTCCGACTGCTTCGTTATCGAATGAGATGTAAAGATCTGCATCTGCATTCATAACAAGACGGTCGTAGCAGATAACCGGAATACCCTTGCCCTTTGCCTCTTTGAGAACATCGGTGAGCGCAACGGCGTCAGCTGTAATGATAACGATCGCATCAACTTCTATCTCGATGAAATGCTTGATCTGTGATATCTGTGTTTCGACGTCACCGCCTGCAGACTGGACGTTTACTTCAGCGCCGAGTTCGTTCGCCGTGGATACGAAGATATCACGGTCTCTGGTCCAACGCTCGATAACGAACGAGTCAAATGAAAGACCGATCGTGCATACTTCATTCTTCGTGGTGGGTGTAACTTCCTTTTGCTCGGGAGCACTGCATCCTGCACACAAAAGAACTGACAATATCATTAAAACAGCGATAACTTTGCGCATCATCTGTTGCCCTCCTTATACTCGGTCGGGGTAAAGCCGGTATGCTTTTTGAATATTCGGCTGAAGTAGTTCGGATCTGAATATCCGACCTCCGAACAGATCTCCTTCATGGACTTGTTCGTGCCTTCGAGAAGCTCTCTTGCCTTCGCAACCCTGACACCTGTCAGATAGTCCGTAAATGTAACGCCTGTCTGTGTTTTGAAGACCTTACTGAAATAGAAAGGACTGATGTCGTACATACCGGACAGGTCATCAAGAGAGATGTCTTCTTTATAATGCTGGTCGATGTATTTCTTTGCCTTCTCCGCAACGTCTTCCGTCTGTGCGGCATTGGCAGCGTTGATCATGTTGACCGCACGCTCGATATGGCTTACGAACCACAAACGGAGTTCGTCGTAGCTCTTCATTGAATTGATCTCAGGCAGATATTCGCTTCTGGACATGAAGTGATAGACATGACCGCCGTTGCCGTAAGCAAGTCTCTCGCCCCAGAGAACGAATTCAAGAACCTTCAGACAGATGTCGCTCATGGCGCCGCCTGAACTCTTTTCCATCCAGTCGAAGAAAAGATTTGCCTGCTCGGTTGCTCTTGCAACATCACCCTGTGCAATTGCATCGAAGAGATCCTTCTCTGTTTTCAAAGGATAGTCCGTATCGTATTCGCAGCCTTCAGGAAGGTCTACAGACTCTGCAACGGTCTGCTTTGATTTTACGAGAACAGACAATGCTTCGCTGTATGAATCAGCCATGTTCTCAAGCGGCTTGACGGGACCGATTCCGATCCTGAAATCGATGCCCAGAGCATCAGATAATTCCTTCTGCGCGTTGCTTGCGGAATCAACTATCTTCTGATATTCCTCAGGCGTGAGCGAGCTCTTAGCACAGGGGATCAGGACAGGGATCTTGTTGCCCATGACAGAGCCGGTTATGCATTTGAAATTGTCGCTTATGACGAGCAAAACAGTCTCATAGTTTTTCTGTGTCTTAACGCTCGCAGGGACAACGCCGCGCATATATCCGCTTGTTTCCCTGTCGCCGCCGACGATGGCAAGCATGAGACCGTACTTATCGTCAATCTCAAGAAGCTTCTTGTATTCTTCGATATTTTCCTTGTAGTGTTCGTGAGATAAAAGATCCTGGATAAGACCGTTCTCAATGATCGGCACGATGCTCTCGAGTTTTTCCTTGACCTCGAGTTCTCTTGATCTCTGCTCGCGAACACGGTCGACTTCCGTCATTGCTTTTTTCAGGACCGCAACGATCTGTGACTTGTCGAAAGGCTTGTTGATGTAATCGATAACGCCAAGATTTAGTGCCTGCTTTGCATAGTCGAATTTGTCGTATGCGGAGATGACAACAAACACGATATTGGGGTTCGTCGTCCTTATCTCCTTCATGGCATCGATGCCGTTGATACCGGGCATCCTGATATCCATGAATGCGATGTCAGGGCGCACCTCGTCGGCGAGCTCTATAACGCGTCTTCCGGTCTTTGCTTCGAATGTCTCGAACTGTCCCGGAAACTCTTTATCGACTATGAACTTGAGCGATTCGCGGACGATTCCCTCGTCGTCAGCGAGCATGAGCTTATACATTTCCATCCTCCAACGGTATCTTTATCGTTACGTGTGTTCCTTCATTCTTTTTACTCTTGATCTCGAAAACTTCCCTGTTATTGTAATGCAGATCAAGTCTCTCCATAACGTTCGTTATGCCTACGCCTCTCGTCTCGGAGGGCTTCTTCTCGTTGCTCATTATCTTCTCGATAATGTCTTCATCAGTTCCGATTCCGTTGTCACTTACCCTGATGCAGCAGTTGTCACCTTCGCGGTAAACAGAAAGTGTGATCTTGCCTTCGCCGGGCTCAAGATCTTTAATGCCATACTTGATCGAGTTTTCGACCAGGGGCTGAATTATCATGGAAGGGACCATTACGTTAAGAAGACTCTCATCTATATCTTTCTCGAAAAGCATTTCTCCTGCAAATCTTACGTTGAGGATATACATATATGAATCAACGAGTTCGATCTCTTCAGAGAGCTTAACCGTCTCACTGTTTTTCTTAACGTTGTATCTGAAGAAGTCAGCCATGTTCCTGATGTATTCGACAGTCCTGTCTGCGCCTTCCATCATGGCAAGCTGAGCGCCCGCATTGAGTGTGTTGAAAAGGAAGTGCGGGTTGATCTGCGACTGAAGATATTTAAGCTGCGCATCCTTAAGGTGCGTCTCCATCAGGAGGTTCTTCTCCTTCATCTCACTCTGCGTTATGAGCTGTGTCCTGATACGCGCGATATAATCCTTGATGCTCGCGAGCATCTCGTTGAACGCCCTCGTCACCTTACCTACTTCATCATCGGAAATGACTTCAAGAGGCTCAACGTTTTCGGGGCTTCCCTGGGATATCTCATCGGCCTTTGCAGAGAGCCTTGTAAGAGGTCTGGTGATCGTGTTCGTGAGGATGATTATAAGCAAAATGTTCATGACAGATGCCACCGCAAAGATGAGCATGCTCATGATCTCCGTATATCTCAGTGAATTAACGAGTGCATTGTAGTTATTCGAGTTCGTTCTGAACTGTTCGTTGTTGACCGAGTAGATATAAGTGTTGAGATAGTCTTTTATCCTGGTGCATTCATTGTACTTGGTCGTGTATTCGTCGATGTTTCTGCCTCGCTTTGCCTGGATAGCTTCATCGGCGGTGGCAAGATATGTCTCGAGCATGTTTCTGATGTCGCGTTCCGAAAGCTTAACACTGTTGTCGGTGACAGTGTCGTTAAGGTCTTTCATGAGCGTGTTCATGCTCTGTGTGGATGCGTAGTAAAGCTCGAGATCATCCGTACCTTTTGTCTCAAGATAACCGGTGAGACCTGCGTGGATCTGGTTCAGGTTATCAGACAATTCGTTAAGACTGATGTTGCTCGAGAATACCTGATTGATCTTGTCGAGCGCGATGTTGAGGTTTAAGTAAATAAAGATGTTGACGCCCATCGCAATGATCGACGTCGCAAGGAATACCGCAACGAGCTTACGGGAGATCTTCATGTTGGCAAAGAAATTAGCCTTCATCCTTATCCTCCGGTTCGTAATCAGCTACGTTATCGCGGTTGATCATGATGTAATTTGCCGGGTTGTACTCACTTACGAATCCCGTGTTGTTATATTCGTTGAGTGCATTTACGCACTGTCTTGCAACCGTCTTGGTCTCGATAGTAAATGTCGCATAAACAGATCCCCTGTCGATCGCTTTCAGGATCGTGTCAGAGCTGTAATAACCAAGAATCGTCGTCTTACCTACAAGGTTCTTCTCGACGACACACTGGATGGCACTTTCAGTTGTACGGTCGTTCAGGCAAATGATGACATCCGGCATTTTATCGATACCGTCAATGATGTTCATGATGCTCTCTTCTGAAGTAAACGGAGATGATGTATCTACGATAGCGGATGTGAAAGAGACAGACCTTCCGACGACAGCCTGCTGAATTGCAGCGTGGATGATGTCATCGGCGTTGCCGTCATCTCTGTCGAGAAGGATAAGAGCCGTAAGAGGATATTTCTTCTGTTCCTCACCGATCGCTGCGAGCTGGTCGCCGTATTCGGAACCGAGACTGTAGTTGTTGAGACCTACGAAACTCTTTCTTGAAGATGTCTGGCAGTCGGTCAAAACGGTAACGACGGGAATGCCGTTTGCAGTTGCTTTATCTACCAGCCTTGCAGTCTCTTCAGAGTCATCACCCTCAAGGATGATTCCGTCAACTTTGGAGCTTATCGCAATATTCATTCTGTCTGCTTTGGAATAAGACGACGAAAGATTCTGACCCGTCATCTCGACATAGCAGTCATGCTCAACGGCATACTCGGAGATCTCTTTATAGATCCTGTTAGACAGCTGGCTGTCAGGGTCATCGGCTATGTAAGCGTATAGTCTGGGATACTCGTTAAATACTTCCTCACGGACTTCGCCGAGCTTTCTGATCATCTCTCTGTAGTAGAACAATCCGGCCACTGTCGCTAAAAAAAGAACGAGCACAACGCCCGCCAGGATGGTGACCACTACTTTGTTCCTTGAGACCTTCATAGCGATAATTATACTCTATACAAATCTTATTTTCCTGTAGAAGTAATAAGAAGCCCTGCAAAACCGGGCGGGATTCACAGGGCTTATTTGAAAGGAGATAGAAAAATGGGCTGCGAAGATTATTCTTCGCCTTTATCAAGTTCGTCAAACATCTGCTTAACCGAAGGGGCATTCTTGGTAAGCTTTTTAATACTCAGATCCTCGGCCTTGTTGTTGGCAAGACGCAGATTATTCTCGGAAGAAAGGAGTGCCTTTTTGACCTTCTCGAGATGATCTATGGTTTTGTCGATCTCATCAATCGCAGTCTGGAATTTCTCTGAAGCGAGCCTGTAATTCTTGCCAAATGCATCTTTAAATTCCTGCATATTGCTCTCGAAGTTCACCAGATCAAGCTGCTGGTTTCTGACAACCTGGAGCTCCCTCTGGTACTGCAGTGAATTGAGCGCAGCATTTCTGAGAAGAGTGATCATCGGAATGAAGAACTGCGGTCTGATCACGTACATTTTGGGATACTTATAAGAGACATCAACGATGCCGTTATTGTAATAATCGTTATCACTCTCAAGAAGTGAGACCAGAACGGCATATTCGCAATGCTTCTCGTTTCTGTCCTTGTCGAGTTCCTTGAAGAAATCCTCGTTCTTGTGCTTGGATGCAGTTGTGTCCATCTCGTTCTTCATCTCGAACATGATGGAGATAAACTCAACACCATCCGCATCTGATTCTCTGAAGATAAAGTCACCCTTACTTCCGGATTCGCTGACCTGATTGTCCTTCTCGAAATAAGCATTCGGGAAAGCTGTCATACGAAGACTGTTGAACTGGTTCTGGCAGTGCTGCTCAAGACTCTCGCCGACCATCTTGGTGGACTGGCGAGCCTTAAGATCTTTGTAGTAATCGATCTGGTCGTCCTTGAGCTTAAGCTGGTTTTTATAGTTCTCTTCGAGATTCTTCTCCTTAAGGGCGCTCTCTGTTTTCTGGTTGTCGATCTGACTCTTAAGCTTTATGATCTCAGCATCTTTTTCAGCAAGGATCTTATCCTTGTTGCTGACTGCTTCCGTGATGGCAAGCTTCTGCTGTGAATCGTTCATCTCAAGCTTGTTCTTGAGCGCCTGGATCTCCATGTCCTTTTCGGCAAGGATCTTATCCTTATTGGTCAGAGCGGCATTATATGTTTTCTCCTGCTCCATCTGTGCCATCTTGATGTCACTCTTGTTCTTCTCTTCCAATTCCCTGGCACGCCTATGGAGTTCATCTTCAAAAGCTTCATTTCTTACCTGACTGAGCAGCTCGGCATAACCAGACTCGTCAACCTGAAATATCTCGCCGCACTTGGGGCATTTGATCTCATGCATACTGATAATCCTCCCTTTAAAACTCTTATGAGCACATTATATTTCATCTGCGACCATTTTTGGCGGACATTAAACGGACTTTTGCCGATATGCGGCCAGTTTTTTCGCAAAACAAAACGCCCGCATCACTGCAGGCGCCTCGTTATAATTTTTTAACCTTCCACGGTTTATCTTGCTGATCAGAGCAGTCTTCCGCTCTTTTTCGTCTTATCCATCATAGCTGCGATTCTGAAAGGTGCGATCGGGTGACCTGCAGTAATGTTTAAGACAAAACGTGCGAATCTCTCGATGAAATTGTGATCTTTGTTAACGTTTGCAAGATAATCATCCATATCGGCATATTTATAAAGATGTCTGCCGACTGCAATGAGCATCATACATTCTTCCTTTTGCTTTCCGTTCATGAGCGCCTGGGCTACACGGTCAGCCGAATACTCTTTTGCACGCTCGTAAAGAGGTAAAAGGAAGGACTGACCGAAGACGGGAATGAAACCGACAAACTGGGTCCACATCTTGTAAAACATGTTTACGTGATGGAAATAAACGTGGCCGAATTCGTGAGCCATAACGAAAGCAACTGTTTCAATGTCTTTGTTTTCCATGTATGCGAGGTCAAGGATCTCCGCATTGATCTGAATGTAATATTTTCCGGGAACCCAGCATGCAAAAGCATTAATTGAACCTGTCTGCGTAACATAGACTTCAGGCTCTTTTTTCAGGCCGAGATTCTTCGTGAATTCTTTAACATAAGCATATAATTCAGGGAAGTTCTTCTCAGAAACTCTGATACTGTAACCCATTTCCTTGGCATATAACTTATAGTAGCCGACCAAAAGGGTAATAACGAAATAAGCAAGGCATCCTATACCGCCGATCAGACTTATGAAGCCGATACATACCAGGAGCACCTGATTAAATTCCGGGCTTGCATCAGTGATGTTATTTGTTGCCAGAACATCCTTGATACTGTCTAATGCGCCGCTGTCCCGGAACATAAATATCCACAAAACAATTATTGTGATAAAGCTCAAAATAATAGTGATGGCATATAAAGGCAGCTCTGCCTTATGGCGCGTCGACTTGATCTCGCTTCTTACTTCTTCCGGGGTGCGTCCTGTTAATTCGCTCATAAATAATCCTCCTCATGTGTCTGTTCAGTGACTGACCACATAGTAGTCAAGAACAGACGGCATAAGCAGGATTTGTGGTGAATTGCAGTTTACACGTGGTGAAATGAAGTTTTATGGCAGATAAGCTGCGGGAATTATCTGCGCAGCTTATCGAACTTTTCGAGCACTTCGAGCATATCGGGCTCAATCCTCTTTTTGCATTCTTCTTTAAGAGAATCAGGAACACCATAGAATGCTTCGGCTATCGAACCTGCAATGCATGTAAGGGTATCGCAGTCACCGCCTAAAGAGACCGCCGTGCGGATGACATCTTCAAAATCATTGCCTTCAAGGAACGCCGTTACCGCTTCGGGAACAGTCTCCTGGCAGGACTCGACGTGGTAATATCCGGGCCTTATCTCATCTATTGTTCTTGAAAGGTCATATCCGAAATTGCTTACGACATAGTCTTTTATCTCATCTTTGGATGAGCCTGTCCTTGCCATGAATATCGCTGCTGCAATTGCCTGTGCACCCTTGATTCCTTCCGGGTGATTGTGCGTTACTTCAGAAGAAAGCTTTGCGGCGTGAAGAGTCTCTTCGAGCGTGTCGTAAAGCCAGCCGCAGGAGGACACACGCATCGCAGAACCGTTGCCAAAACTGTTATAAGGACCTGTAATGCCGCTGCTGAGCCATACTCCGAAATTGCCGCCGTAACCTGCATCAGGATACTTCTTGCCCCAGAGTTTCATTGAATAAATAAGTGCGTCTTTAATATCGTCATCGCTCTGGCCCAGGGTGTTAATAAGGGCATCTGCAACCGCTATCGTCATGACCGAATCGTCGGTAAATTCTGCATCCTTCTCGAAAAAGGTGAAGTCCTTTGTTTTATCGCCCCGGTCAAACTCATAAGGTGAACCGATAATGTCTCCAAGTATTGCTCCGTACATGTGATACCTCCTTACTGCTTATGTCTTCTCTTATAATCTGCGCGGATGTCATCCAACATCTCTTCGCTGTCGAATGCCGCTTCCATTGCCTTTGCGGAACCTGCCGCTCTTGCGCAGGATACCATCTTGCTCATTACCTGATAGTTAAGCGCCGTGCCTGCGCTGTCGCACTCATATGTGACAGCTCTGCTCTTATCAACACCAAACCTGTCTGCAACACTTACGGCGTCGATGTTTGCGCCCAGGAAGATGAATTCCCAGTTGTGCTTTTTCTTTTGCTTCTCGACCATCTTCTTGACCTTGTCATAAGAATACTGTTTGCTGGAATTCTCCATGCCGTCGGTAGTAATGATAAACAAGGTCTTTTCCGGAACATCCTCTTCTCTTGCATATTTATGGATGTTTCCGATGTGATGGATAGCGCCGCCGATCGCGTCAAGAAGCGCTGTCGAACCTCTTACATAGTATTCTTTTTCCGTAATGGGTTCCACCTTATCAAGGGGGATCCTGTCGTGGAGAACTTCGGTCTGTCCGTCGAAAAGAACCGTCGAAATAAGTGCCTCGCCTTTTTCTGTTTTCTGCTTGTCTATCATGGAGTTGTAGCCTCCGATAGTATCGCCTTCAAGTCCTCTCATTGAACCGCTTCTGTCCAAGATAAATACGATCTCTGTCAATCCCTTTTTCATTTCCTTTTCCTCACTTTCTGCTGCGATTCGCAGCTGTTTGATCGTGAGTTCAGTATAGGATCTTTTGAGGGGTCAGTGGTCGCTTCGCAGGCGACATTTTCGGGATGGGTTAATCAGATGACAACTTCAGCCCTGAAAAGGAATCCGAAGGGCTTTTCTTCGCAGGATACGGACAGTTCACCGCCGCAGTTTTCGGCTGCGTTTCTGATGTTGGTTATTCCGAAGCCGTGGTTCTTCTTATCCGATTTGCTGGTAACTATCTTACCGTCCTTGATCTTGGGATGCTCAACACAGGGGTTGGTAACCGAGATCATGAAGAAATTGTCTGTATGTTTGAACTGAAGATCTATCACTTTGTCTTCGGGAGACAGATCTTTGAGTCCCGGATTGGATGCAGCCTCTATAGCGTTGTCCAAAAGGTTTCCGAGCATCTTACACATGTTTACGGGAGATATCTCGACGCCTGTTATCGTGCCGTCGACTTCGATCTTCAGGCCGCAGGATTCTGCGCGTTTCTTTTTCTCTGCAATTATCGCATCGGCAATTACATCACCGGTGTGGCTGCTTACGTTTGTACCCTCAAGACCGCCGCTCATCTCATCGAGATATTCCTGCATCTTGTCGTATTCTTTATTTGCGAGAAGGAGCATTAAGACCTGAACGTTATTTCTCATGTCATGACGCATGGCGCGTATCTCGGAATCTGCTTTTGCGGATGCTTCGAAATACTTGGTCTGTGAATCCATCAGTTCTTCGTTGATCTTGTTCAGCTGCTTAAGTCCGTCACGTTCCTTGCTCGTAGAACGCAGGAAAAAGAACAATCCCAGCGTAACAAGGATCAGCATGAGAAAGAGCGGTCTTGCTATATCGGTACCGACAACGAGCGGGCTGTAAAATTCGTCTGCGATGAGGGAATTCGTAAGGAGCATGAATACGGTAACGACACCCAGCACGGGAAGAGACAACGGTGTGTTGTCATGTTTTCGACTGATCCTCGCGATCATGAACAGGAACAGGAACACTAATGCCATTGTTGTTAATTCAAGTATCAGAGAAGCAATTTTTTGGTTGGATTCATTCTCCCAGTTAAACAGGTCTATCAGACGGATCTCCACATCCTCAAAGATATGAATGAGCGAGCCGATTATCTCATTGGTCAGAAAGAGAGCGAGGAGCCTCTTCCAGAACTTGCCGCGGAGCATGAACAGTAACACGACAAAATGGGCAAATGTAAGGATCAATCTTGCGATGACTTCTCCGTCAAATACATATACATCAACCTCGAACAGCGAGGGAAATAAGATATATCCTACGTCTCCTGCTATGCCGGTTACCACAGCCATCGCCAAAGAGACAATATATGCTGTTTTTTTGTTCCTGAATTCGTATTTGAATACACCGTTGACCGCATAGGTGAGGGACATGATGACAGTGAACGGGAATACCGGCAGAGTCAAAAGAGTAATTATGTTACTCATCTGCCCGTTCTCCTTACGTACTCGAAGAGCATCTTCTTTACGTCTGCCGCGCTGCCTCTTGCAACGGGCAGAACATCTCCGTTATCCATTACGACATCTGCAGTTCCGAGCTTTTTAACGTGGGCAAGATTCACATAGTAGGATCTGTGGCACTTGCAGAAATCGGTGCTGATTCCGTCAACCATTTCGAGCGATTGTGCAAACTTCATGCGCATCTCAACAGTGTCTTTCTTAAAAATGAAACGCACGGAATTATTTGACGCTTCAATATATATGAGATCGTTTATTCCATAGACGATATCTTCACCGTCTTTTTTGAGGATGATCTTCTCTTCGACTTTGAGTTTCTTTTCGAGCTCGTTCAGAGTCTCCAGGAGCTTGTCCTTCTTGACGGGCTTGCTCAAAAATCTGAAGGCATCGACTTCATAACCTTCCATTGCCATCTCTGTATGGCTCGTAAGGAAGATTATCGGTATGTCTTTTGAATACTTGCGGATAACCTTTGCAGTGGACATGCCGTCAAGTTCCTTCATCTCGATGTCAAGGAAAACAGCATCAAATCCAAAGCCTTCCTCGAAGCTCTTCACGATCTCACTGCCGTCGGAATATAGATAGCAGCTCACATTTTCCGCACCATAAACCACGTTTATCAGTTCAGCAATGTGATTTCTGTATACGCTCTCATCGTCGACTATCGCAAGCCTCATGGGATCCTCCGGCTGGGTATTGAAAGGAACTGCCTGTAGTACAGGTTCTTTTATTTTAATATAAAACACACCTAAACAATAGTAATTTGCTTATTAAAGTTTTTTTAGCCGCCGGGCGATCTTAAGAGCGTTGATCTGCAATTTACCACTAATAATCTGCAATTCACCACAAAAACCGCAGCTGCCTTATCGCAGGTGATACTATCCGCTTATCAAACCGAGATGGATAAAAAGCGAGGAAAAACACTATGAAGACCAACTATTCAAAGATCTGCACAAGAAAGAACACGGCAATGTTGCTTGTTGGATTCCTTACACCGGTAGTCCTGTTCACAAGCCTTACAGTTTCAATGTTTAACTCCGGCGATTCCAAGGCCGCAGTTAAAACAACACAGAAATACGCTGTTGAGAAAGTTTATCTTACAGATGAACTCAGTGCAGCTCCAAAAGCCTACTTTTATGACAAGGACGGAAACGGAGAGGACGGATCAGTCACGATCCATCCCGATGCGGATAACATCTGCTTAAAGGGAGCTCTTCTTCCGAATTTGAACCGCTTCTGATCGTTACGCACCAAGCTGCGGCTGGTCGTGATCGAAAAGAGCACCGTTGATGAGCATCAGATCGTATACACCATGTTCGATCGAATACTCGATGATTAGATCGAATTTGCTCGACGGCGAAAAGGCATATCCTGCACGCATCAGGAAATCCTTTGTCTCATCGAGATTAAGCCGCAATGCCAGCGCAAAAGCTACCGCTGTATTCTTTTTAGGCTGATAGTTTTTGTTGGTCCTGATCTTTGAAAATAGCTTTCTGTCAACATTGGCACGCTTATATACTTCGGTGTCCGAATAACCTCTTTCGGTAATAAGCCTCAACAGGCTCTCCTGCCAGGTCTCGCTTACGTTTTTGACAACGTCCTCAAGCGATCTCGGCGCAACACTTGCACAAGCAGCACCCGCAGCAGCAACCGGCGGAATGGCGCTATCCATCCTCATGGCATTACTGCCGCTACCAAATAATCCTCTGCGTTCATTCCTGTTACGTTCTCTGCGGGCTGCTTTTCTTTCTATTGGCTCTTCGGCACATTCATCCGCAACGTGAGCCTCAAGACCTGCCCTTAAGTTTACAGGGCTGTATTCTTCCGCGGTCTTTTCACCGACGTAATTCTCATCGATGAACTGGTCGACACCCGCAAATATCTTGTCTGATAACGCAAACGATTCGCTGTCGAAAACAACGAGCGTTATCTCCATTTCATTTTCTGCCAGAAAACCGCTGAAAACTGACGTTGCAATAAGCAATGCATCAGCTTTGGGAAAGCCGTATGTGCCTGTAGCAAGGAGCGGAAAAGCTATGCTCTCAAGCTCTAATTCCTTAGCTTTATCGAGGCAGTTCTGATAGCACTTTCTGACGATTTCCTTTTCACCATAATTACCGCCCTGCCAGATGGGTCCGACAGTATGAAAAATTTATTTCGCATCAAGGGCAAATGCAGGCGTAACAGCCACATCGCCTTCAGCGATCCTGCCTATCTTTTTACGCTCTTCAAGAAGCTTTTCGGCACCGGCGGCAGTATAAACCGCACTGTCGGTTCCTGCCGAATATACCGGCTCGGGATTGGCAGTGTTGACGATCGCATCAGCTTTTATTCTCGTAATGTCATTTCGGACTATCTTAAAGGACATATCGGCACCTCGTATGCCTAATATTATATCCCCGCGTATAAATGTGACAAAGGTGTTAGTTTTCCGTAAGCAGATTCAATGGAGAGAACCCCCTTGTTTTTCCTATACTTTGGCCATCTTACAAATTTGCCTGAATCTTAAGGAAATCTTAAGGTTTTTGCCACAACTATTTAAAAGCATGTGTGCAATAATTGGTGCCGGGAGATAACGACTATGGAAACAATCAGGATCATCAATTTCATCATCACGGCCATCTTTGCCGTATGTTACTCATATCAGTTCATTTACGTACCGGTTTCACTCTGGATGCAGCACCGCGACAGAAAAGCCAAAAAATCATCAGGAAATTCTGACAAAGATCTTTGCGAAAGAAACCTCAAGAATTATGCTGTTCTCATTTGCGCAAGAAACGAAGAGAACGTAATCGGCGAACTTATCGACAGCATCGCAAACCAGACTTATAAAGGTGATATCACCACATTCGTAATGGCCGACAACTGCACCGACAACACATACGGTGTTGCTATTGAACACGGCGCAGTTGCATATACCAGAAGATCACAGGACAAGATCGGCAAGGGCTATGCTATGGAAGCTCTTCTCGGCGAGATAAAGAAGGATTTCCCTTCAGGCTTCGACGGATATTTCGTTTTCGATGCCGACAACATCCTTGCACCTGATTACATTGAAGAAATGCACAAGTGCCATCTCGAAGGCAACGAAGCTATCACTTCTTACCGCAACACCAAAAACTACGGCGACAACTGGGTAAGTTCAGGCTACGGCCTCTGGTTCTTGAGAGAATCAATGTATCTCAATTACGCACGCTGCAAACTGGGTTCTTCCGCGGCTATTTCAGGAACGGGATTCTTCTTCTCAAACGAAGTTCTTAAAGATATCGGCGGATGGCCTTTCCATCTTCTTACCGAAGACATCGAATTCACGATCAACCGCGTCTGCAAAGGCCGCAAGATCGCATTCTGCAGAAGCGCAGTTTTCTACGACGAACAGCCTACATCCGTAAGACAGTCTTTCAGACAGCGTATGCGCTGGGCAAGAGGATATTTCCAGGTTTTCCAGCACTACGGCAAGGATCTCACATATGAGACATTCCACGGCAATTTCGCAGCGTTCGACATGGCAATGAACATCATGCCCGCATTCCTTCTTACCGCGATCTCCATCACATGCAATCTTGCATACGGCATCATCGGCGCGGTAACGGGCGGCGACATCACTATCGCGCTCTGGTCAATGTGTGAGACGATCTTCAACGCATGCGCTTTGCTCACAGTACTCGGCGGCATCACGCTCATAACGGAGTGGAAGAACATCCATGCGGGAACGGCAAGAAAGATCTTCTCGGTATTCTCATTCCCGCTCTTCATGCTCACATATATTCCGGTAGCATTTACGGCAATCTTCATAAATCCGGGCTGGAAGCCGATCAAGCACAAAGCAACAACGTCCGCACTGATGACAGACATCTGCGGAACGGAAACAAAACAGAAAATCTCCTAATCAGTCAATCGAATATAGAACGGGGGCGCCTTCCTTACCAGGTGCCCCCGTATTCGTTTTGTCTTATTCTCGTGATGCCGTACCGCATCCGCCCTTCTTCATGCACTCGGCACAGTTTCCGCAGCAAGAGCTTGTCTTTTTGCGCCTGAGAGCAAGTATTACCGCTCCCGTCAAAACCGCAGCTATAACGGCTATAAGAATGAAATCAACAGGTCTCATGCAAAACCTCCCGTGCATGCCAGCATGATTATCCTGAACAGGAAACTTACGATCCACGCAAGAATGCACTGCCATGCAACAACTGCGACGGACCACTTCCAGCCGAGCTCACGCTTTACCGATGCGATAGCAGCAACGCAGGGTGTGTAAAGAAGGCTGAAGATAAGGAGCGTGCCTGCTTCAACAGTACCGAGTACTGCATTGATTCCGCCTTCTGCACCGAAGAGAACTTCGAGTACGGATACAACGCTTTCCTTTGCCATGAAGCCGCTGATAAGAGATGTCGTGATACGCCAGTCTCCAAGTCCCAGAGGCTGCATGATGGGTGCGATGAATCCTGAGATCAAGGCCATGATGGAATCAGAAGAATCAGATACGAGATTGAATCTTGTATCAAAGCTCTGCAATGCCCAAACAACTACCGTTGCGATGAGGATTACCGAGAAAGCTTTCTGCAGGAAGTCCTTTGCCTTCTCCCACATGAGCTGTGCCGTGCTTCTTAACGAAGGAAGTCTGTAGTTCGGGAGCTCCATAACGAAAGGCGCTGCCTCACCCTTGAAGAGAACCTTCTTATAAAGGAATGCGATAAGTATTCCGATGATGATGCTGAGCAAATAAAGTCCGATCATTATGAGTCCGCCCTTGCCCGGGAAGAATGAGCTTACGAAGAAAGCGTAGATTGGAAGCTTTGCCGTGCAGCTCATGAAAGGCGTGAGGATTATGGTCATCTTACGGTCTCTGTCAGAAGGAAGGGTTCTTGTCGACATGACTGCAGGAACCGTGCATCCGAAGCCGATAAGAAGCGGCACGATGGATCTTCCGGAAAGACCAATCTTTCTTAAGAGCTTATCCATAAAGAATGCGATTCTCGCAATATATCCGCTGTCTTCCAAAAGCGACAGGAAGAAGAACATTACAACAACGATCGGCAGGAAGCTCAATACGCTTCCGACACCCTCGAAAATACCGTCGATAATAAGGCTGTGGATTACATCGTTAACATTGGCTTTTGTAAGGGCCTGCTCCGTTAACTGTGTAAGGAAATCAATACCCTGTTCGAGCAGCCACTGAAGTGCTGCGCCGATAACATTGAACGTAAGAAAGAATACCAGGCCCATGATCAGAATAAAGATCGGGATAGCAGTAAACTTGCCCGTCAAAATCCTGTCGACCTTCTCACTTCTCTCGCGCTCCCTGTTCAGGACAGGCTTAGTAACGCAGCTTCCAACGAGCTGCATGATGTATGTAAATCTCATGTCTGCAACAGCTGCAGCGGGATCAAGTCCGGACTTCTTCTCGACTTTGACTCTGATGTGCTCAAGAAGATCTCTCTCGTTCTCATCGAGATCTAACTGCTTCAGGATGAGCTCATCGCCTTCAAGCGCTTTGCATGCCGCAAATCTGAGCGGAAGTCCCGTGCTCTTTGCCTTCTCTTCTATGAGATGTTCAACTGCGTGGATAGAGCTGTGAATGGGGCTCTCAGGTGCGCAGAAATCCTGCTCCAACGGCTTCTCGCAATACTTCGCAATATGAAGAGCGTGTGAGATAAGCTCGTCGATACCCTGGTTCTTTGCCGCGCTGATCGGAACGACCGGCACGCCGAGGATCTGCTCCATGAGGTTGATGTCTACGGAACCGCCGTTTCCCGTGAGCTCGTCCATCATGTTGAGGGCAACAACGACCGGGCGGTCTGTCTCAAGAAGCTGCATTGTAAGATACAGGTTTCTCTCGATGTTCGTTGAGTCAACGATGTTGATTATCGCATCAGGCTTATTGTCGAGAACGAAATCTCGCGACACGATCTCCTCCTTTGAATAAGGAGACATCGAATAAATGCCCGGAAGGTCCGTAATAACCGTTTTCGGATTGCCTATGATCGCACCGTCTTTACGGTCTACCGTAACACCCGGGAAATTACCTACGTGCTGGTTGGAACCTGTCAGTCTGTTAAAAAGCGTAGTCTTTCCGCTGTTCTGGTTTCCGACCAGTGCGAAAGAAAGCACATGGTCATCCGGAAGCGGATTTTCTGTTTTCTTATCGTGGTGGACACCGGGCTCACCGAGATTCGGGTGCGCAACATTTGTCTTGTCCCTGCGCTTTTCTTTAGCCGTATCCTCAGCCTTGTTAACTGTCTCTGTGATCTCGATCTTAGCGGCATCGTCAAGTCTTAAAGACAATTCGTAACCGTGGATCCTGACCTCTACAGGGTCGCCCATCGGTGCGAACTTAACGATCGTGATCTCTGCTCCGGGAATGATTCCCATATCGAGAAAATGCTGTCTCAGCGCACCTTCGCCTCCGACAGCTTCAACTCTGCAACTCTGCCCTGCCTTGAGTTCTCTTAATGTCATAATGTGCTCCCGTCCATCGCTAATGCCTGCTCAAGTCCTGACATCGGGCCCAGTCCGGCACGGCATTAACGCCTTCTAATCTATTTTCGACCTTATTATAGACGGGTGCTTCTGTTAGTGATATTGACAGTTAGCACAAACTAACTTTATTGATTTTCCTGCTGTTTTTATGCTGTTAGCACAAACTAACTTTTCGGGTCAGCGTCGAACTGAGCCTTATCTGTATAAAAACGGCGGCACGATTGCGATTGTCAGTTTCATATTTAATAGCAATGTTGTAGCATATTGTGTATCAGTTAAAGAGAGGTATCACCATGGACAAGAAAACTATTGTTACAGGCGCCAATCCTTATATGCCGCTTTGGGAGCATGTTCCGGACGGAGAGCCCAGAGTATTTACATATAACGGCGAGACACGCATTTATCTTTACGGATCCCACGATACGAAGAAGACCGATTACTGCGGTCCTGACTACGTAGTATGGTCAGCACCTGTAAATGACCTTACCAACTGGACATGCCACGGCATCTGCTATACGGCATCTGACGGAGGCGACCTTTATGCGCCTGACGTTGTTCAGAAGGGTGATACATTCTATATGTATGCTGCGGAGAACAGAGGTTCTTCTATTATGCTCGTTACTTCCAAGACACCCTGGGGTCCTTTTACGAATCCCGTTAAGACAGAGCTCGGTTTCGATCCCGGCATCATGGTTGATGACGACGGCAAGGTCTATGCATTCTGGGGATTCTGCGAGTGCCACGCTGCAGAGCTCAACGATGACATGGCAACGATCAAGAAGGAAACTATCAGAAGCCACATCATCGGTCATTCAAAGCCTTTCTGGATCAAGGAAGACGACGGCCACGTTATTCCCGAAGACGGATTCTTCGAGGCATCCAGCCCCAGAAAAGTTAACGGCAAGTATGTTTTCGTTTACTCAAAGCGTTATGAATATCACAAGCCTGAGCTTGGCGTATTCGGAAGCTGCAACGGTTTCTTAAGCTACAAGTGGAGCGATTCTCCTTTGGGCGATTACAAGGACGGCGGTGATATCAGCTTCAACGGCGGCGAGGTAATCACGGGACCTGACGGCAACGGCATAATGACATACCAGTGGGGCAACAACCACGGTTCACTGATGAAGATCAACGATCAGTGGTATGTCTTCTATCACAGACAGACAGGCTGCAACGAATATGCAAGACAGGCAATGGTAGAGCCCGTTGATGTTGCCATCGATAAGAACGGAAAGATCTTCATCGGAAAGATCGAGTATGAGAACGGCGAGCCTGTTAAGTCCGATGTTGTAGACATGACATCACAGGGCTTCTACAAAGACGGTCTTGATGCGTTCTCTATCATATCGGCAGGATTTACATGCCATATGTACGACGGCACCGGAAAGCACAATTATCTTGATAACGCTGAGGGTACAAACAAGGACGTAAGACGCGCTCACATCAACCCTGTTTACGAGGGTAATTCAGCACCTGTTGTTGATATCCAGAGCGGTGCAACGATCGGATTTAAGTATCTGAACTTCGGCAGCGAGGGAGCTTCAAAAGCTACCATCAACGGCGACTTCCCGAAGGGATTTAAGATCAGCATCAGGATCGATTCTTACGACGGAAAAGTCGTAGCAGAGAAGTCTGCTGAAGAAGATTCAAAGGAGATCGTTTTCGATCTTACAGAAAAGATCACAGGCAAGCATGCCGTATACTTTGAGTTCGTTACGGAAAACGACGAGACAAGATCCGTACTCGACACATTTACATTCGACTAATGGAGAAAAACGGTTAAAGACTTTATCAGCCCTCGGAAACGGGGGCTGTTTCTTTTGCTTTTTCGAAAGCTACAAGGCCGATCTTTGTGGGATGATCCATGAGGATGACGTCCTTGTCTTTTGTGTTATAGCGAAGGAGCATGGCTGAGATCAGGATGTCGCCTGAGCCGCCTATTGTCTGAAGAACTGCGATCGCAAGAACCACCCAGCTGCCGACGAAAATGGATACGATTCCGAGCACGATGCCGAGGATCGTCATGGGCATCATGGAGCCTAAGATATAGATCTTCTTTGTGAGCGGTGATTTGCATGTGCAGTACGGCGTGAGGTTCTCTTTTTGGAAACCGAATTCGATGTCCTTTGAACCGTTCTCGGCGCCGATGGACCAGAACCAGCCGTGTATCTTCTCGTGGACAACGGACAACGCAATGGTTGCGACCATTATTATTCCCAGCTTAACGAAGTACATGACAGCGCTTTCCTGTATCGATTCATCGACATTAATGAAACCGTTCTTGAGAATGTATCCGCCGACGATCAATGCAACAAAAGGAAGAGTCAGAAGGATGCCGACGAAGTTTGCTTTGAGTACGGAGATGAGGATGTCCTTGCGCTTATAGCCGTTTGCGAGGATATCTTTTTCCTTTTTGTCAAAAAGCTCCTGGCGCTTGATCTCTGCAGGTGTAAGAACATGTCCGTCGCCGTTTGTAACCGGCTTGGTTTTCTTCTTGTCACCTTCGCCGTTTAACTGTTCAAGCATCTCTTTGTTCTTCTCGTTGTCGCTCATTTCAAATCTCCAATAATACTCATATCTGAAAACAACAGGCACGATTGTATCATTAAACTTTGATGTTTGCGAATTTACGCTTAAGGAATGTTATATAATCACGAGATATCCGAAGTTTTCATCTATAAAGCAACATAAAAAACGGACACCGTGTAAGGTGTCCGCTTTGCTTTGTTTGTGTTTAATAATCAGGCTGCAGTTGTCTCGGAAGTTTCAGTAGTTTCTGTCGCTTCTGTTTCTTCAGCAGTGGTCTCGCCCGTTACAGCAGGTTCTGTTGCTGAAGTACTTCTTTCTGCAACTTCATCTGCGTTAAGGCATGTGCATCTCGAATCAGAATCAGTAGGAATGTGGATGTCTCCCCTGTCGCGTCTGTCACGGAGGATCTCGATAATTGCCTGGTTATCGATTGGAGAATCAAGCTCGGAATTAACAGGTTCCTTGTCTTCGAAAACGCTTCCCGGCAGATATGCGCAGTTGCTTGAGATAACGATCCTGTACTTTGCTTCAGTGCCGTTGATATCGACCTTGGTTCCGCTGCTGAGAGTGATGCTTACGATCTCGATATCGGGATCTTCAACGGTACCGTTGTTGTTGTACTCAAAAGTAAGACCAGATACCTGATCTCCGTATTCAGGATTCGTAAAGCCGTCAACGAGAAGCTGTGCAAGTTCCTCACCTGAAAGATCGTAGATCAGCCAGTAATTGTTGTAAGGATTGAGTGCATAGATGTCGCCTACTGAGATCTCGTGAATGCCGCCCTCTGCAACTACAAAGTCTGCACAGACACCGCTGTTGTTACAGAATGCCGCAACAGCCTCGTAATGCTTACCGTATGAGAGCATCAGGCTTGTGACGAAGTTGCCGCCTGTTGTGGCTCTGTCATCGACATAGCCTTCTCTCTCGACATCGGTATCAATATAACCGAGAGCTTCGTTCATGGGTTTCTTGATGACTTCCCACGCGTCGTGTGAGAGCTTGAGAACTTCCGAAGAGAAACTGCCTGCATTTGAAGCATTGTCGTAAAGACGCTCGGGATTGTCGATGATGGATGTGTATTCCGGTTTCTCGATCGTGACGTTGCCGTCCTTATCGATAACGATCGTTGCACCTGCATAGCCTGCTGCCTTGCCTGCACTCTCGATATATGTGATGCCGTTGCCTGCAACACCGCAGACGCCTTCGTTGGCGCTTGCACCTGCAACGATATCCACATCACCGGAATCAAGTGCTTCTGCAAGTTCAGCGGGATCTGAATGCGTTACGACGATGGTAACGTCAGGCTTCTCGCCCGCATTGATATCCTTGATGCGTGTGGAGAATTCCTCAAGGTCATCGTGGATCTCATATTCTTCAAAATCAGCAGCCTTGATGCTGTCTGAGAAATCAGGGATATAACCGATCAGAGCGATGCGGTAGCCGGCCTTCTCGACCATGACGTAATCCTTTGTGAAAAGCGTTCTTGAGTGATTGTTTGAATAGCAGATATCCGCACAGATTACAGGCACTTCCGGATCGCCTGAATAGTCGCCGAATTCATATGCGGGAACAGAGCAGAAAGTATCTGCGGCAAATTCTGAAATGTCGTTAGCAAATTCATTGTTTCCGAGTGTGACTGCATCGTAACCCATGAAGCCGATCGCAGCTCTTAAAGCCGCACCGTCAGTAAGGAGTGATACGGGTGTTCCGCCGTAGATGTCGCCGCCGTCGATAAGGATAACGTCGTCGTAATCTTCAGAACTTCTTGCGTTATCAACGACCTTTGCAATGTATGCGAGTCTGTACTGGAAAGTATCGGGAACTCCGCTTGTTGTATCCATCAGATATCCGTTGATATCAGCCGTCTCGAAAAGCGCGATCCTCGTAGGAACGATTTCCGAAGGTTCAGTCTCAGTAGTTGCAGTTGACGATTCCATTGCAGAGCTTTCCTGTGAAGCGATCTCAGCCTGCAAAGGATCTTTATAGACCGTAACAACGACAAAAACCAGACCTGCTATCAAAAGACCGAGGACCAGTACTGCAAGTACCGCTCCAAGATTTCTGGTTGATTTTGACATATGTTTATACCTCTATACCCATATAATACTTGCGAGAATTTTATAGCATATTATCTTTAAAATACAAAATACCGCAATGGTTCTTCTGCGGTTTATTTGTAAAAACGGATCACCGTTCTCCGACAGTTATCCACTTGCCCGTATCGGGATCTAACATGGTGAATGTCGTTATGCCGACTGAATCAGGATTATCCCTGCTGACCTGAACGCGGTAATAACCGAACTCGCTGTAGACTTTGCCGGTATCAGTCTTAGCATTTTTGTAGTTTACCGATACATGTGAATCGTATACCTCGCCGTCCTTATCCACACCGAGTCCTTCGTTCGGATAACTGATCTTCTTATAAGACACGAGATCACCGTCCAGATGACTGAAAAAGTATTTCCACTCGCTCTTAATATCGTGGGTCTTACTTACTTCAGGCGAAAACAATTCGCACAAACTGTCGATGTCTTCATCCTTAAGATATTCGAAGATCTGCTCGGCTTCAGGCTTTTCGATCACTCTGGGAGTTCTTTTATAATTGTCGACGACATTATTAACGTAAGAACAGCCGAAAAATGAAAGTGCCGTTACGAGGCACATGAACACGGCAGCAGCCTTTTTGATTCTCACTTTGATCCGATCCCCTTCCCGCGTGTTTTCCTGACACACAGTACCAAGTATATCAATAACAGGGCGGAAGCGAAAATAATTCCTGCGGGATATCCGATCTTTGAAGAGAGCTTAAAACCTTCAGGCGCCATGAGGATATAAGTAAGGCTTACGGCGCTCATGAACGATGCCGGAATGGCAGTTATAAGACTTGCAAAACGGTGCTTGCTGTTAAGCACAAGATAAGCCGTTGCAACCCAGAGAGCGATCATGGCAAGCGTCTGGTTGCTCCATGAAAAATATCTCCAGAGAACATTGAAATCGAGCTGCGTTAAAACGGCACCTGCAGCAAGAAGAGGGATGGTAATAAGGAGACGGTTCCTGATCTTTTTCTGGTCGAGTTTCGTCCATTCGGCAAGGATCAGTCTTGCACTTCTGAATGCCGTGTCGCCTGATGTGACGGGGCATACGACAACGCCGATTATCGCAAGTATTCCGCCTATGTTTCCAAGCATCGTTTTGCTGATCTCGTATACGGCTCCTGACTGTCCGATATCGGATAATGCGCTGCCAAGCATCTGTGTCGTACCGTAGAAAGCGACGCCTGCAGCTGCCCAAACAAGCGCGATCACCGACTCGATGATCATGGCGCCGTAGAAGACTTTTCTGCCTGCTTTTTCAGTCGTGATGCATTTTGACATCATGGGCGACTGAGTAGCGTGGAAACCCGATATCGCACCGCACGCAACTGTTATGAACATGAAGGGCCAGATCGGAAGATTATCGGGATGGAGATCTGCAAGAGTTATCTCCGGAATCGTGTACTGCGGAAGGAAAATCATCGCACCCGCAATGCTCACTGCCATGACGATCAGTATGACGCCGAATACAGGATAGAGCTTGCCGATGACCTTGTCGATCGGAAGCAGAGTTGCTGCGATGTAGTACAACAGGATTACTATTATCCAGAATGTGTTGTTAAGAAAATCAGGCGTGAGTTTTGCAATAAGAGATGCAGGTGAAGTAACGAATACCGTGCCTGTCAAAAGGAGCAAGAGTATCGAGAAGATTCTCATGATGTAAAGCGCCGGTTTGCCGAGATAAATACCTGAGAGCTCTGCTATTGATGCACCCTTGTGGCGTTCTGATATCATGCCGCACATATAGTCGTGAACGGCGCCGCCCAATATCGATCCGAAAACGATCCAGAGGAATACGACAGGGCCGAAACACGCACCCATCAGCGCACCGAAAATGGGGCCCGTTCCTGCAATGTTCAAAAGCTGGATGAGAAGCGCTTTCCATGTCTTCATCGGCATGCAGTCGACACCGTCGTTTATCTCTATTGCAGGCGTGGTTCTGTCATCCGGCCCGAAAACCTTTTCGACCAGTTTGCCATATGTGAAAAATCCTATCAGCAATACGACCAGTGCTATTACAAAAGAGACCACTTCAAATCCTCACAAAAGCAGATTCTTCAATGACCTTATCTTACAACTAAAGAAATAACGGGATATTGTCTTAGTGTGAATTTTGTTCAACAGTTCTGCGAATGTTACTGTCAGATATTTTCGATCCAGCTCATGTACTTATCGAGCGTTTTGCTCTCCTCGCGAGTGAACATAAAATACCCTGCCGTATACCAAGAATGCGTGTTCTTCTTATCTTCAACTTCATAGATCTCACATGAATTACCGACTGTCTTTGCCTTATCCGCAAAGTCTTCAGCACACTCAAATTCGAGAAGGCCGTCGTGCCTGCTCTGTATCAGAAGCATCGGAATGTGGTTCTTTGTCATGAGCGACCAGGGCTCTGCACTGCTCCTGTCATAGCCCTTCTCGAAAAGCATACCCAGGAGCATTTTAAGCGTCATGGACTGACTCTTTCTGAAGCTGTACGGACCGCCGACACCTATGTATCCGATGACATTTGAAACATCGACTTTATATTCATCCTGGATCTTTTTGCTGTAGCAGAGTATCGATGAAAGATGTGCTCCTGCAGAAGGTCCTGATACGATCACTTTTGAAGTATCAATACCCTTCTCATTCAGAAATTTAATCGTCGCATTATATGCATTGCAGACATCTATTATCTGCGTTGGATATTTGTTCTTCGGAGACAGACGGTAACCTATGGAAACGAAGCGGTATCCGGCCCTTGCCATGTACTGTCCGACATAATCGAAAAACTTCGGATTGCCCGCATTCCAGCCGCCGCCGTGGATCCAGATGACTATCTTGTCGCTCTGCAATTGAGGCGGTTCGTAGTACAGAAAATACTGTTCTTTATCGCTCCCGTAGTCCACGCGTTCAGGTGTAAATTCCTTCTTCGTTTTGAACAGAAGTCTGTAGAAGATCGGGTAATAGCTTAAGTTTTCCCTGATGTAATCGATCATTTTGTTTTTGCCTTTCCCCCCATCATGAGAATGATGGAAGTTGCAAGATTATTAAACATGTCTTCAACCTTAAACTTGCCTTCAAACTCTTCGACTTTGAAACTTTCAGACAGCACGAATCCTGTCTGTATTCCGTGATAGTGAACGATGAAAAACTCGATTATCTGATCTACGCTTACGCTTGGTTTCAGCTTGTTCTTTTTGATGGCCTTCATCATGAATTCACTGATAACAGCCACTGCATAAAGGAAAGGTGTCTGCTCATCGCTGTCGATATTTTCATTTATCTTCATCGCCCTCTCGGGATCTGCCATCGCGAGCATGTCGCAATAGATTGATACCTTTACAAGATCCGTGCCCATTCCCTTCATCTGATCGCCAAGCATCGCGCACAGATCGTAGATGGTGTTTTCCCAATCATCAAAAGATCTTTTTGAGAGGACCTCATCAAGAGAGTCATTGATGCGGTTATCTTCATTGATCGTTACAACGAGGTCTTTTAGCACCTCATCGAGATCTCTGTAGTATCTGTAGATAACGCCGTGCGAGAAGCCCGTCTCAGCGATTATGTCCTTCATCTCGACAGAAGTAATGGGCTTTCTTGTACATACTCGGTAAGCTGCATCGATTATCTCTCTGCGCTTTTTCTCATAGTATTCTTCGCTGACTTTAGGCATGGTTTATCTCCGTTTTGTTAAAATGACACGGTGTCATTTTAACGCAGTGAAGGATCGTTGTCAAATCAAAGCAAAAAAATACGTACTGAAATCCCGGTAAAGGAAACTCAGTACGTATACTCATATTGGAGGGTTTAAAGTTATCAGATCTGTGTCGGTCCCTCACGGTAACGGCCGAAGAGAATGCCGTCGTCGATGAACTTGTCCGCATCAGAGACCCACATCGGGAACTTGCCCGTTGCAAGCGCAGTCTGGCCGTTTAACATTCCCGTGTGGAATGACAGATGACGGTACTGGCGAAGAACAAGTTCCATTCTTGTGAAGCGGCAGTTTTCGGGCTTCTCATAGAGCATGTCGTCAGACAGAGAATCAAGGTAATCCAGTGTCTTCTTTTCGATCGAATCAAGATACTCCAAAAGCTGCTCGTCAGACAGTACGACTGATGTCGGATTGTCCGGATTATCCATGCCTTCTTCGTGGAATGAAGGCTCCTCGTAGACGTTGGGGTTGATGAACCATTTGTCTGCGGAATGGAGTGCGTGGTATGCCCAGCGCCAGCAGGGTGCGCCGCAGCAGAGGGCATCTCTGTCGTAGGATTTTATTGATGTCCTGATATTCAGGAAATTGGGCAGTACAGTTTGTTTGATTATCATTACCAAGTCATTCATTTTTCGATACCTCCTAAGAGTAATTATGAACCCGTGAAGTCGTATTTGCGTACGCCGAGCATCCAGAACTTGTAGCTTAAGTAGAAGAACAAAATTCCGAATAAAGGCGAGATCCAGGACAGCAGGGGAACATTGTCGGGATCAAGGATGACAAGGCTCGGATAGTATGCGATGAAGGCTATCGGGATGATGAAAGTAAATATCACCTTGAAGATTCCTTCAAAGATACTAGACGGATATTTGGCAAAGTCCTTGAAACGGAACATGATTACCATTACGTATCCTGAGCCCTTGATCCAGAAGCATGTTGCGGCAGCAAAGTTCATGAGTGCGATCATGAAGAGCGATGCTGTTAACAGGAACACGATGAGTTTTGCGATTACCAAAGGCGTCACAGGTATTCCTATCTTGATCCATGCATAGACGATGGTTCCGATACCGAATGCAAGCTGGCCTAATCCCTTTACGTCAAACACCTCCGAGATGAAGTAAAAGAACACGTTTACCGGCCTGAAGCAGTACTTGATGAAATCACCGCTCTGGACCATGAATCTCAGATTCCAGTTGTTGTCGAAGAAACACTGGACCGGTGTCAGCGCGACGAGCGAAAAGCCGTACAGGAACAGCATGTGATGGTAGTCCCAGCCGTTGATCGTCGGGAAGTTGTGGAACAGGATCATGAAAGTCACAAAGCCTGAAAGGTTCGTCATTATCATTCCGAAAGTCGAGATGATAAAGTCGGCACGGTAGCTCATCTTGCTCTTAAGATCCTGAACGAGAATCTTTCTATACATTCCCGCATAAAATTTCAGTCCTCTTTTGCGCATGTCAGCCTCCGTTCACGGTGACTTTCTTCACCGCACAATTCCAGAATAGATTTCCCGCAGCCGTGAGCACGACGAGCCAGATCAGCTGCAGTCCGAAGAGCTGCAGGAGTCCCTGCCATGTATCAGATCCGCTCTTTCCCAAAAGGATCGACAGCGGGATGTCGTATACTGCTCTGAAGGGCAGGAACTGAACGATCATCCTTGCCTTCTCAGGGAAGAAAGCCAGAGGGATCGTCGCACCTGACAACAGGAGTACGATAGTCTCTTTTACGATGTTGATGCCCCATGTCGATTCGGTGAAAAGACAGATTGGCGCAACGAGCATCTCGATGTTGTAGTTGATTATCAGCGCGAAGACCATCGCGATGAGGAACCACAGGATATTAAGTCCGATCTTGATGGCGCCGCGTGTGACTATCATTACCACGATGAATGTGGGGATGAA
>CAJOJI010000023.1 GCA_905234715.1 uncultured Saccharofermentans sp.
TTATCCCGTCTGCAAATGTAACTATTTTATATTCTTCTTTTTCCGAGTGGTCTTCTATCAGGCTGATAATGAAATCCTTCGCCGGGCCGCCCCATTTCTGTGAAAGCGACAGCGAATTGTCAAGCATGATGATCGTTTTTACCGGGCTGCCAACTTCTGTCAGCTTTCTCACAGCCACATTGTCATGTATCCGGTTCCCCACCTGGACAGAGACCAGCTCACAGCCTTCCCGAAGTCCTTTTATAAAAAAAACGTTCCTGTCCTCAAGCGTTTTTGAGACAACACTTATATCCTCCTCCGCCTTCACACATTCCGGCGAAAAATGACCTGTCTGACAAAACGCAAGCACAGCAACGATAATAATCCAGCTCAGTTTTCTTTTTGTTTTCTTCAATATTTCTCCGACAGCTTTACTTTTCATAAAAGATTACCCTTCCACATTCAACGCTTACATCATATAAACTTTGAAATATTATCATTCAGAGCATTTTCGGTCTTCTCAAGCTGAAGCAGAGCGCTTTCCGTGACCTCATAAATATCATTCAGCTTCTTCGCAATGTATTCCATTTCCCTGACGGCAGCATTCAGCCTCCCCGTCAGATTCCGCCTGCCCTGTACCTCGGGAGCTATCCGCCACTTCAGAAGACTTATACTTTTCTTTTCCGAGAAAAATGCCATGCTTATCCGCGAGCATATCCACAGCGAGATAGCCCATGTTGTGCCAAGTATAGATATACTGTTTTCCCGGATTACCGAGCCCGGCAACTATCCACATAAAAACCTTCCGGAAATCAGACCTCTGATCGTCTGTCGTCGAGTCTTATATAGTTCTCGCCTCTCATGCGGCTCTTGTCTGCAACCCAGTTGTCCTTGTTGAGCTGCTTGGATCTGCCGATACCGAGCGAAAGTGCGGGAACATCGGATGTGATCGTGGAGCCTGCAGCGATATAGCAGTCCTTGCCGAGAACGACGGAAGAAACGATATTGGAGTTGCCTCCGATGAATACGTTGTCCTCGATCGTGCAGCCGACCTTGTCCTGACCGTCGAAGTTGCAGGTAACTGTACCGCATCCGAAGTTAACGTTGCGGCCGACCTTGGAGTCTCCGATGTAAGTAAGGTGACGTGCTCTCGTATATTCGCCGATGTCTGAACCCTTGACCTCGACATATGCGCCGAGTGTGACGTGATCGTCGATCTTGGATTCAGGTCTGATGTGCGTATAAGGTCCGATACGGCAGTCCTTGCCGATCGTGCTGGAAGAAATGATCGAGTTGTCGACAACGGTGCCGTCACCGATATCGGAGCAGTCGATTCTTGTATTCTCACCGATGATACAGTCCTCACCGATATTGGTGTTGCCGATGAGTGTCGTGCCGGGAAGGATAACCGTATCCTGACCGATCTCTACTGCATAGTGGATCCATGTAGCATTGGGATCAACGATCTCTACGCCGTTCTTCATGTGGCGGTTCAAGATCCTGTGGTTCATGATGCTTCTAACCTGGGCGAGCTGGACTCTGTCGTTAACTCCCCTTGTGTCATCGAAATCGCAGACTACGGCGCCTACAGTGTAGCCGTCGCCGATAAGGATTCCGATAGTATCCGTAAGGTAATACTCCTTCTGGGCGTTGTTTGCGCCGATCCTTCCCAAAGCGGAGATGAGGAGCGGAGTCTTGAAGACATACATTGAAGAGTTGATCTCTTTGCACTTGAGCTCTTCTTCCGTGCAGTCCTTGTGCTCTACGATCTTGAGAACGTTGCCGTCCTCGCCTCTGATGATCCTTCCGTATCCTGTCGGATCGTCAGCCTCTGCAGTGATGAGGATTGCCGCACAGTTGGGAGATGCTGAATCGAAAGCATCGAGAGCCTTCTTGATCGTGTCAGCCGATACCATCGGGCAGTCACCGGGCAGAACGATCGTAAGACCGTCTCTTCCCTCGAGGAAAGGAGCAGCCTGCATAACGGCATGGCCTGTTCCTCTCTGCTCTTCCTGCAGAACGTATGCGACATTCTCGCCCAATACGCTTCTGATCTCAGCCTGTGCTTCACCTACTATATATACCTGATCCTGGCAGCCTGCCTCCTGAAGAGCGTCAGCTACCCAATGAATAATCGGTTTGCCCGACACCTGGAACACGACCTTGGAATGCTTGGACTTCATTCTCGTGCTCTTACCTGCCGCCATAACAACCGCACTGATTTCCATAAATTAACCTCTTAAGTTAGATATTTGGGATTTACCCCCGACATTATAGCAAATCTTTACTTCTTATTAAATGAAAAGCCCTGCACTTAATGGGACAAGTGCAGGACTGGAGTTTTTCCTTTTCGCGCCCGAAAACAAAGGCGCATAAAGTATCTGCCTTATCAGAGACCCTCTACGGAAGCGATAGCCTCACGCATATTTGCCTCAGATTTCTTAAGGAGCTGATACTCTTCGTCAGTAAGACGCATGTCGATGATCTTATCAACGCCGTTAGCACCGATGAGTGCAGGAACGTCGAGAGTAACACCGGAGATGCCGTACTCGCCGTTGAGTCTTGTGGCAACTGTTCTGATCGTGTGCTCGTCTTCTGTGATACTTCTCAAAAGTGTAGCTGCGCTTACGGCGATACCGTTGAATGTAGCGCCCTTGAGCTTGATGATCTGAGCGCCGGAAGACTTTGTCTGCTGTGCGATCTCATCCTTAACATCCTGACCGAAAGGTACGCCGATTGCTTCAGCATACTCGTCGATGGACATACCTGCTACGTGTGTGTGGCTCCATGCGGGGAACTGTGTCTCGCCGTGCTCGCCGAGAATATAACCGTGAACGTTTCTGACGTCAACGCCGAGCTTTCTGGAGATGAGGACTCTGAAACGTGCAGAGTCGAGGTTTGTACCTGAACCGATGATCTTGTTTGAAGGAAGTCCTGACCACTCTGCTACCTTATATGTAACGAGGTCGCAAGGGTTGGAGATTACCATGATGACACCCTTGTTGTAGTGCTCCATGATGCTGTCAGTGATAACGTGAGCAAGCTTAACGTTCTTCTTAGCAAGGTCAAGTCTTGTCTCGCCTTCTTTTCTGGGAATACCGGCTGTGATGATGATGCAGTCTGCATCCTTAACATCTGAATAATCGCCTGCGTGGATGTACATATCGCCGATGAACGGAAGTCCGTGGCTGATATCGAGTGCTTCACCCATAGCCTTGTCCTTATTAACGTCGATAAGAACGAGTTCAGAGCAGAGCTGCTGCATTGCGATTGCGAAAGCAGTAGTGGATCCTACTGCGCCAGCGCCGATAATGGCTACCTTAGTTCCTTCTTGTTTGTACATATCTCATATGCCCCCTTTAATAGCAATACGAATGATATCAGGAAAAAATATTCAAATAAAGTCATTATTCGTTATGATTTTTACCTAAAAATAGCACTTACATACCCCTTTTAGTGTGTTTTTTAATAATTTGATAGTCAAACTTTTATTTGGCGCTTTCATTTGCCCGGCTCCGAAAAGAAAAACGGCGCAGGACTTCTAAAGTCCCACGCCGTATATGTTTGTGTTTGGTCTGCTGACTTAAGATCAGATCTCCTGAGGGAGCTCCAATGTTCTTTCTGCATTGAGCTTTTTGCAGAGTTCAACAAACTTGTCGAGAGCTACGCCCTGAAGCTGCTTGTTGGAGCCTCTGACGTTAACGGATACAGTGTTCTCTGCAGCTTCCTTATCGCCTACAACGAGGATATAAGGATCCTTCATCTGCTTGAACTTCTTGATCTTGTCTCTCATGTTGACGTCTGTTAAGTCGGATTCAACTCTTACGCCGGCCTTTGTGAGCTCATCTGCAACCTTCTGTGCATACTCGTTGTGCTCAGGTCTGATCGGTACTACTGCTACCTGATAAGGATTGAGCCAGAACGGGAATGCGCCCTTGAAGTGCTCTGTGATGATGCCGATGAAACGCTCGAAAGAACCGAAGATGGCTCTGTGGATAACGATAGGCATCTTCTGAGCGCCGTCCTTGTCGACGAATGTGAGCTCGAAGTTATGAGGGAGCTGGAAGTCGAGCTGGACTGTACCGCACTGCCACTCACGTCCAAGAGCGTCCTTGATCTGAAGGTCGATCTTCGGGCCGTAGAATGCGCCGTCGCCTTCGTTGATCTCGTAGTTGCCGTCACCGTACTTCTCGTCGAGGATAGCCTTGAGAGAAGCCTCCGCAGAGTTCCATGACTCGATATCGCCCATGAAGTCGTCAGGTCTTGTTGAGAACTCAGCTCTGTATGTGATACCGAATGTCTTGTAGATCTCGTCTGCAATAGCGATTACGTCCTTGATCTCGTCCTTGATCTGGTCAGGTGTAACGAATGTATGGTCGTCGTCCTGGCGGAACTCCTGAACTCTGAAAAGACCGTTCATCTGGCCGGACTTCTCCTTACGGTGGAGTACATCGTACTCACTGTAACGGATAGGAAGTTCCTTATATGAGTGCATTGTGCGCTTGTAGGACATCATGGCGTTAGGGCAGTTCATAGGCTTAGCTGCCATTGTATCCTCAGCATCAACGGCGTACTGCTCGGGAGCCTCTTCGCCCTGAACAGCGTCAGTAGCGTTAACGCCCTTTGTGATACCGGGAACGATGAACATGTTGTTCTGATAGTGTGCCCAGTGACCGGAGATGAGCCAGAGCTTCTTATTGTTGATAAGAGGTGCGGAGATCTCCGTGTAGCCGTGTGCGCCCTGGATCTCACGTGAATACTTCATGAGTTCCTGATAGAGGATCCATCCCCTGGGGAGCCAGTAAGCCATACCGGGAGCTGTCTCACGGAACATAAAGAGGTCAAGAGCCGTACCGATCTTCTTGTGGTCTCTCTCCTGAGCTTCCTTGAGCCATGCAAGGTGAGCCTTGAGCTCGTCCTTTGAAGGGAACGCGAAAAGATAGATTCTCTGGAGCTGGTCTCTCTTCTCGTCGCCTCTCCAGTAAGCACCTGATACGTTCTTGATCTTGAATGCTGCGCTGAAGAGCTCCTGTGAATTGTCTACGTGAGGACCGCGGCAGAGGTCGACATAGTCATCACCTGTGTAATATATGGATATTGTCTCATCTGCAGGCAGATCGACAATAAGCTCGTGCTTAAACTTCTGGTCCTTGAAGAGCTCCAATGCCTCATCTCTGGAGATGACCTTACGTGTCCAGTCTTCTCTCCTCTTGATGATCTCGTGCATCTTTTCTTCAATTGCCGGGAAATCTTCTTCTGTGACTGTTCTCGGAAGGACAAAATCGTAATAACATCCGTCCTCGATCTCAGGTCCGATCGCGTACTGTACCTCTTTGCCGTAGATCTCAATGACAGCCTTTGCCAGGATGTGTGCAAGAGAGTGACGGTACACCTTCAATACTTCTTCTTTTTCCATTGTAAAAAACCTCCTCTAGAGTTTTATGCACAGAACCGCTGTGCAGATAGAAGAAGATTGTACCACATATAAATAAAAAATGTTGAATTTGAGGGCTTTTCCATCATTTACCCGTATATCTACCCGAAAAGCAGGCATAAAAGAACGTTTGTTTGCAAACAAAAAGCCCTCCCGGTAAACGGAAGGGCTTAGCTCTATTGGCGGAGCCGGTGGGATTCGAACCCACGTGACCGTGAAGTCAAACGGTTTTCAAGACCGCCTCGTTATGACCGCTTCGATACAGCTCCATACCTAAAGGCACTTAAGTATACATAATCCTAATGAGGTTTGCAAGAGCCTGTCTAATAAGGACTATATATTTATATATAAATACCTTTAGCTTTATGCCTGTCAGTTGCAGAGATACTCGATGAGTCTGTCGAGATCCATGTTATCCTTATAATCGATGACGATACGGCCGCGTCCGGTGGAATTATCAAGGACCTTGATCTTAACCTTTGCGCCGAGTTGCTTCTTGAGCTTTGTCTCGACTTCCTTCGTGCTCAATGTGAACTGAATGTCAGGAAGCTCTACTGTCTTCTTGCCGGAAGGATTGTTCTGGGCTTCGATATACTTCTTAACGAATACCTCAGCCTGTCTTACGTTCATCTCGCGGGCCATGATGACGTCAGCAACCTTGCGCTGGTCTTCCTTCTCCTTGAGGCCGAGGATAACCTTTGCGTGACCTTCAGAAAGATCTCCCCTGCTTACGAATTCCTGGAGGGATTCATCGAGGTTGAGGATACGGATCGTATTGGCGATCGTAGCTCTCGGCTTACCGAGTTTCTTGGCAAGCTGTTCCTGTGTAAGCTTATGAGTCTTGAGAAGGTTCTGCATAGCTGAAGCTTCTTCAATGGGATTCAAGTCTTCTCTCTGGATATTCTCGATAAGAGCCTGAGCCATTGTCTCTTTGTCTGAAAGATCTCTTACGATTGCAGGGATAACTGAAAGGCCTGCAATTCTTGCTGCTCTCCAGCGGCGCTCACCGGCTACGATCCTGTAGCCGTCGCCCTTACGCTGAACGATGATGGGCTGGATTACGCCATTCTCTTCAATGGATGAAGCAAGCTCATTGAGAGCATCGTCATTAAATATCTTTCTGGGCTGGCCGTTGTTAGGGGAGATGTCATTGATCTTGAGATCTACAACAGAATCTCTCTTGTTCTCAGGGATTCCGTCAGATGAAAGCAAAGCACCAAGGCCTCTGCCCATTGCCTTGCTCTCGGATATTGTCTTGACTGCCGTCTTCTTTGCGGGAGCTGCCTTAACGGGAGCCTTAGCAGCAACAGTCTTCTTTACGGGAGCCTTAACAGCCTTAGCTGCGGGTTTCTTTGTAGCAGGTTTCTTAGCTGCAGTTTTCTTGGCAGCAGGCTTTGCTGCCTTTTTTGCAGGAGCTTTTGCAGCTGTCTTTTTTGCTGTAGGCTTAGCAACTATAGTTTTCTTTTTAGGTGCTGATTTGGGTCCCTTTCCTAATCCTCTTGTAGTCATTTCTATTCTCCTTTATGCTCTCTTAATTACTTCTTTTGCCAGTGACTCATATGCCTTGGCACCCTTGGAGTTCTTATCGTAATCGCAGATAGCAAGTCCGTGGCTCGGAGCCTCTGCAAGCCTAACGTTTCTGGGGATTACAGTCTTAAAGACCTTGCCGCCAAAGTACTTATCCGTCTCTTCTTTTACCTGTCTTGAAAGCTGTGTTCTGAGGTTAAACATCGTAAGAACAACGCCCAGGATCTCGAGCTCGGGATTGAGCTTTTTCTTTACGATATTTATTGTATCCATGAGCTGTGACAAGCCCTCAAGAGCGTAGTACTCGCCCTGGATCGGAATTATCAGACGGTCAGATGCGGTAAGCGCATTGATCGTGAGAAGACCCAGTGAAGGAGGGCAGTCAAGAACGATGAAATCGTAGTTATCTGCAATAGGTGCTATTGCATTCTTAAGTATCTGTTCTCTGGAAATAACTGTTACGAGTTCTACCTCTGCGCCGGCAAGGTTTATGTTTGTAGGGCAGATGTCGACATTTTCGGCATTTGTCTCATAGATAACATCAGAAATAGCAACATCGTTAATAAGAACATCGTAAACTGTCTGGTCAAGCTCACGCTTATCTATTCCGAGTCCGCTTGTGGCATTTGCCTGCGGATCCATATCGATCAAAAGGACTTTCTTCTTTTTCTTACCAAGGAAAGCAGCCAGATTAACCGCAGTTGTGGTCTTTCCTACACCGCCTTTTTGGTTTACAAGAGCAATTACTGTCGCCATGTTTTTACTCCTTTTTACAGTTTCCTGAATTGTGATAAATTCATTCTATCATTTATATATTAAATAATATATGTCAACTTTAATACAATTGCACGAATGTTCCACGTGGAACATTTTTCATTTTGACAGATAATCAAAATTGTTCATAACCTGATTGTTCCACGTGGAACAATTTGTAAAACCAATTAAATACGGGCGCCGCCCGACCGGCAGCACCCGCGTTTTGTTCATAAGTTTGTTCCTGAGAAATGTTATCAGTTATCGATGTTAGCAAGCTTTGCGTTAACCTGGATGAATTCCTTACGGGGTTCAACCTGGTCGCCCATGAGGAGCGTGAATGTCTCATCTGCTTCCTGGGCGTCTGCAAGAGTTACTCTCAAGAGTTTACGTGTAACAGGATTCATAGTTGTATCCCAAAGCTGCTCTGAACTCATCTCACCGAGACCCTTGAATCGCTGGATAAGAGGATTCTCCCACTTATGAGCCGCCTTGATCTCTTCGATCTCCTTATCATCATAAGCATAATATGCTTCATCGCCCTTATAGACTTTATAGAGCGGCGGGCAGGCAATATATACATATCCGCCTTCTACGAGAGGTCTTAAGTATCTGAAGAAGAATGTGAGAAGAAGTGTTCTGATGTGTGAACCGTCGACATCGGCATCGGCCATGATGATGACTTTATGATATCTGAGCTTTGTTTCATCGAACTCGTCACCTATACCGGCACCCAATGCCATAACGACCGGCTGGAGCTTCTCGTTGGAATAAACCTTATCGATTCTTGCCTTCTCAACATTGAGCATCTTACCCCAAAGAGGGAGGATAGCCTGATACTTACGCTCTCTGCCCTGCTTTGCGGATCCGCCTGCGGAGTCACCCTCTACGATGAAGATCTCACAGAACTCTGCCTCATCGCTCTGGCAGTCAGCAAGCTTACCGGGAAGTGCGTTATTCTCGAATACTGTCTTTCTTCTTGTGAGTTCTCTTGCTCTCTTTGCAGCATCTCTTGCTCTGGAAGCTGAGAGACATTTATCCATGATGAGCTTTGCAATATCAGGATGCTCTTCGAGGTAGATCTCGAGCTTTTCATATACTGCACTGTCTACCATCGGTCTGATCTCAGCATTACCGAGCTTACTCTTTGTCTGTCCTTCGAACTGAGGATCAGGAAGCTTTACTGAGATAATTGCAGCAAGTCCTTCTCTTGTATCTTCACCCTGGAGCTTAACGTCGCCGTCCTTGATGAACTTATACTTCTTTGCATAATCATTGATGGCTCTTGTCATGGCTGCACGGAAGCCTACAAGGTGCGTACCGCCTTCAGGAGTTGCAATGTTATTAGCGTATGTATAAACGGTTTCCTGATAGGAATCGTTGTACTGGAGAGCGATCTCCACGAAGTTATCTCCCTGCTTTGTTGCGAAGTAGATAGGAGGTGTGTTGATTGCTTCCTTATGTCTGTTGAGATACTCAACAAATGAGATGATACCGCCCTCATAATGGAGGTGCTTTTTAACAGGTTCTGCTCCTCTGTCATCAGTAAGATCAATGGTAACTTCCTTATTGAGGAATGCCATTTCACGGTAACGTGTGATCATTGAATCAAAGTCGAAAACGATGTCAGGGAAGATGGAATTATCAGGAATAAAGTTGGTCTTCGTACCTGTATCATCCTTATCGCAATTGCCTACAATATGAAGCGGAACTGTTGTCTTACCCTTCTCAAATTCGATCTCATAAATGTTGCCTTCACGGCGTACCTGAACCTTCATGTGATCGGAAAGAGCGTTAACTACAGACGCACCAACGCCGTGCAGACCGCCTGAAATACTGTATGCTCCGCCGCCGAATTTACCGCCTGCGTGAAGTACTGTGTGAACGACTTCTACAGTAGGAATTCCGAGCTTCGGATGGTTACCAACAGGAATACCTGAACCGTTATCCGTAACAGTTACGGAACCGTCTTTTTCGAGTACTACATCGATCGTATCGCAGCGTCCTGCAAGAGCTTCATCTACTGAGTTTGCTACGATCTCATAAATAAGATGGTGAAGACCTCTTAATGTGGTATCACCGATATACATACCCGGACGCTTTCTTACGGCTTCCAGACCTTCAAGGACCTGAATATCGTCTTCGCTGTATTCACTGCTGTTGGATGTATCAAAGCTGTCCTGATCTCCTTCTGCAGCGAGAACATCAGCCATTGATTCTTCCTTGAAATCCTCTGTTAATGCTCTGGGATTCTCAGCAAGATTCTTAAGCTCGTCATCATCTCCCTCTTCAACCGGCTGGAAGTAAAGGTCTACCGCGCCGCCGGGGCGTGACTGAGTCTCGTTTGAGGCCTGATTTTCCTCAAAATTGAAATTCTTCTCGTCGTTTTCCTTCATAAATGTAAAAACTCCTATTCTTGGCGGCAAATCCCGTCAAATACCCGGAAATGCTGCATTTTTAACACTGTTAACTAACGTTTTTCAGAAGTTTTCCGATGTATTCAGTCTGTTTAATATCAGATTTGCTGACAGTGGACAAACATATGTTTTATCATCGGTTATTACCAATGTCTTCGGTATATCGTCAGTTACGTACTGAAGTCTGCCTTGCTCATCCTCACGGTTAAGGAATTCAGACACATCCTTCTGGGAAGGGAGGACGGTCTCAAGATTGACCACGCAGGTAACCGAAGATTTAAGCACTGAGAGATCATTACCGATATGAATGAACACTTTTAGCCTCCGAATCGTCCGGAAATCCTCTTCTAACCCATAAATTATAACATAAAAGGGAAGAATAATATGCTTATTATAATATAGCATTATATATAAATAGCTCGGATTTTAGTGTAATCTGTCCTAAAATCAGGCTTCAGCTTCGATATTTCCGTTTTCGACACGGTAGAATACAGCTTTATTTGCGCCCTGCATCACGTCTATCTCTTCGCCAATCATATTCTTGTCAGTACACGTGATGAAGATCTGGGCGCCTTTCATGGCGGATACAAGGCTTAATCTCCTCGTCTTATCGAGTTCCGAAAATACATCGTCCAGGATAAGTATCGGGGTAGAGGAGACGAACATCTTGATTATCTCCAGTTCTGAGAGCTTTAAAGCAAGAGCAGCAGTCCTCTGCTGGCCCTGTGAAGAGAAATTCTTCATTGCAAGACCGTCCAGTTTGATGATGATGTCATCTCTGTGGATACCTGTGGACGAAATATGCTTATCTATGTCGTAATTACGTACTGATTTCAGCTTGGCAAGGACCAGATCAGAAAGAATACCCTTAATACGCCCGTAATCGCCCTCTGAGAGGCCTTTACTCATATACTCGTCATATTTACTGTTTTTGGTTAGAAACGTTTCTAAGGCCCCTACAACGCCAAATATGGTACTGTACTCTATAGAAAGGTTTTCTTTGCCTCCTGAAATGCTTCCGTGATGCTTTGAAGCGAGATCTGAAATGAGTTTTACGAACTTATAACGCTTCAGAATTATCTCGGCTGAAATATCTGCAAGTGAATAGTCCCAGAAATTAAGCTGCTCATTCACAAGGGAAGGCATGTTATCGCTTGTTTTGATGCTCTTAAGCAATGCATTCTTCTGCGCCAGAAGCCTGCTGTAATTACTCAAAAGATTGAAATATGATGGTGATATCTTGGATATCAGCGTATTTAAGAACTTTCTCCTGTAAGACGGTGCATTTTTGACGATATTTAAGTCTTCAGGAGCGAAGATAACAATGTTACATACACCAATATATTCAGAAATCTTATCTGCCGGAGCATTATCCCTGATAAGAGCTCTTCCGGGTCTGCCGTTCTTGCTGAGATCTGATCTTTCATTGTAATAACTTGAGGATAAAGAACATAAAGTTCCGTCGTCATCCGTAAGATCCAGGCTTACTTTATATTCGTTTTCGCCGAACTTAATAAGATCTGAATCCTTGCTCGTTCTGTGTGATGTAACACTTGAAGCAACATATATTCCTTCAACGAGATTAGTCTTTCCCTGGGCATTATTACCGTAAAAGATATTAACAGAAGGCCCGACGTCTAAATCGAGCCTTCCGTAATTTCTGAAATTTTCAAGATGTATGCTTCTGATGAACATTATCTTCTGATAGGAAGAATGAGATAAATGTACTTGTCACCTTCAACAGGTTTAATGATGCAGGGTCCCTGACTGCCGTTAACTTCAACTCTGATGATCTCGTCATCGATATTCTTAAGAACGTCAATAACATATCTGGAATTGAAATCTACGTCGATGAGATCACCTTCAAGGCTTATATCAATATTCTCCTGGAGATTACCTCTTGCTGAAGTAGCCTGAACAGTAAGTTCTGAAGGATTATTGCTAAGGAATCTTACAGGGCACTTACGGTCGTCAGTCATGATGATGAGTGAAGCTCTGTCTACTGCATCAAGGAACTGCTTGCGGTTGATTGTGATAACTGTCTTAGGATTCTTCGTGATGATTGAATCGAAGTTAATGAACTGGCCTTCGATAAGGCGTGAGATCATTCTTACGTTGCCTATATCGAAAAGGAGATTCTGCATTGATGTATAGATATTGATCTCAGCATCTTCATCATCACTTAAGATCTTGCTCATCTCGGTAAGAGCCTTACCGGGAACGATGTAATTGATCTTAGGGAAGTCATTGCCCATGTCTTCACGGTTGATGGCCATTCTGAATCCGTCGATTGAAACAACTGAAAGAACGGAACCGTCGCTTACGATATTACTACCTGTGAGAACAGGACGGGAATTGTCTCTGGATACTGCAAATATAGTATGATTGATCATGCTCTTTAGCAGTTTCTGACCCATAACGATCTTTTCTGCTTCATTCTCATCGATCTCAGGGATCTTCGGGAACGGTTCGGGATCAAGACCAGCGATCTTGAACTCAGCCTGTCCGCACTTGATCGTTGTCTGGAAGTTATTATCGGAAATGATGTCAACTTCAGGCTCAGGAAGCTTTCTGATGATATCTCCGAAGAACTTTGAATCTATAACAACGGCACCCTTCTCGGTAACATTAGCTTCAACATCTGCTTCGATACCTGTCTGAAGATCATAACCCGTAAGCTTGATCTTATTATCATCTGATGCCTCTATAAGAATACCGTTAAGGATATTTACCGTACTGTTAGCTGTAACAGCTCTCTGGACTATGGATACGTTATTTACCAAGTCATCTCTGCTGCATGTGAATTTCATCTGAAAAGTGCCGCCTTTCCACTAATATAAAATATTTCAAACATTATACACTTAATATTATTAAAAATGTATAGTTTAACGGTGTTACAAAGTTCGATTTTAGGGACATTTTCCAAATCTGACAGTCCGGCCATGTAGTATCTAAAGTTAGCTCTTATTATCTCTATTATGTCGTGTATAAATGTTCAAAACCTGACGGAAATGCGTTGTTTTCAATTAATTTGACTTACAAAATAATGTATAAAACCAATCTGATTATTGTTCAGAATCATACCCTTTTGAACACTGTTACATTTGTACACAAACCGTCTACAGACTATCTACCGGAAGTTATGAACATAAGAACAATTATTGTTCAAAGTCAGGTTATGTTCTTCATGATCTCTTCGGCAACTTTTTTGAGTTCTTTGTCCTCATCAACGTTCTCGCAGCCGTGCATTACGGTTGTGTGTTTACGTCCGCCGAAGATCTGACCGATCTTTTCGTATTTAAGTTCGAGATAATCCCTGCAGATAAACATGGCTACATTACGTGCCCTTGAGATATCGGCACTTCTGAGCTTTGAAGTAAGCTTGTCTGGTGTCAGATCATAATAATGAGACACTGAGTTTATAACCATTTCAGGTGTTAAGAACTTCTTTTTATTGGGATTTACGATAGGGATGATGATCTTCTGGACATCCTCTAAAGTAAGTTCGCCGTTAGCAAGAGAAACATAAGAAGAGATGGTGTTAAATGCACCGTTAAGCTGTCTTATGTTTGTTGTGACATTCTCGCAGACATAGTCGATTATCTCGTCTGAAAGAGTGAAATTCTCATTTTCGAGCTTGCTTAAGAAAATTGCCTTACGCGTCTCAAAATCCGGCGGCTGGACATCAAACATGATGCCATCCTGGAAACGTGAGGTAAGTCTGTTATCGAGTGAAGTAAGGTTGGAAGGAGCCTTATCGCATGTGATAACGATCTGTTTGCCGGCTTCGATCAGTGACTCGAAAGTATTAAAGAACTCGGTCTGGACACCTTCTTTGCCGATAAGGAACTGGATATCGTCGATAAGAAGAACGTCAACCGTACGGTATTTGTTACGGAAATCCGTATATTTATTGGTGTTGATCGTGGCAATGAAAGCATTCGTGAATGCTTCGCAGGTAGTGTAGATAACCTTTTTCTCGGGATGCTGTTCAATAATGGCATTTCCGATAGCCTTCATGAGGTGGGTCTTGCCGAGACCTGAATTACCCCAGAGGAAGAAAGGGTTTCTCTGCTTCTGGCCGGGTTTTGTGGCAACGGAAACAGCGGAAGCATGGGCAAAACGGTTACAGTCGCCGACTACGAAGTTGGCAAAAGTATATTCGCCGTTAAGACCTGTGGAAGTGGTAACCTTGCTCCTTGCCTCAGTATCTGCCTTTTTAGCTGCGATTACAGTTGAATTAAGAGCATTGCTGTCACCCTTAAGGATGAAATTGACCACGCAGGATTTGCCGTCGGTAACGGTCTTTATCGCATTTTCAACAGTTTTGCTGAGTTTCTGGTTCTTAACAATGCTTAATGAATACTCGTCTCTGGCTTCGAGAACGAGCTGGACGTCATCACAGTGAGCTACGGTCATCTTGCTGAGAATTGACTCATAAGTGACAAGGTCGATATTCGGATCATACTGAAGAATTTTCAGAGCTTTATCCCAAACCGAACTATCCATGTAACCCCTCCGTAATAAAAATGACGTGCGAATAACATAATATCACGGTTTGGGGGTATAATGAATAAGCATTTTATATTAAAATTCTTCGGAAAATAGGACAGGATAATGAAACGGATAGAATCTCATAAGAAGACCAGATCGAAGAAAACCGCAGTAAGCACCGGCATGATCATCCTGAGTGTCGTTCTCCTTGTGGTTGGTATTGTCCTGCTTCTGATCGATCCTATAAAGCGCCTGAACAGAAAGAGGATCTCAAACGATGCATTGAATGCGATCGAGAATAAGATCGTATCGACAGATCCGGCAGAAGAACCTGTTGCTACATATGTTGTTCCCAGAAGGGGCAACGAGGTTGAAGGCGAAGGTTACGATTTCATAGCCGAGACTGAAGAAGAGGAAGAAGAGGAGGAATATGAAGACGAGTATGTCGTTCTCAACTCCATCGGAATCCTTAATATCAGCAGCATCGGCGTCAGATATTCCGTATGGGATGAGGCTACCCAGGTATCTCTCAGATATGGTCTCGGCCACTATGTTGATTCGGTAATGCCTGGTGAAACAGGAAATGCCACGATCCTCGGTCATAACTACAGAGACGGCTCAATGTTCCACAATCTGGGCTATGTCAGCATCGGCGACGAGGTCATCTTTACGGATATCTACGGCAACGACTATTATTACTATGTCGTATCATCCGACATCGTCAGTGCCGATGACATCCTGGATTATGCTCTCGGCAACATTACGGATTCGAACCGTCTGACTCTTATTACCTGCACTTACGAGTACGGAATGACCGGCTGGAGACGTGTTGTAGTCTGTGAAATGGGTTAATAGAGGGGTTAAAAATCTAAATAATATAAATATGCCCATAATTATAATAATTCTGTTATAATTGGCGCGGGTTTTTATAAAACTATTCAAAGAGACATAATTTTTTGGAGGAATAAACAATGGTAACGGCTATCGTTGGCGCAAACTGGGGTGATGAAGGCAAGGGTAAGATCACAGACCTTCTTGCAAATGAATCAGATATCGTAATCAGATTCCAGGGCGGAGCAAATGCGGGACACACCATCATCAACGATCACGGTAGATTCGCACTTCACCTCATGCCTTCCGGTGTCTGCCACGAGAATATCGTAAACATCATCGGCAACGGCGTTGCTCTTGATATCCGTAAGTTCATCAACGAATACAACTCAATCAGGGAACAGGGTCTTAACCCCCAGCTCCTCGTATCCGACAGAGTTCAGGTCGTTATGCCTTACCACGTTGATTTCGACAAGTTTGAGGAAGAAAGACTGGGCGGCAAGGCTTTCGGTTCAACAAAGTCAGGTATCGCACCTTTCTTCTCCGATAAATACGCAAAGATCGGCTTCCAGGTTTCCGAGCTTTTCGACGAGGCAACACTTAAGGAAAAGATCGAGAGAGTTCTTGAGATCAAGAATGCACTCCTCGTAAACCTCTATCACAAGGATCCCATCGATCCCAATGCACTCCTTGAAGAGATGCTCGAGCAGGGAAGACTCATCAAGCCTTTCGTTACAAACACACAGGCTTACCTCTATGAAGCTTTGAAGCAGGACAAGAAGATTCTTCTCGAAGGCCAGCTCGGCACAATGAAGGATCCTGACATGGGTATCTACCCGATGGTTACATCTTCTTCCACATTGGCAGGTTACGGATGCGTAGGCGCAGGTATTCCTCCTTATGAGATCAAGAAGATCGTTGTTGTTACAAAGGCTTACTCTTCATCTGTCGGCGGCGGCGCTTTCGTTTCAGAGATCCTCGACGAGGCAGTTGCTAAAGAGCTCAGAGACAGAGGCGGAGACAAGGGTGAGTACGGTGCTACTACAGGACGCCCCAGAAGAGTCGGCTGGTTCGACTGCGTTGCTACACGTTACGGCGTAAGACTCCAGGGCGGTACAGATGTTGCCCTTACAAATCTTGACGTTCTCGGCTATCTGGATAAGATTCCTGTCTGCACGGCTTATGAGATCGACGGTGAGATCACAAAGGATTTCCCGAATCCCACACAGCTCGACAAGTGCAAGCCCGTTATCGAATATCTGCCTTCATGGAAGGGCAAGGGCGAGATCAGAGGCATCACCGAGTACGACAAGCTCCCTAAGGAAGCTCAGGATTACGTTGAGTTCATCGAAAAGGAGATCGGCGTACACGTCTCGATCGTATCCACAGGACCTGTAAGAGAAGAGATCATCCGCAGGTAATTTCCGGGGTAACTGAATATGAAAAATGCTATTAAAAGGGCAGCAGGTCTTCTAATGACTACTGTCCTGCTTGCGACTGCTCTTTTGCCGGCAGGATGTACCAGGAGGGCGAAAGACGAGGAAGCCATAAAGGAAACCACTCAGCAGTTTATTGATGCTTTTCCCACGGGCGACAGTAAAGAAATAGAAGGTCTGATTGACGGCGATTTTGCATTCGACATCAAGGACAGAGACAGAGCCGAACTCGTGTTCAGGGCAGCTTCGAAAACTGAGATCATTGAATATAAAAACATTGAGATCGACAGGCAGACAAAGACCGCCAAAGCAAGGATCCAGATCAAATACGTTGATTTTATGGAGCTTACCCCCGGCATTTTGGACACATACTATCTGTCAAAAGAAGACTATCTCAAAAAGATAGATAACAATGAAGGATTAAGTACGACCAATCTCACATTGAGATATTACTACGATAAAGATCTGGACCGCTGGCTTATAGATGATGCTTCAGCCGAAAAGTATGAGCATCTTTTCCACGACGCTTTCTGGATAACTATGGCAAAGTTATCCGTAAAAGATGCCAAAGATGCTTTTGAATCTCTTATCCCGGGTCTTGCCGGCGGTGAGTTTGAACAGGACTACTACACTTTCTATCTTGAGAATGCCATGATCTTCGGCGACGGAGGCAGTGACGATCCGGCGGTCCGTGAAGCCGCAACGGAGTTTGTAAAAGCCTACTATTTGTACGTTGTGGATCACGGCGTCGAGGTAAAGATAGACGATGGTATTACCCCTTACCAGGCCGCTGTTACCGGATACGTACCTTCAAGGGAAGAGATTTTTGACTATCTGAACAGCGATGAGTACGTAATTGAATGGTATATGGCCTATACCAGATCCGAAAACGTTTCTGATATCAACAGTTACAACGAGATCTGGAACCAGTTCTATGCAGGTATCTACTACGATCTTGCCAAGAGGATCCCAGATATGAAATGGGACAATTATGCGGTTAACTTTTCGATCAATCCGATTTCCGAAGACCCGAAGATCGACTGCGAATGGTACATTTTTCCGCTGACTGTCGACTCTGTTTACTCGGCATCAAAGATCACTGACGAGCAGGAACTAAGGTGCCGTCAGAAGGCAGTGGAAGCGCTCTACTATGCCGGTGAACTTACGGAAGCCCAGTATAAGGCTTATATGGAAGAGATCGAAAAGGACAGGAACAGCGCAAGTGATCCAAGTTCAGGCAACGGTTATACGGTTACCGAGCAGGATGTTAACTGGGCCGGTACAAACACGCACCCCAACCAGGCTGTCGGTGTCTACGAGTATCTTCCTGACTGGTCTGACGGAACGCTTATCTACGGCGCCTCCGCACTCGACAGCAACGGTATCTACATGCATTACAGCAAGGAACCCGGCTGGCTTCATACGGCAGGCTACAACGTTGGTGATGACGGCGTTACGGTAATGCTCAAATACGACCACGTATTTCTGAAAGATACTGAACTTGTTTACGACTGGTACATTGACGGCGAGCAGTACGGGGAATCCGTAAGTATTTTTGTCGACGAATCAGGAACGACTGAATTTGAATTCACTCTTCCCGATCATGAGATCAGCAGATACAGCACATGCGAACTGCGTTTATGGGAGAAAAACCATACGCACGTGATCGCGTATGTAAAACTGACCAAAACATAAGGCTGCGAAAACACCGCTATTTGCCCGAATAACGAACAAAAAAGTATCATAGCAGCAGGTATGTCAGAGTATAATCTACCCATAAGTTCTATATGATTCCCGGAGGATTTTCTATGGCGCAGGAGATGATCCTTGTCCTCGATTTCGGAGGACAGTATAACCAGCTTATCGCAAGAAGAGTCAGAGAGCTCTCGGTCTACAGTGAAGTCAGACCTCACACAATGAGTCTCGATGAGATAAAAGCGCTTAATCCGAAAGGCATCATACTTACAGGCGGTCCTTCCAACGTATACGATGACGATTCTCCGAAATGCTCGCCCGACCTTTTTAAAATGGGCATTCCTGTACTCGGCATCTGTTACGGCGCCCAGCTCATGAACTATCTGCTGGGCGGCGAAGTGAAGGCTGCTCCGGTAAGAGAATACGGACACACCGACGTTGATGTCGATACAGAGGCTAAACTCTTCAAGGATATTTCACCAAAGACAGTATGCTGGATGAGCCACACGATCTACATCGCAAAACCCGCGCCCGGATTCAAGATCACGGCCCACACAGAAGTATGCCCCGTCGCTGCAGCAGAAAACGTCGAGGAGAACCTCTACTGCGTACAGTTCCACCCGGAAGTTGTCCACACTGTTGAAGGCACCAAGATGCTCGCAAACTTCGTTAAGGATATCTGCAAGTGCAAGTGCGACTGGAAGATGGATTCATTCGTTGAAACATCCATTAAGCAGATCCGCGAAAAGGTTGGCTCAGGCCGCGTCCTCTGTGCTCTTTCCGGCGGTGTTGATTCATCCGTTGCTGCAGTCCTTCTTTCAAAGGCAGTCGGCAAGCAGCTCACATGCGTATTCGTAGACCACGGTCTCTTAAGAAAGAACGAAGGCGATGAAGTTGAAGCAGTATTCGGACCTGAAGGTCCTTACGACCTTAACTTCATCAGAGTCAACGCACAGGAGCGTTTCTATTCAAAGCTCGCAGGCGTTGAGGATCCTGAGACAAAGAGAAAGATAATCGGCGAGGAATTCATCAGAGTCTTCGAAGAAGAAGCAAAGAAGGTAGGCGCTGTAGACTTCCTCGTTCAGGGTACCATCTATCCGGACGTTATCGAATCAGGACTCGGCAAGAGCGCCGTTATCAAGTCACACCACAACGTTGGCGGACTTCCTGATTATGTTGATTTCAAAGAGATCATCGAGCCTTTAAGACTTCTCTTCAAGGACGAAGTAAGAAAGGCCGGTCTTGAACTCGGAATCCCCGAAAATCTCGTATTCCGTCAGCCGTTCCCGGGTCCCGGTCTTGCCATCAGAATCATCGGCGAAGTAACGGCAGAAAAGGTTAAGCTCGTTCAGGATGCAGATGCAATCTTCAGAAGAGAGATGCAGCTTGCAGGATTCGACAAATACGCTAACCAGTATTTCGTAGCACTCACAAATATGCGTTCCGTTGGCTGCATGGGTGATGAGAGAACATACGATTACGCATGTCTCTTAAGAGCAGTAACGACAACAGACTTCATGACTGCCGAAGCAGCAGAGCTTCCCTGGTCACTCATTAATAAAGTCACAAGCCGTATCGTTAACGAAGTCAAAGGCATCAGCCGAGTCTTCTACGACTGCACAGGCAAGCCCCCGGCAACGATCGAACTCGAATAACGAATAACGCAAAAGGCCTCAAAAGGCCCTATTTTATTGCGTTTCTATTTTCTTCGCCAACATTTCGCCAACACCAGTTATGAGTAGAGCTAATTTCATGACTGAAATAATCACTTCTTTTTATGATGCTGGATCACATCTTTGATATCCAGATCGTATGTCTTTACACTGGCTTCAAAGTGCTTTTCGAATTCTTCTTTAGCTAGAGAAGAGTATGAATCCTTATCTTTGTTGTAGGCGATCAGTTCATCTGCAAAATTACATATTGCTGAGAATTCCGGATAAGGGAAAATGTATACGATCTTAACCATATTACCGTCATAGATTATATCTTTAGTAATCTCCGCGCCCAAGGATTCCATATATCTGAGCATAATGAGGAAGTCTGCAAAGGCTTCGCTTTCTTCTGCAAGTAACTTGTCGGCATTAAAAACAAGACCGGGAAGGCCATTGCTGTAAATTGTATCGATAAGGTAACCCGGTTCCTGTTTTTTTATGGCATGGATTAAACTGGATTTTGAGCCTGCGTTCTTAGGAGCACTATCAAGATAAGGTTTGTACTTCTTATCTATACGGGCCTTCATTTCAGCCTTAAAGTTTTCTGCCT
>CAJOJI010000024.1:0-34080 GCA_905234715.1 uncultured Saccharofermentans sp.
GCTTCCTTGATTTCACTATACAAGATACTTCGCTGCTGAAACCTTAATAGTATATGAGCCGTAACCTCTATCAAATCATCTTCACACATTTTTCTAATAGTTTCTATGTTCAAAATAACACCTCGCACTAAAATGTAATTTACAGATTTACGATTTCTTATTCTGCATCTAAAAATCTGAGTATACTTTCCGTATACTTTTCTGGTTCTTCCATCCTCGGGAAATGACCACTTTTTTCAAAAAGAATCTGTTTAATATTTGAACAATTTGAAAGAATATATTCTTTCTGATTTTCACTACACGCAGGATCATATTTCCCATTAAGCAAAAGGACGGCTTTTTTTAAGGATATAAGTACAGGTAAAAAATTTTCAAACATATCACCAGCATCAAACAGTTTCATAAGATGTCTTTCACATTTATTCCAGTCTGTGCCGGTAAAATCATTCATACCAATTCTTTCACAGTATTCTTCATAAGAAATATTATGAAGATAATTTCTGACTTTCATATCCTCCACTTCATCCAACATTTCCAAAAGCTTTATTGCTATTGTCTTTCCCGTTTCCTTGTTCCTTAGAATATCCTCACACAATACTAATGCACTCTCCTTTTTTACAGATTTAAAGTATTCTGACATATATTTAGCAGTAGAAACTGCGGAATCTGCAAAATATAGACTAGGACAGTCTAAAATCAGTTTATTCACAGGCTTCGGAAAAGATTTTGCATATAGAACCGCTAACATACCTCCATAGGAGCGTCCAAGAATATCCCAATCAGCTACAAAAAATTTTTTACGCATTTCTTCAATCATTTCTATCTGAATTTCCATACTGTAGTTTTCGTCTATTCCAATAGCCTCTGAACGCAAAACCCCATATTGGTCAAATAGAATGACTTTTCTTTCTTTTGCGAGCCTCTTTGCTTGTTCTTCAAAATCCAGACAACTTGCACCCGGACCTCCATGAAAATATACTAATGTCTCTTTATGATTTTTGCCATATATTTCATAAAGTTAGAATTACATTTCTTCGTCTTCTATTACCGAAAATGCAATTTCTTCATCGCTCCAATCTGGATATTCCACTAGATAAAACCGTACTTTATCCAAAAAATCAGAATCTACTCTAAGAATCCTTTTTAATACATCATCCGAATCCTCTTCATTACTGTTGCGAATTGCAGAAACTTTCTCAGTATATTTCCCCAACTTCATTTTTTCTCTGTCTCTCATCAGTAACGTCATAAACTCTCGCCTCCATTTCTCACTTTTTTTGACCTCATCCACTGCCTGTTCCAGTTCTTTTGCATATGCTGTCTTTGGTGCTTTCCCTGCTATGAACCGCAGGGTATCTTTCAGTTCCTCACTGATCTCACCCACCGTTCCCTCTGTGTTTACAACAACCTTTACCGCTTCATCTCCAAGTCTAATATCCGTATTTTCCAGACAGCAGTTTTCAAAGGTATAGATATATCTGTCCTCTCCAAAAGGATCGTAAGTACAACTACCGGTTTACCCCAGATGCGGTGCGTGATAAGTCTGTCAAACTTGCCAAGACCTGCAGCCTTTTTCTCTTTCTTCACCGAACCTGCAGTGAGTTCATCGATCCAGGCGAATTTGCACTCGCCTGCTTTGACGATACCCTTTTCGCATCTATCAAGTACAGAAGACAGCTCGGCAGTTTTTTCGTTTCCGAGTTCGGCCTTGACTTTTGCCGTAACGGGAAGATCTCCCTCCAGCGTCTTAATGGCAAGCCACATACCTGTTCTGTTTCCGTCTTTATAATCACCGATAATGTTTCTGATCTCAGAATAATCAGGAATGTCTTTATACTTCTGTTCCAAAGAAGATGTGTTGAGAACAGTCTTATTTGCTACAGCTGTTTCAAGCGCTTCATAGAACGCATCGTATTTCTTTACGTTAGGAGCAGAGAACAATACTACAGGGATACCGAGTTTATCCGACATCTCTTTAGCATTGATATCCTTTCCCTGATCCTTTGCCACATCACTCATGTTGAGCAAAAGGAAACAGGGCACTTCGATTCCTGCAAAATCAGAGAGCATGTATAAGCTTCTTTCAAGCTGTGAACTGTCAGCAAGGATACAGACAACATCCGCCTTGCCCGAAGCAATGTAGTCTCTTGTGATTATCTCTTCATCGGAGTTTGCGGATAATGAATATGTTCCCGGAAGGTCTGCAACGATGTATTTCTTATCACCGTGAGTGAAAGAACCTTCCTTCTTCTCTACTGTCTTACCGGGCCAGTTACCTACGTGCTGTCTTAATCCTGTAAGACCGTTAAACAATGTTGATTTGCCTGAGTTGGGCTGTCCCAACAACGCGATTACGATCTCATTCTTCGCAGTCATTATCCTCTTGCCTCCTCAACTTCAATGTTGGAGCTCTCTTTATGATTCAGGGCGATCATCGTATCGCGGGCAAAAACAATAAGCGGTCTGTTCTTTTCATTCTTGATAATGCTGACCTTACAGCCGGGCGTCAGGCCTATCGATGTGATCCTCCCGATGTATCTCGCATCACCGTTTACCGAGCTGACGATCGCCGTCTCGCCCTGTTTCATCTCAGACAGTTTCTTCATAACCTCTCCTTATGTATCTTTCTGTTTCATTGATAACAATGTATAACCGGCTCCGGATACGAGTTCTCTGCAATAAGAATCGTCCAATGCCTTTTTGCTCCTAAGAGTTACAGTCTTTTCACCGATATCAGCCACAGCCCAAAGACCTTCTTGGGAATTGAACGCATTCTCAACACGTCTTGCACAGTTCGAGCAATGCATTCCGTCAACACGAAGTTCATAGAGATACTGATAATTCTTTTTATTTGTATCGGATACCCTTATTTTTTTCGGTGCTGCCTCATGCTCTCCGCAGCATGCAGAACCGTGTCTTACCCTGCGCACCGTACCGTAAACGGCACCGGCGATAATAAGAGCAAGAATAATATAGATAACTATCTTTCCCATATTTTCCTTTCTGCCGGCCACCCGAAAACCATGGCAAAAAATAATTACGCGCATTAATTAGCCGTAGCTAACCAATAATAGTTAGTTACGGCTAACTTGTCAAGCGTTTTTCTTTGCTTTCAGACAATCAGTTATTTGAAAGTATGATATTGTTGAGTACGCCTTCCAGATATTCCTGTTTACCCGATACAGGAGCCTTGGGTGCCTTAAGTTCAGAAGCCTTTGCAGCAAGTTCTTCGAGTGTTGCATTGCCGCTTCTTACTTTCTTTCCAAGTTCAGATTCAAACGAGGAATAACGTTCCTTGATATTATCTTCAAGTCTTCCGTCCTCGATCATCTGTGCTGCCTTAAGAAGTCCGTATGCAAATGAATCCATACCGAGGATAAATGCATGGAACATATCCTCATATGTGTTGCTCGGTCTTCTATTCTTCGAATCGAAGTTAATACCGACAGGAAGTCCGCCGTTCTTGAGGATCTCATACATTGCAAGAGTTGTATCGTAAACGTTGCTAGGGAAGCAGTCTGTATCCCATCCCAGCATGATGTCACCCTGGTTTGCATCGATCGAGCCGAGCATGGCATTAATACGGCTGATCCTTAACTCATGCTGGAATGTATGTCCGGCAAGTGTAGCGTGGTTTGCTTCGATGTTCATCTTGAAATCCTTATCAAGACCATACTGACGGAGGAAACCGATCGCTGTAGCTGCATCGTAATCGTACTGATGCTTCATCGGTTCCTTCGGCTTAGGTTCAATGAGGAATGTACCGTTAAAACCTATGCTTCTGCCGTAATCTCTTGCCATCTTCATGAGATTTGCGATATTCTCCTGCTCAAACTTAACCTGAGTATTAAGCAGTGTCTCATAACCTTCTCTACCACCCCAGAAAACATATCCGCGGCCACCCAGCTTAACAGTCAGTTCGATTGCCTTCTTGACCTGAGCAGCGGCAAAACAATAAACCTCCAGCTCATTTGTGCTTCCTGCACCGTTCATGAATCTCGGATTCGAGAACATGTTTGCGGTACCCCAAAGACACTTGATGTCTGTACCCTTAGTCTTCTCAAGAATGTAATCAGTGATCTCGTCTAATCTTCTATTTGTCTCATTGATATCATCTGCTTCAGGAACCAGGTCAACATCGTGGAAACAGAAATACTTGATACCGAGCTTTTTCATGAACTCGATTCCCGCATCAACTTTTGCTTTTGCGTGTTCCATCGTGCCTTCGGTTTCAGAGCCGAATCTCTTGTCGATCGTTCCTCTGCCGAACATGTCAACACCGTTGGCACAAAGGTTATGCCACCATGCCATAGCAAAAGGAAGCTGCTCGCTCATCTTCTTGCCCATTACGATCCTGTCGGGATCATAATACTTAAATGCAAGCGGATTCTTGCTGTCAGGTCCTTCATACTTGATCTCGGGAATTCCTTTAAAGATCTCTTCCATTTTATATCCTCCTGAATAATAACATTTTTAGTTAGCGGTGGCTAACCGCCAACATCTTTATTCTATTGGATATACAGTAATAGTCAATACGATTTGAATGTAAATTTTACTTTCGGGCCGGCAGTTAAAGCACCGTTTTTATAAACCTTCGTATCTCCTCAACATAACGCTCCACCTTGATCAATGTTGATATGTGACCGCTGTCAACACCTTCAACAATTACACTTTCAGGCATCATGCCGATAAGATCCTTTTGCATCTCCGGAGTGAAGCTCTCATCATTCTCGGGAAGTATCAGCAAAACCCTTCCTCTCAGGTAGGCAAAAACTTCCGGTGTGCATGGTGTCTGATTCATCAGATCTATCAGTAGATTTGTCATATGCAGATCCAGCTTGCGCGTATAATCACGGTATATAAACCTGAACAGATCTTTTGTATAAGAATAAACTTCAGGAGTTGAGTTCTTCGCCATCCGCATACACGAACGTATCATCACAGGCTTGAGCCACGAATATGGCACATGACGCAGGATCCACAGAAGAAGAGGTGCTTTCTTCTGATACTTTGTCTTTAATTCATTTACTGTCTTCTCAGAAAGACTTGCCGTGGAGAACAGACACAGTCCGTTAGTCTGCTCCGGGTATTTTCGCGCAAACATCTGGGCAACATATCCGCCATACGAACTTCCGATCAGAATGCCCTTAGTGATATTCAAATGTTCGAGAAGGCCGGAAATACTGTCGGTCAGTCCGGCATTGTCATCATGCTCATAAGGGTAATCAAAAGTAAGAATCCTGTATTCTGATTCCAATGCTGTAATATACGGCATATAAAGAAAAGACAGTCCCATTCCTCCGACAAGAAAGATCAGTGTCGTATCACCATTCCCGCAGAGAAGGTAATGGAAATTTGCGCCCTTGATGGCAACATCCTTATAGGGATGCGTCTTAAGAAAGTCTGTCAACTGTTCTTCGTAAGATCTGTTCAGATCCATTCAACTAAATACTCCACACTATTTCATTTCAGACGTGAATTATATCACGCAGGTTAGCTAGGTTAACTAGCAGCATATCATTGAACTAAACACAACTCATACCATCTTCTGCATCTCGGAGAAAATCGCAAGTGCAGATGCCGCCGGGAATATGACGATCAGCTTCAGCAGCTGGCTTTTAATGTTATAACCGTATTTTCTGTTGTTATATACCGGAGTTACCTCAGGCGTAAAGGTCTGGAAGAACTGGAATTTGCAAAGCAGAAAATAATCGAAGAAGATCATGTCGTAGATCTTATATTAAGTGTTATTGCCGCACAAAACACGATTGCAAGAAATAATGTTAAAAGCATGATTAATCCTCCCCGATCACTTTTGAAATAAGATCCAGCCACTCATTACAGGCTGTTTTACTCTCTTTACATGCCGGGTAAGAAGAATAGCAATGGACCATGCCCGGTTCATAATGTACATGAACTTTACTGCCGGCACTTATGAATGCTTTTTCAAGGTCTCTTCCTAATGAAGCCAGCGTCTCATCAGCACTGTAATAAACATAGGTCTCAGGAGCATTGCGGTAGTCTCCCAAAGCGGGATGGATCATATAATCCGGAACCTTTTCTCCGTGCGCACAGATCTCCGGAAAGAATTCCACCATGGAGAAGGTTCCCGGAGCGTCCTTTTTGCTCTGTTCCCTCATTCTCTCCCACGCATCTTTATTGTGCGGAACACCGCTGGGAGAATGAAGTATCGCAAGCTTCGGCATTATTATTTCTTCGTCCAAACGGTTCAGCATCGATACAAGTGCAAGGCAGCATGCACCGCCGGATGAGTCTCCCGTGATCACGACTTTTTCCGGCGGATAATCGTTCATGATCCTTTTGTATGTATCATATGCGGTTTCCACAGATGCGCTGACCGGCGCGTCCGTGCAGAGCGGGTACAGCGGCATAAACACTTCAGCACCGGTCTTATCTGCAATATTGCGGACCATCATGAGATGCGGTTTCCATGCGTTCATCGACCCGCCGGCTCCGAAGATAAACAGAACTGCACAGTTTGCATTATCGCTCCGTTTTTTCGAACGGACGATCAGAAGATCACTGCCGTCCCGGATCTTTTCCACGCGATATACTGCTTTCGAGTCGGAAGGCTTTACAAACGGATTTTTGTCATTATATTTCCTTGCCTTTTTGAGCAGTTCCTCAGCACTGCCGGCCGGCCTTCCGGTCATCAGATTCATAAATACCTTTGCCATTCTGGCCGTAAAACTCATATCATCCGATCCTCTATCCAAACTTGATAAAGAGCCACGCCAGTATTGCTGACACAACAACTTCGATTACAAGCTTGTGTATCTCTTTGCCGTCCCACTGAGGCTCGACTCTCCATACATCAGGCGTTTTTCCGGTCTTTTTCTTGATCAGCACACCGAAAATGTCGGTCTTGGTAAACATCCACCAGTCAAGCACAATGGCATCAAAGATCGATACCATCCAAAAGAAGATCACGAAGCGAAGCGCAAGCTGCCAGAAATTCATCCCGGAAGCGACACCTTGTCTTCCTGCAAATATGATCGTGACAATATATCCTGCACCGGTAATAAGAGCAAGCAGCCCGATAATTATCTTATCCTTAAGTTTCAGTTCTCTTGGAATCCCGTACTTCTCCAGCAACTCCTTTGCTTTAGGTGTCATGAACCAATAGGCATTCTGCGGAACAAGAAAAGCGCCTATCAGGCAAAAGGCTGCAAGAAGAACAATACCTATAAGACCATATAAAAAGCTTAAAAACATTATCCTCACCTTATTAATGCTATCAGCAGACCGACTATCAGCGCAGGTACGGTGCCAAACACTACACCGGGAAAGAGCATGCCTTTAAGATGAAACCATTTCTGATGGTATGCCTTATCCATATGCTCGGTACCTTCAAGCCTGAACGCCTTTAAATTTGCAAATAACACCCAGTCTATGAAAAGCGTGTCGTAAAGACCTATCCATATCATAAGTCCGAACGAAAGCAGGAATCCCTGAAGAAATGTTTGGGCACCTGCAAGCAATGCGCTGATAAAAAGTATTACGCAAAACATTGAAACGCCGAGTGATTTTGCGATTATTACTTTTTTCGAGTTGTACGAGACATCAACACGCTCATGCGTCTTAAAATACTCTTCCTGAATATCAGGAGGATAATTAGCTATGCTGGAAGGACTGTGCTTTTTATCACTTAGTCCTGACGGCAAAACGATTGCAGAAAAGATTCCTGCAAAAACAATTGCCTCTATAACAATTACCCACCAGATCATTAATAATCACCTCACTTGAAGAACAGCATCATGATCCCTGCCAATGCCGCCGCTATGATCGGATTCCCGACAATGACTATCAGCCATTTGGCGATCTGGGTTTTCTTCGGTATGTACGGTTTCAGATCTTCTGTCCCCGGAATAGTCCATGCTTTTGTATGGCCTACCCAGTATGTATCAATGAAGAATCTGTCAAACAGACCTTCTGCCATTGTAAGCGCATATATCTGCAGAAATGGTGTCAGAAATCCTCTGGCTCCGTTTATACCGTATACTGCCCATATAACAAATGAGATCATCACTGCCAAAGATGTGATCTTAAACAATTTCTTGTTGCGGGATAATTGTTCCTTGGTGATCAACCCCATCTCAACAACACGTTCCTGAACATCTTTTTCGAAAAGGAAAGCGCCGTTATGAACACCGTTCGCAATAACGACAACACATGGAACAAATAAGATAAAGCAAATTACTATACATTCAAGGACTAATACCATAACCAAGTCTCCTTTGTTCGTGGAGAATTATAGCACAGTAAGTTAGATATGGCTAACTATAAATAAGGTTGCCTCACTTCCGTGAAGCAACCTCATGTCTATACAGTATGTTAATCCGTCAGGCTTCCTGCAAAGACACCATGTGCGCATATGTCCCATTCTGAGCCATAAGTGTATCGTGATTACCTCTTTCGGTTATCTTTCCGTCCGTAACAACAAGGATCTGATCAGCATCTCTTATGGTCCTTAATCTGTGTGCGATAACAAGGAGTGTCTTGTCTTTGCACAGCTCTGAGATAGCCTCCTGAATTGCACGCTCGTTATCTGCATCAACGCTTGCCGTTGCCTCATCGAGGATAACAATCGGCGAATCTTTCAAAATGCATCTTGCAATTGAGATCCTCTGCTGTTCGCCGCCTGAAAGAGATGCACCGCCTTCGCCGATAACAGTATCAAATCCGTTCGGCAGCTGCATTATAAAGTCGTAGCATCTTGCTTTCTTTGCAGCCGCTTCGACTTCCTCACGTGTGGCATCGGGACGGCCGATTGCGATATTGTTATATACGGTATCCTGGAAAAGATATACGCGCTGGAACACCATACTTATCTGATTCATAAGACTGCCGAGCGAGATATTTCTTATATCTTCTCCTCTTACCAAAATCTTTCCGCTCTTAACATCCCAGAATCTTGCAAGAAGAGAAGCAATAGTAGATTTACCTCCGCCGGAAGGTCCGACCAGAGCGGTCATTTCACCCTGCTTGATCTTGAAAGATACATTATTGAGCACTTCTTTTTCAGTATATGCGAATCCTACATTATCGTATTCGATCTCGTCTGCAGAAGAAGATACGGAACCGAGTTCTTTCTTTCCTTCATCCTTGAGTTCTTCAGCAGCAAAAACTTCTTCAATACGGTCAAGGCTTGCATCTGTAACGGTTAGTCTGGCCATTTGACCATAGTAGCTTTTAATTGCCAAAAATGCATCAAAAAGGAACAGTGCCATTCCGGCCATATACTCGGCTGATATGGAACCAGAAACATACAGATAGCCGCTTAAAGCAAGCGTTAAAGCAGTGCCGATTCCGAACGTAAGATACAGCGCTCTTGACCAGGGTGTATATGCTATCTCGAAATCAATACTTTCCTTGCAGCTTTTTGCAAACTCATCGGTAAGTCTCTTGGATTTATCTCCAAGCATGTTATAGGATTTGATGATGCCGATTCCTTCGGCAAAATCCAATACTTCTTCCGTAAGAGATTCGCTTGCTTCCTGCTTGATGACAGAATGCTGCATTGAAGTCTTGAGCATAAGGTTACCGACAATGATAAATGCTCCAACGACCAAAAGCGATAACAAACCCATTCTGAAATCCATTACGAACATCATGACCACCATGATGCTCTGAGAGATAAGAAATGTTACCAACTCAGATAAAACGCCCATGCAGTTTTCTTCTATGAAGACCATGTCTGTTGCCAGAACTGAGCTGATCTTTCCGATGTTTCCTTCGGTAAAATAACCCATCGGGAGCTTCCTGAGATGGTCGCCGAGCTTTAATCTCATATCAGCAAATACCATATAACCTGTAGCAGACTGCAAGACATTGGATATATGTTCAAATACTGCCTCAAGTATTACACTTGCCAATACTGCAACGCCAAGATAGATACACTTTGTTTTATCCATCTCTCCGCGCATAAAATAACTGATGCCAAGAAAGCATATAACCAGTGGAGCTTTCATCATTAATCCTTTAAGAAACGCAGTAATATATGATGCTCTGATCCTCGTTTTGTACTTTCCCGTCATATTGATTATTCTGTGTAATATCTTCAACATAATAGATCACGCTCCCTTTATCTTCCATGTGCTTGCGCTTACAGACGCATCCCAAAGTTTTCTATATTCCGTACATGTCTGAAGCAGTCCATCATGAGTATCGGAAGCGATACACAGACCATCTTTCATTACACAAATATTGTCAGCATTCTTTATAGTGGACAGACGATGAGCTATTACAAGGACCGTCTTATCTTTTACAATCTCATCGAGTGCGGCATTCATTTTCTCCTCATTCTCCGGATCCATAAATGCTGTTGCCTCATCGAGAACTATGACAGGAGCATCTTTAAGAAGAGCTCTTGCAAGCGATATTCTCTGACGTTCGCCTCCGGATAACTGCTTTCCGCCGTCTCCGGCCTGTGTCATTATGCCGTCAGGGAATCTGTTGATGAATTCCTCACACTGCGCTCTTCTTGCCGCTTCCATGACTTCTTCTTTTGTTGCATCAGGTCTGCCGATAAGAATGTTCTCGTAAAGTGTAGTATTGAACAGGAACTGTTCCTGCGAAACAAAAGCTACCCTGTTGTTCAATGACTCGAGCTTCATGTCCGTAATATCCTGACCGCCTATCGTTATGGCGCCGGAATTAAGGTCATAGTAATGAACAAGCAATTTTGCCAGAGTGGATTTACCGCTTCCTGATTCACCGACAAGCGCTGTTGTCGTTCCCTGCTTAAGAGATAAATCAACACCTTTTATTACTTCTGTCTCGTCATATCCGAAATGGACATCTTTGAACTCAATGTCGTAGTTGCTGCCTGTGAAATCAGATGTCCCTTCCTTAAGAGCGGGCTTATCCATCATCTTCTCGAGTTCGGCGATTTTATAGTCAAGCTGAGGGAACTTTCCTGCAAAATTCAAAGCCTTAAGGAATGAGGGACCAACTGCAAAGGACATGCACATTACAAGAATAAACTTATCTAAGCTTATGACGCCGTCCAATACCATGCCTGAACCGAAAGGGATCATAAGAAGGACCAGACACGGCAGTACACTTGTATATATAGCCATCCAGGGCCAGCACACCTTATACCATGCGATGGTAAAGTCGCGGTAGCTTCTTACAACATCTCCGAACCTCTTATATGAGTCGCCATCCTTGTTAAAGACTTTAACGACTTCCATTCCGTTTACATATTCTATAATCGTGTTGTTCATTCTTGCTGCAGATTCATAGTATGCATTCATTTTTGACATACCCTGATGCATCATCATACCCATTGCGATCATTCCGACAACAAGAGGAACAAGAGATAAAAGACCAAGTCTCCAGTTATAAACAAACATGAGGATAATGATGATTACCGGAATTGCTATATTAGCAATTCCTTCCGGGATCGCATGTGCAAGCAAAAGTTCGATCTGGTCGATATCATCTGTAAAGACCTTCTTAATGCGTCCTGTTCCCATCTCTTTTATATTTCCCAGAGGCTGCTTTTCGAGCTTACCCTGCAAAGAGATACGCAGATTCTTCAATGTGTTATACGCACTCACATGTGAGAATGCCAAGCCTTGCACATATGCTACCGAGTATATGATCTCACATACGGCCACTGCAGCTACCCTGATAAGCAGGAAAGTCATGTCGATGCTTTCGCCTCTGGTCAGAGGTGAAATGATCTGGTACAAAAAGAAATACGGAAGCACTGACCCAATGATACCTATCGTCATCATGATCACTGCCCATACGGTGTATTTCTTATACTCACCGATATACGGAGCCACTCGCTTAAACATTTTATGTTTCCTTCCTTTTAGTTAGCGTATGCTAACCCGTTGCGTATTATTAAAGCCGTGCAACGACGGCTTGGTTTACTTATTTATGTCAGGCCTATTGCTTCAGCCCAATTGAAATAACGGCAGAGGACCTTGCAATGGTCCTCTATTTTCTTCCATGACATTTTATGGATAAAGGGTTCATAGATTGCAGTCCAGAAAGCTGTACACAGCACATGCATCTGCTCTTCCGATATTTCTGCTTTAGCAAGACCTCTTTTTTTCGCTTCGAGATAATACTGCATATAAGCCTTGGTCATACGCAATGAAAAATCATGAATGTAATTCTCATAAGAAGTACCTGATGACTTTTCGAGCAGGATAACAAGGTCCTTACGGATATCCCATATCATCCTGAACATATCAAGAACATAATCTTCATTCATGATCCATGTATTTCTGATCTGTTCATCGGACATGCCGGAAAAATCCAACTCGGTACGGAGTTCGATAAAACTGTCCATCTTATCGACAGCATCCTTAACGACAGCCTGAAAGAGTTCTTCCTTTCCTTTATACCGCTTATAGACAGCTCCGGTAGTAACCCCTGCATTCTCACAGATGCGCTTAAGATCTGCTTTCAGGAACCCGTTGGTCATAAACTCTTCACGGGCACTCTGGATCAATCTCGGATCGATGCTTGTATCACGTACGGACATTATCTACCTCGATTAGCAATCGCTTACTGATAATCAAATTATCGGTAAAGGTTTTATCACAGGTGATAATTTATGTCAACAAGAAAAGCGAAATTAGTAAAACAAATCTATCAGACTGCCCACTTATCAAGTGTGTTCATTATCAGTTCAAGCGTATCTTCCCTGGCTTTTTGACATTCATCCGGGAACTTCTTTTCACGCGGAAGCATCTTATTATTCACAGGAAAATAACCGAGGTTGTGGCTTCCGGTCTCTGAATTGACATGTCTGAATCTATGTGTGAATTGCTTTCTCTTTAGTCTTTCTACAAGCAACTCCGCGTCTCGCTTTGCCGGAACTGATTCATCATGTGTTGAAGTAAGAAACAGAATGTCTCCGTTGATCTTCTCTACGGGGATCTCATTTTCTTCCGTACCTTTCTTATCCCATTCATCAAAGAAGTACAGTAGCTGTACCTTGTGTTCTTTCAGACATCTTTTAAGAAAAACAGAAAACAGCTTCCCCTTCTCCACATAAGGAAAATCCTGACCTTTAAATGAGACCATTGCCCTACAAGGATCTTCTGAAGCTTTTCCTGTTCCCTGCATTATATGACCGAATGAAGATGCGGCAATGACAAGACTGATATCAGGCAGCACACTTGCCGCAAGAAGAGCCATGCCTGCACCTTTTGAATTGCCATATATTCCAATACGGTTATAACCATGCTTTTTCATTTCATTGCAGGCATACTCAAACTGTTCGAGAGGAATCGCTCTTATGTCTTTCTTCTGTCCCTCTCCGCCATAGTATGACATGGCAAGTGTGGAATAACCTTTACCCGAAAAAAGCTTTGCATACTTCTCAGGAAGCTCAAGACCTTTTAATCCCTGTATTACGATAAGAAGCTTGTCATCATTGTTTTCAGTATCGTAGAGGACTCCTTCGAATCCATCATTAAGATATTTATAATCCGTTTTCTTCAACTGAACAGTTCCTCTTATTTAACAGCAACCGCCGCTATCCATGGTTTGCCGTCATAGTGATCAGAAGTAACTGAAGAAAAGCCTGCAGCCTTAAGCGCTGCTTCGATCTGTTCTATCGTGTAGCACTTCATGCCGTCGATGATCTTCTCATATTTAAGACTCGTTTCATCTGTGCCGTCAGATTCATTAACAATCATAAAAGCACCGCCAGTCTTAAGAACCCTGCAGACTTCAGCAAAACAATTTTCAAGGCCCGGCCAGAAATATATGGTCTCAAATGCTGTGGCAAGATCATAGGTATCAACAGGAAGACTCAGATTTGAAACATCCCCCTTCTTGACGCTTATTCTTCCTGCACTGATCATTTCTTTGTTGTATTCAGTCGTTTTTGCAACAGACACTTCGGAATAATCGATCGCAGTAACTTTTGCAGAAGGATATTTCTTTGCCAGTTCTCCGGCATTCCGTCCTCCGCCGCAGCCGACTTCCAGTATCTTTGAAGGATTCATTTCGGGAAGATGTGACATACCCCAGTCTGCCATCTTTGCATGACCGCTGTTCATGCCGTTTACCATCATCTTGCCCATTGTACCTTCAGGTTTTCTTGTCTGATTTACAAATTTCCTGTAAAGTCCCATTTTATAATCCTCCTGTTAATCAAATCAAAATAAGTAATCCCAAGAACATGACAGCACCACTCCAATTGCCTGCTCCGCCTATTCTCAAAGGCAAAAGAATCAGTACAAGTTAACGATACATGCCCATTGAGGAAGTGACGTTGCACCTGTTACAACTGCAATAAAAAGGACAACACCGAGAGTAATCAGACCAATGTAGCATCCGATCATTGTTATCGAAGTGTCTTTGAAGAATTTGACGACAGCCTGCCTCGCATCTTCTGTCATTCCCATGCGTACATAAAACCATTCGGCAACCCCGCAGAACACGTGATGTGCAACACCGAAAGATAAAAAGATACCGATCGATATGAGAATTATCACAGCATAAACTTTCGAAAACTCTGACATCCACAGATACATTCCGTAGTATCCGCATGCGATCATAAAGAGTGCAAGGCACCCCGCAAGCATTGATATGTTAATGTTCTTGAGCGGCATCTTTGCAAATGTCTCAGACATAGCTTTGTTGTCAGACATCTGTTTAAAATCAAACTTCTTTCCGCCGGGTACATATGTGATAAGACAGTCACAGCATCCGCAGATAATATGTCCGATCACGGCAATCAGAAACAGTATCTTTATCAGACTCATTTTTACCTCCGGCTTAAAGATTCTTTCTTAACGGCAAGATAGAATGCAAGGCACATGAATGCATATCCCCAGGATTCTCCACAGGCGGTAAGGAAAGAGAGTTTGCTCCCTAAAGCTACCATTACCGCAGCAATTATCTTTGCTGCTATACTGAGCCCCATCGGACAAAGTATAAAAGCAGCTTTGTTGATACCGAGTTTCCCTTTCAGGGTGAAATACATATATGCGATCGTCACGGGAATATCGCATAAATAACACCAAATAACGAAGGGAATCAATACCGTAGCAACAGGTATGAGATAAACGGAATCAGCCGTGCTTATATCAAGACCTGCGCGGAGAGCAGCCTGTATCATTAAAAGAACTATGCAGCATGCAGCGTGAAAAGACACAAACATCATGGGTGCAGACTTTAATCCGAATCTCATTAGCTTATACATTTTCGAATCTTTGTCTATTCCCTTAATATCCAGTAATTTCATAATCGCAGGCGCGAAATACATGCATCCGAATCCTGACAGGATTCCGAAAAAGAACGATATCACATAGAATGCTGTCGGCACATCGGCTATGGATGTGGACGTTATACCGTATATCAACGGCAGGCCGCCTTCCGGTTCGTAACCTATCAGCCAGTCACCCACGCCGCACAAAAGCAGTGCTATAAAGCCGAAGATAAATGCTGATTCAAGTTTTTTCTTTTTGCTTTTCTCAATACTCATTAACCGATTCTCTCCTCTTCTTTGATTGTCTTAACGAAAAACAGAAAATATACAAGATGAACCACCCACACCACGCCGAGTATGATGCAGGGAACCCATATACCTTTTCGAGCCATGAAGAAGATTCCTAATCCCATAAGCAATGTTACGGTGATAAGAATGCTTGCTTTTGTCTGCGGAAGCATTCCGCGCTTCTCGACAAAAGATTCAAGATGTTTTTTGTAAAGTTTTGTTCCCTTAAACCAATCTTCCAATCGCTTTGAACTTCTTGCAAAGCAATAGAGCGTAATCAGATAGAACGGTGTTGTAGGAAGAATCGGCAGGAATACTCCGACAGTTCCAAGGGCCAGACATATGCATCCAACTACGATAAAGATGATCTTTTTAATTCCCATTATTCATTCTTCGCCTTTCCTTTTTACTTTCGATTACATGTCTTATTGCCATTACCGGATGTCTGTCACGACAGCCTTCCTCCGTCCATTGAATGAACTTCATCAGCTATCCTCATGGTTGATTCTCTGTGTGAGACAAGAAGGATCGTTTTATCTTCTGACTCTTCTTTAAGCGACTTCAGGATCACAGCTTCATTAAGGCTGTCGAGATTACTTGTAGGTTCATCAAGGAGCATAAACGGCGCATTGTGAAGGAATGCTCTTGCAAGTCCTATGCGCTGTTTTTCTCCACCCGAAAGCGTGCTTCCGAGTTCTCCGACTTCGGTGTCATAACCTTTGGGAAGCGTCAATATAAAGTCATGGATCGACGCTTTCTTACATGCAGCGATGACCTCCTCATCTGTCGCATCGAGTTTTCCGATACGTATGTTGTTAGCGATCGTATCCTTAAAAAGCTGCGTTTCCTGCGTCATGTAGCTTTCCATGTCACGGAGATTATCTGTATTTATTTCATCGATGTTTCTGCCTGAAACAGTTACCATACCCGGTTCTGTTTTCCAGAATCTCATTAGAAGCTTAAGAAGGGTCGACTTACCGCATCCGCTCTTACCGACAATTCCGGTTATCTTCTTTTCCGGAATAGTTATCGAAACATCATTGAGCACTTCTTCAGATCCGTAACTGAAACTTAAGGAATCCGCATTTGCGCCTTTAAAACCGATTATCTCTTTTCCTTCAACATCTTCTGTCTCCGGTTCTTCATCTATTATCGCCAGCACTCTTGCACCTGATGCCACGGTACTCTGAAGAGTTGTACCGAGTGATGCAAGCGCTATCACAGGACCGAACGATGACATCAGTGCGATAAGCGGGATAATAAAGCCGCTAAACGTAATCTGACCCGACTGGTACAGATATGTGCAAACGGCAAACATTACTATGTCAGAAATTAGTATCAGCATGTTTGCAATTGCCATGTTCGTTCCCGTGAGCTTACTTAATATGCCTTGTTTCTTGGACAGTTCTTCAGTTTTACTTCCTATCTCTTCAAGCCTTTTACTGCCAAAGGAATACTGAAGCGTATCGTCAATGTTGCGGATGCTCTCGAGCATGTGAGAGGAAAGTTCACCTGACTGTGCGCGGAGATCATCACCTGTCGTACCGCTTCTCTTAGAGACAATAAGCGGCAATACAACTCCGACCAGAACATAAGAAACAAATGCGACCGCTCCAAGAAGCGGATGGTAGCTTCCTATGAATATGCACATTATGATCTCGGTTATTATTGCAATACAGATAGGAGATATCGTATGCGCGTAGAACACTTCCAGCAATTCAACATCTGATGTGATCAGCGATATAAGATCGCCCTTATCACGGCCTTCGAGTTTAGCAGGACAAAGTCTTCTAAGCGCTTTAAACACTCTGTCTCTTACTATCGCCAGAAGAGTAAATGCAATGTAGTGATTCATTCTCTGTTCCGCAAACCTGAACACTGCGCGAAGCACTGCAAAGGACAAAAGCAGACATACTATAGTCTTAAAACTGATATCTATATCTTCTCCAAGTCCGGTAAGTACGGCCATACCGCCCAATACCGGAATGAACTGTGCTGTCAGGAAACCAATTGTTCCGAATATGACCGCAAGGACCATAAAACCGGTAAGAGGCTTTACAAGTTTAATCATTCGAAGAAGGATGAGTGCTTTATTCTGTTTTCTCATAAAGCAGAACCTCCTTTTCCGAATTCTTCCAGAGCTTTCTGGGTGCTCCACAAGTTCTTGTATGTTTCACAGTACGAAAGCAATTCGCCATGCGTTCCCACGCCTTTGACCTGACCGTCTTCAAGACAGCAGATGCTGTCGGCATCCTTAACATTCATCAGCCTGTGAGTGATCATTATTACTGTTTTTGTCTTTGACAGTTCTTTTATCTTTTGGAGGATGATCTCCTCACTCTCGATATCGATGTTGCTCGTAGCCTCGTCGAAAATATAGATCTTTGCGTCGTGAAGAATTGCACGTGCCAGAGCCAGTCTCTGTTTCTGTCCGCCTGAAAGGTTGCCGGCGTTTTCGGTAAGCCTAGTATCAAGACCTTCTTCTGCCCGCAAAAAGCCGGCTATATTACATTCTTCCAGAACATTCCAAAGGTCTTCATCAGTTGCCTTCGGATTCGCTATGAGGAGATTATCTCTTACAGAACCTTTGAAGAATGTGCTTCCGAGGCCGACATAATTTATGGTTTTAAATAAACTCTCTTCACTAATTTCAGAAATACTCTTATCGGCAATCGTAAGGTACCCGTTCTTGATACTGTTTCTGCCCATGATGAGAGATGCGACAGTTGACTTACCGCTGCCGCTCTCCCCCACTATGCCTGTAAATGCACCATCCTTAATATCAAGCGATATGTTTTCCAGCACATTCTTATCGTCGTATGCGAAAGTTATATCACTTAATCTGATATCAAGGCTGTCATCCGGAAGTACGTCTTTCTTTACTTCAGGTTCAGGCTCATTAAGGAACTTAAAGATCCTGTCGCTTGCTGCCATACCGTTCATTGCGACATGGAAATAACTTCCGAGTTTTCTCATAGGCAGGAAGAAATCAGCAGAAAGCAATATCATGAAGACTGTGCTTTGAAGTGTAATGCTGCCTTCGATGAATCCTTTACATGCAAGCGCTATTCCGAGCGCAGCGCCTCCGTACGCAAAGAAATCCATTATGATTATCGAATTAAGCTGCATCGTAAGAACTTTCATAGTTATCCGTCTGAAGTTCTCGGATTCCTCATTCATCTGTTGGTTTTTGTAAGCATCTGCACGGTATGTCTTAAGTGTTGTCATTCCCTGAAGATTCTCTAAGAATGTGCTGCCGAGTTTCGCATACTGATCCCAGTATTTTGCAAGTATCTTCTTTGCAATTTTCTGTACCATCACGATTGCACCGGGAATAAGAGGCACACAGATAAGTAAAACTCCTGCTACCTTAAAACTTCCGGAAACACCGAATAAAACAAACAGCGTAACCGGGGCAATGAACGCATAAAAGAACTGGGGTACGTACAGGCCGAAATAGCTTTCAAGCTGTTCTACTCCTTCTACCGATTCCTGAACGAGTTCAGCTGTAGTCGCATGTTCCCGATAGGCACTGCCAAGCCTTAAGATCTTCTTATAAATCTGCTCACGCATTACTCGTTTAACAGTCTTTGATGCAAGATAACTCATCTCGGTCGTTTTCTTCGTCATGAAGAATCTGACGATCAATGTTATCCCCAACACTGCTACAGAAATGAAAAGTTCTTTTGTACTAAATACACCTGAATACAGTCTTCCTACTGCATTTGAGATAATGAATATCATCACCGCGTTCATAAGGAGTTCTGTCCACTGGCAGATTATGTTTCCGGCAATATATTTTTTGCTCTCAGGGCACATGGCCATCAGGCGTTTATCGAACATCCGTCAAATCCTCTTCTTATATCCGCAGTCACAATAAGGACCGCCCGATGCGATGGTATATTCTCTTACGAATTTTGAAGCTCCGCCCAGTTCACTCATCACATAGTCAAGATGACACATAGCAGGTACATATTCGAAAAGACCGTATTCTTTCATTAATACACAGATACCGCAGCTGAAGAACCTGGCTTCATATCCGCTTCCGTCTTCATACGGGATATAATCCATATTCCACGAATAAGGATTTCTGTCAGCGGCTTTAAGTTCAGCTGTGGCTTTATTTGAGGCTATATCTTTTTCCGTAAACTTGTTTTTCCCGCTCTTTTTGCAGAATTTCTTCATGACCGGAGTCGTCATTGCATCTTCGTAATATCTCGTCACATCGTTTAATTCAGGCTTTTGCGGAAGATAGGTCAGGAACGAGATCAGCATTGCGCAATTGACAATGTTTGTCTTAAATCTGTCTTCCTTCTCAAATTCGGGAAGAGCTTCAATAATACTTCTGTATTTCGGCTTTGCTTTGAGTCTCACTTTTTTTGCTTCATCCTTTGTAAGTCCAAAATCTTTTATCAGATTCTTTTCAAAAGAACCTTTCAAAAGCATCCACATTCCTGCAGGCAGTCCTGAATATTTCATGTGCGTTTTATAGAATGCATATACTTCCTGTAGAAATGGAAGTCGCAGCATTCTCCTCCTTTTCCGAGTGTCTGGGTTCTCGTAAATCCGAGTTTTCTTAAATTTCCGTAAGTTACATCATCAACATCACAAAATGCGGGACAGAGTTCAGGGCATCCGAATTGCTTGCAGGCGTTATGCCAAAGACAGTTTGTGATTGTTATGTTGTAGTAGTCTTTCCCTTCTTCCTGAGTGCTCTTCTGAAGATCTGTTGTCCTCATGATCTTTAAGAACGATCTGCTGTAAATCCTGTAAAATCCGGGGATTATCTCTAACACCCTTGTGCTCTTATACTTTTGCATGCCTATAACTTCGATCATGTATTTATGGGTAAGTTCATACGCACTTCCGGAGAGTTTCTCATCTGTCAGGAGTGCTTTGTACAATGCAACACGGGGTAATATTGTCCTGGTCAGAGTCTTATATTGATTGGACGTTGTTCCGCTTAGGGACGATACACAATCTGTGTATATGGATGCCTGTGCGTTACTGATTCTCTCCGCATCATCCGGAATTACCGTCCTTAACCATTTTCTAATCTGTTTTTGTTGGTCCATTCTGCGCCTCTTCTGGTTACGCTATGCTAACTATCGCCCTATTCTATCACCTTTAGTTAGTTTATGCTAACCGAATATGCACAAAAAAGTCCGGAGTTTTTATCTCCGGACTCTCCTTTATGATGTTAAGAACTGAAAGAACATCATTCAACCGAGGCCTATAGAAGTGTTGTTTACTCAACACGCGTTATAGATCCCGAATCGTTTTCAACAACACATGGGCTCTATACGAAACGCCTCAATCGGTTTTTTATGGCACAAGTTCATTATAACGGTCATTCCTATTTGTTCAATGGGATTTTAGAGTTTTCCGACATATGTCGTAAAACTTGTTCGAAAACGACATATGTCGGTAATTACATTTTCCAGTTCGCTGCTTCTTCTCTGAGCCTGATGAAGTTGCTGTATTTAGCACTAGTCTTCATCAATTCGTCATGCGTTCCGCAGCTTATGGCACCGCCGTCGAGCACAACGATCTTATCTGCATTCCTGATTGTCTTTAGCCTGTGGGCGATCATGATAACCGTTTTGTTTTCTGTCAGCGCATCAAAAGCAGCTGTCAATTTATCCTCATTCTCAGGATCAACGTTCGCCGTTGCCTCATCAAGAATTATTATCGGTGCATCTTTAAGGATCGCCCTGGCAATGGAAATCCTCTGCTTCTCACCGCCGGACAATGTTGCACCGCCTTCACCTATCACTGTGGAATAGCCATCAGGGAGTGACATTATGAAGTCATGGCAGCAAGCTTTTTTTGCAGCAGCCACAACCTGCTCGTGACTCGCATCACTCATTCCGAACTTGATGTTATTCTCGATCGTATCCGCAAAAAGATATACATTCTGGAAAACCACGCTTATCTGGGACATAAGGCTTTCCAACGTGTAGTCTCTTACATCTCTTCCGCCGATCGAAATGCTTCCTTTATTTACGTCCCAGAAACGTGCAATCAGCATTGCAAGTGTTGTTTTACCTGCACCTGAAGATCCTATAAATGCCGTCATTGTATTCTCCGGGATCTCAAGACTTACATCGTTTAATATCTCATTGTCACCATAGGAGAAGGATACATGGTCGATAGATATACCGTGATCTTCAGGAGTGAATTCTTTGCCGTTTTCATCCATAACAGGAAGGAGATTTACCTTCTCAGCTTCCTCAATAGAGCTGGAAACAACTCTAAGTACTGTAAGGCCTGCGCCTGTCTGTTCTATGTCGGCAAATACTTGGAAAGAAATAATGACCGCCATCAAGGCATATGTTATCGTCATATTTCCGGTTACAAACAGGATTACCGCAACAAGAAGCAGCAAAGCTTTGAATGCACCAAGAACTACTCCCTGTACTTCTCCGTATGGTATGAACAATCTCTCCAAAGCCATATTACTGTCTCTGTTATCGTCTATGGCTTTTTTCAAAGCTTCATCACCCTTGCCGGTAAGATTAAATGATTTGATAACGCTCATACCCTGAAGACTCTCAAGCACTTTGGATACAAGAGCTGCTTCATTCTTCTGTCTTACGGGAGATAAAGATCTGCTCTTCTTTTCCATGGAAGATGTAATGAGCATATAGATGGTCATGCCGACAAGCTCTATAAGTCCGAGACGCCAGTCAAAACACAATACACAGATCAGGAATACAATAGCATTCATGAGTCCGCTTAAGATGAGCACCAAAACATTCGCGCCCTGATTCTCGACCACATCTAAAACTGTTGTGGCAGTTCCCGTAATCTGTTCAAGATTGTTGTCGTTGAAATAACCCATGGGGACTTTTTTTAGTCTTTCTGCTATTTCAAGTCTTTTGTAAGCGCTCATGAAATAACCCGCATGAACAGCCTGAAGATCTGCCACCATTTTTAGAATAAGCTGCCCCGCTATACTTATGCCGAGAAAGATCAATGCTGTCCAGGCAGGCTTCATGGTAGTGTTTCCTTCTTCAAAAGCCAGAAGGACAAAATAGATAGCTGCCATTCTAAACATTGAGAAGAGCGACTTAAAGAAAGATATGATTATTGCCTTGTATATCTTGCTCTTTTCCTGTCCCGAAAAACTGATTATCTTCTTAATTGCTTCTAACATTATGCTGCCCCTCCTTCACTTATATGTGCCTGCCACATTGTGTTATACAGGTCACTCTTTGCCAGGAGTTCATTATGGGTTCCCGTACATTCAACAGTTCCGTCATTGACCAGTACGATCTGATCCGCATTTGTGACTGTTGAAAGACGGTGGGCAATAATGATGACTGTCTTATCTTTTATGAGTCCGGTCAGAGCACGCTGTATCACTGCTTCATTCTCAGGATCTATATAAGCTGTTGCTTCATCAAGTATTACTATGGGTGCATTCTTAAGCATGGCCCTGGCAATCGCTATTCTCTGGCGTTCTCCGCCTGACAGATGTGTTCCTCCGCTTCCTACTTTTGTCTCATAACCCTGCGGAAGTGCCGTAATGAATTCATCGCATCCGGACAATCTGGATACTTCCATGACCATCTCATCTGACGCATCAGTGTTTCCCATACGAATGTTGTTCATTATCGTATCATCAAACAGCCAGTTATCCTGTGATACATAAGCCACCTGATCGTATAACTGTTCAAGCGGTATGGATTTCAGATCTTTTCCATCCATTTTTACAATACCATCTGCCACATCCCAGAATCCTGCAACAAGTTTTGCGATAGTGGACTTTCCGCTTCCGGAAGGACCTACGAGTGCGGTAAAGCTTTTCTCAGGTATGGAGAGATTTACATTGTGAAGAACTTCCTCCCCTTCGTGATAGGAATAAGTAACATTACAAAACTCTATATTATGTGTTGCAAACTCGACAGGTGTGTCAGCATGATCCTGTTCCTCACCTGCAAGCAACTCATCGACCGTTGCAACTGTAGTTGAAACCTTTGCGGAAGAATCGGTGAACTGAATAGCTGAAAGGATAGGTCCTACGATACACATCGAGAGCATGATCGAAGTCATGAATACATCAGCCGTAATACTACCTGAGATATACATCCACCATCCTATCGGCAAAACAGTTATAAGCGTGCACGGCGCAATCGTATAGCAAAGTGCCTGGCACACTTCTGTCTTTTTCATCCAGTAACAGTAGAATGATGCGTTTGCGATTACCTTATCTTTGAATTTCTGATATGAGGTCTTTCTCTGGTTATAGGCCTTGATTACTTCAATACCGTGAACATATTCAACGATACTCGCATTCATGTCCTGTGTGATCTCAACAGACTTTTTGTAGTCGGCTGAATAACTTGCTGCGATAAAACCGAAGAACATCAATCCGACAGGAACTGAGATAAGACATATAAGACCCATTCTCCAGTCAACGATCATCATATATACCCAAACTGCGATCGCACCGATGATATTGGATGTTAACTCAGGGATCATGTGCGCAATAGGGCGCTCCATATGCTCTACTTCATCGACTATTATCTGCTTGAGCTTACCGCTTGATGTATCGATTATGGTACCAAGAGGCATTCTCGGAAGCTTTGCGAATATCTGCTTTCTTATCTCGCCTAACAGCGCAAATGTTGCCTTGTGGCTTACGCTAAGGCCTTTTGCGTAGAGAAGACTCTTCAAAGCAAAACCTATAAATGCTGCAAGCACGAATACCAGATAATAACGCCATTCCCTGATACCTGATATCATTCCGGAAATTATCTTTGCCGCAGAAACATACGGAACGATTCCCGATACGACACCGAGAACCGCCAGCACAACTGACAACAGTAATTTTCCATGTTCCGGCTTTGCAATCTGCCAGATTCTCATCATTGGATTTGACTTTTGTTCTTTCAACTTAACTACACCTCCATTAGTTAGCCTTGTCTAACCGACATGGCATAAAAAAACCGCAGCTCAAAACTGCGGTTTAAATACCTAATAAATGTCTGTAACCTGCGATGCAAAAATCACAGGCCGTCTTTGTCTCACGGATATTATCTTCTTCTGAAGCACCATTCAGAAATGCTTCAAAGGCAAAGTTGATCACCATTGCCGATCCTATCCTGATAAATCGGTACGATATATTATCCGGTCTCTTCATGTATTTCCTGCTGCCTTCAAGAAACAGCATAGTATTCTCACATTCTGCGTCGATAAGTTCATTGACGAAATTCTCATAAGATGTTCCGCCACTGCACTGAAGAACCAGTTTAAACACGTCATATTCCGAATACACGTAATGTATAAGTGTTTCGATAGATCCGTAAGACATCTCGAAAATATGCAGAACATCTTCTGAAGATTTTATATCCATCTCACTCAGATTCTGATATGTATCGTTAAACAATTTGAGTTTCTCTGATACGAGAGCAGAAAACAGATCTTCCTTACTTTTGAAATGCGCATAGAAAGCTCCGTTGGTTACACCGGCCTCTTTGCATATGTTTCTTATCGAAGCATTTCTGAATCCGTTTTCGCTGAAATTCTTCAGCGCACTCTTAAGGATCAGTTCATGAGTTTTATCAAAATCGTAGGACATTTTTCTCCGTCAAACAGCTTTAGCACAAAATTATTACTGCGTAATATTACAGCGTAATATTTGTATTGTCAATGCAGTTTTTCCAAATTAGTTAGCCACCGCTTACCATTATTTTGTTAATATGTTAAACTATCTTTCGGTAAGCCATGGCTAACTACATGGAAAGGGAATATTTATATGCAATTATTGGAATCCGGACAGATGTATCTTGAGGCCATATACGTCCTCTCTCTTGAATCTGATATGGTACGCGCAATAGACGTCGGGGAATATCTCGGTTATTCTAAACCTTCTGTGAGCCGTGCTCTGGTTATCCTTAAGAATGAAGGTTATATCAGCAAGGATGAACGCGGTTTCCTCCATTTAACCAAAGCAGGTCTGATAGTAGCCGAAGATGTTTATGACCGCCATACTGTCCTCACAGATCTATTTATGATGATGGGCGTTGATGTAGATACGGCAAATCAGGATGCCTGCCGTGTTGAACACTATATCGGCGCAAAGACTTTCGAAGCTGTAAAGAAATACGTCAGCGAACACAAAACTTCTCAAGATTGACAGTACTGCTTCTCTTGTGTTATATTCTTGTTCAGTTAGGTATTGCTAACTATCAAAAAATCATATGCCACGCCGGAAGCATCTCCTATTCATTTGCTTCCGGCAAATATGAAACCCTTATCAAGTCAGTTAAATCTTCAGATTAGTGAGTGTTTGCAAAATTTACAGACCCTCCTCTGTAAAAAAAGACCCGGTTCATTACTCCTTGGTGATCCGGGACTTTTTAATCTTAAGTACTGTCATTTAGGGTTAGCGGACGGTAACGTTTAGTAAACTATGAGTTAAATCTTCCTTCAGGTTATTGAAGATTCATTTTTCAAATGGAATAATCAAATCAACATCCAAAAAGGAGGATATTACTATGGCATATGTAATTTCTGATGCATGCGTTTCTTGCGGTACCTGCGCTGACGGTTGTCCTGTCGGAGCTATCTCTCAGGGTGATACACAGTACAATATCAATGCTGATGTTTGCGTATCCTGCGGTGCTTGCGAAGCTTCCTGCCCTACAGGTGCTATCGCTGAAGGCTGATCCGCATAGAAAGATTATTCGTCTATACTAAAGGGCTGCTCACCTGAGCAGCCCTTTCATATGCCGGAAATCACTTTCCGGAGGAGAGTCATACCTCTTATTCCCTGTTTTTCAGAATCTCAGCCGGTTCTATCCTCTTTATCTTGCCCATCAGCATTGTGCTTATGATGAAATATACGGTCATAACGGCAGCGAAGATGAAAAACCAAAGCCACCAGGGATATGTAATGTCATTTTCCATAGCCGTATTTGCAATAAACATCGGGTATATCCTGTCTACAAAGGTCTTACACAGAGGAATACCCACAAGCGCACTGAGAGCTACCGCGAAAAAATTTCCATCCATAAAGATCCTTCTTAATTCTCCGGACCTGTATCCGAATATCTTGACGAGAGCAATGCTCAGTGATGCTCTTCTGATCATGACATTTATCATCAGATACATTACGGTCACAAAGATCAATACGGAGATGGAGATCATTATTATCACCAGTGACATCATCTGGTCTACGAAGATACCGGCCGTATTTATGATCTCATCTCTTGTGGTAATACTCATTACTCGTCCGTCTTCGATATCGAGTTTGTCATGCGAGAATAAAACGTTATATTCATCATCTTCAGCACCGAACAGTTCTCTTGCAGAATCGATATTCATAAACACGGTAAGGCCTATCGAATAGTCCACAACATCCTCTATCTCGAATGCATAGTTTCTGTCTTCAGAACTGTCCGTGAGGATAAGAAGGTCCCCTTTGCCCAGCGAATACTTTGTAGCAACGCCGTTGCCTATTACGACTTTGTTCTCACACTTTGACGGTCTGGCTTCAAAGAAACTGCTGTTATCAACTATGCCATACAGGGTTACATCAAGAGTGTACTCAAGATATGTATGCTTTAGACTTTTCGCATAGCATTCCTCTGCACCTTCCGGGACATCTTCCGGGGGATACTTAAGGACATATGTATATTCACACGATGCATCCCTGATATTATGCTGTTTAACATTGTTACAGAGCACATAACAGCTAACACCCATAAGCAGCAAGACCAATGATATGACCATGCCGACTACAACTGCTGCGATACTTCTTCTCTCGCGTCTTATCTGCCTCGATTTGAAGTCATCTAAAAAGTTCTTTTTCTCTCTTGATGCTTTTTCATTTCCTTTTATGCGCTGCCTGTCCTCATTTCGCATTAGTGAGAGCGCAGTCGACGACAATTTGCCGTTAATAACCAGATAGTTGACAATGGCTGCGATCAACGGAGGAACCGCGCAGCAATAGATTATTAGATAAAGAGGTCTTATGTTCTCGAAAACAGGTACCGAATAATATTCATATACATCCTGCATTTGAAATTCGACGCCATACTTTGAGAAACCCAACAGCATACCGGCAAGACCGGCAACAAAGGTCAGGAACAAAGGCAGGATAATATAGTGGACTGCAATCTCACTTTTGCGGATACCCAGTGCAAACAACGTACCTATAACGCTGCTCTCTTCCCTGATCTGATTGCCCGTAAAGACTGAGATAACATATGCAATAAGAGCAAGTATTACCGCACCTGCAAATAATCCGATTGATTTCTTGATCAAAACGTCGCTTGCCGCGTCACTCGCAATCCTGGGGTTGTCCTTATTCTCGGTAAATTCCTCAAGAAGACTAATATCGACTTCAAATGCATCTTCAAGGAATTCCTCTGTACTGTCTTTGAATTCCTTATAACCGTCTGACAACTCTGCCACACCGTCGCAGAGCTCAACTGTTCCGTCCAACAGTTCCTCCGAACCGTCGTAGAGCTCATCCACGCCATCTGAGAGTTCAGACACACCGTCTGCAAGTTCATCTGCTCCATCGTAAAGATCATACGCACCTGATCTGAGATCACTGCTGTTTCCGCTTATTTCATCAAGGCCGTCAGACAGATCGTCTATTCCCTCTGCCAGCGGCGGAACTGCATCCGCAATAACGACGGCTCCGTCAGATAAATCATTTGCACCGCCTGCTGCGGAATCAACGGCCGTAGTATAGTCATAAACTCCGTCATAGAGATCAGATGCACCTTCCAGGAGTTCGTCCGTTCCATCAACAAGATCCGGCATATTGTCTTTCATCTCAGACACTCCGTCATGCAGTTCCGAAGCTCCGTCGTAAAGATCTTTTGCCCCGTCAGACAATTCGTCGATACCGTCTCCAAGTTCATCGAGTCCGTCTTCGAAATCGTATTTATCCTGGAGTTTTTTATCTATTATCTCCTTAAGATATACGTTATCTGACATTTCATAATCATAATCAAATGTCTTGAGCTTATCCTTTAGTTCAGCTGCAGATGCACCGCACAACCTGTATGCATATATATAGACCTCAGATCCCGTATTATCAGAATTAACTATCTGTTCGTAACTCTCACTGTTTACGAATCCGACACCGAATCTGCTCGGATCGGAAGTCATGTCACTCATATTCTTAAGAGGAAGGTTATAATCAGGAACACTTCCGATTCCGGATATGGTAAACGTCTTCTCTGCAATAACTATCTGATCTCCCAGACTAAGACCGTTTCTGTCACAGTAAAGATTCATCAGAACGATCTCATCGTCTTTTACCGGAAGTGCACCTTCATCAATATCGATAAGATCAATATCAGTTCTGACCTTACCTACCCTGATTGTATTTTCACCGTGTGAGACATCCACATAGAAGATCTCTTCTGTAATTATCCCCATGTCAGAGATTTCTTTTACCTGTTCAGTTGTCAGCTTCTCAAATGTCTGAAACTGACCGTCCTGAATCCTGTTCTCTTCAATCTTTTTCGCTGTTCCCTGTATCGTTACTTCTGTCATACCGACAACGCTTACGACTATGTACATGCTCGCAATAATAAGCACCATCAGGGCCAGATAACGGGTCCAGGACTTCTTAAGATCTCTCGGGATCCTTCGCAATAATCCGCTTCTCATCTTAAGTCCCCCTTAAAGATCTTCAAGCATTGCAGCTTCGATCTTATTGTCATTGATATAATTCTTAACGATCATTCCGTCCTTCATGATGACAATGTGATCCATCATGTTCTTGATCGAATTATTATGGGTAACTACCAGCATTGTCGTGTTATAACGGCGGTTTACCTTCTCGAGAAGGACAAGAATATCTTTCGATGTCTTGGAATCCAGAGCACCCGTCGGCTCATCACAAAGCAGCAGTTTGGGATTTTTAATGAGCGCTCTTGCTATAGCGCATCTTTGCTGCTGACCGCCGGATAACTGGGAAGGAAACTTATTCATATGCTCGGTAAGGCCCAGCGTATCCAAAAGTTCTCCCATATCCATCGCAGGCTTGCCAAGATACTGACATACCCTTATGTTCTCCCTGACTGTCAGATTAGGAATCAGATTGTAGAACTGGAATATGAATCCGAGATTTGCTCTGCGGTATTCAGCAAGAGCCTTGTTCCCTAATCCAGATATTTCGATCCCGTCCACTTTCACGGAGCCTGACTCCATACGGTCGAGCCCTCCGATAAGGTTTAAGAGTGTCGATTTACCGGAACCTGATGTTCCCTGTATTACGCACATCTCACCCTTTTCCACTTCGAGATTGATGCCTTTCAAAACCTGTGAATAGCTTCCGCCCTCACCGTAACTCTTTTTCAGATCTTTTGTTGTCAGATACATATTTACCTCCATGTCATTTCAAATGACAGATAACATTTTGAAATATGAGCAACCGCTCGCATTTGCAATATTAGTCCCAACTAACTCCTTTGTCAATAGAATATGAGCGATTGCTCATATTTCTTTACAAAAAAATCTTTCTGACCTATAATCAAGCCATGACCAGAACGCCGACACAGAAAAGAAGCATAGAAAAAAAGCAGCGTATAAAAGACGCTGCTTTCGAGTTGATGGCACAAAACGGCTATCACAATACAAGCTCCAATGAGATTGCCAAAAAGGCAGATGTATCCATCGGAACCTTCTATTCATATTTCAAAGATAAAAAAGAACTCTATGCAGAACTTGTAGGAGATATCTACAGTTATGTCATAAACGAGACCAGTTCTGCCATGAATAACATCCCGGATGATACGGATGACAGAGCTCTTGCCGAACTTGCAATCGCCATGCTCCTTAAGAGCCATTATTACAGAAAAGATTTCCAGAAGGAGATCGCTTCCCTGTCATGTCAGTCAGAAGAATTCAGGGCGATCGAAGATCAGTACAAATCACACGTACCTGATTTCTTTTTGGGAATGATCGAAAAATGCGGCACAGGACTGCGCATCAAAGATGTTGATCTTGCAGCACGCATCATACTCACTACCGTTGAGAGCGTTATACATGAAACCGTTTTCAACGGTGACGGCTCTCAAGATGACAAAGTGGTAAAAGAACTCGCCGATCTTGTACTAAGATATCTGTTCGACTAATTGCCGAATATCACTTAACCCTTGTATATCTGTAGTCACAGCAGTCGTCTCCTTCGGCGACTGATTTAGTACGTTTAAACTGAATACCGCGGTATCCGTTGCCATACACCTGATCGATCGCACACATCACGGGCGCTACTTCAGGCATACCTATTTCAACCAGTCCGTTAACAACAGGACATGAAAGTATATCAAGGCCGGCATGATTTCCGTTTACGCCGAGCATCCTGCTCTTATAGCCTTTTTCCTCGCTGGCAGCAGAATTCATGATCTTCACGAAATTCTTCCACAGCAAAGAAGGCACACCGGGAATCGAAGTAAAACGCCAATACTTCTTTCTTGCCTTTTCTCCTATAACCGGAGCATAATCCATCATCATCTGAAGAGCCTCTTCTTTGGTAACATATTTCTGAAGGGCTTTATATACACCGGCAAAAGGATATGAAACCTTTTTTGCAGAACCATACGCATCAGGATGCGCATTGGTGTATTCGTCTGAATACATATTAGCCATCCTGCAGATTTCTTCTGCAGTTTCTTTGCTGAAACGGTTCTTTACCATAACAAGAAATTCTTTTCCGTATGGACTCTTTTTTACGGTATTTTTCATTGCATCTCCAAAAGCTAATACCCTTTCCGGATAGCAGGCGGAAACTATAGTGCCGCCTGCTATTCGGTTAGAGAGGGTAGAAATAGGATCAGGACATCGTCCAGCTCTGCGACATGCGCTGCTGGCTGGTCATCCTGCTGTAAATGCTGTCATATGCAGATAATTCCTCAGGTGTTCCCTGTTCTGCCACTACGCCGTCCTTAAGAACAACTATATGATCTGCATTGGCGATCGTTCTCATTCTGTGAGCAATGATAAGGACAGTCTTATCCTTAATAAGTCTTGAGAGCGCTTCCTGGATAACGGTCTCATTCTCAGCATCAAGCGATGCCGTAGCTTCATCAAGAAGAATGATCGGAGCATCTTTAAGGAACGCTCTTGCAATAGAGATCCTCTGTCTCTCACCGCCTGAGAGCTCACTGCCGTTCTCACCGATAAAAGTATCGTAACCGTTAGGAAGTTTATTTATAAACTCCTCGCAATTAGCGAGTTTTGCAGCTCTCCTGATATCCTCGTCACTTGCGCCTTCACGGCCAATACGGATATTTTCTTTGATCGTGTTATTGAACAGGGTTACGTCCTGGAAGACTATGGAATAATCAGAGAGCAATGTCTCCGGATCGATCTTAGAAATATCTTCTCCGCCCAATGTGATCTTACCTTCATTAACGTCCCAGAATCTTGCGGCAAGTCTTGATATGGTTGTCTTACCGCCGCCGGAAGGTCCGATAAGAGCAGTAACCTCACCCTGCTTCGCAGTGAAACTTACATCCTTTAACACGTCTGTGTCATCAGAATATTTGAATCCGACGTGATCGAAAACGATATCATATCCGTCATTGGTCTTCTGCTCAGAACCGGTCTGGATCTTATGTGAGAGTACTTCATCCAATCTTTCAGACTGAAGTTCAACAGAAATGACAGCTGCGAAATTCTGGAGTGTGATCTGCATCGGATCATAGAGCCTTGCAACCAACATGAGAAACATAAAGAATGTGAGCATATCGATCTCACCGTTTGCAAAAAGCAAGCCTCCGACAACCGCCGTAGTTCCAATACCAAGCTTAAGAATGATCGAAGCGGAATTGACATAAACGGCCATCTTAAGTTCTGTAAAGAGAGCCATCTTTTCAACTTTTCTTATCTTGCCTTCGAGCACTTCCATATATCTGTCTTCAGCGTTATTGGCTCTAAGATCCCTGATTGATTCCAGACACTCCTGTACGCTGTCATTCATGTCAAGCTTAACGGCTTCATTCTTCTTTACCGCTTTCTTTTCGAGACCGGAACATGAAAGGATTATACCGAGTGATACGGGTATTACCCAGAAACTTGCAAGAACCATTCTCCAGTCAAAGAAGATGAACAGACTGAGTCCAACAAGAGTAGTAGAAATAAGAGCTCCGATTATCTCAGGGATCCAGTGGCTTGATGCAGTCTCGATCTGAGCACAGTCGCCTAAGATATTCTGCGTAAGGTCAGCAAGATTCTTCTTACCGAAATAAGACAACGGCAGTTTGCGGAGTCTTTCCGCAATGGAAGTTCTTCTGATACCGCTCTCCTTATATGTAGTAAGGAAGGTCATGTTGTACTGAATGAAGTTTGTAACTGCTATCAGGATCAGCACCACAATGCTCGAGATAATGTAAAAAGGCAATCTATCCTTTGAAAGATTGTTGCTCAAAAGATCTTTAATGAGCGTATACAGAACACCGGCAGACATCATGAGCATTATGTTTGTTATGGTAACGCTGATGCATGCCTTGATCATATCCTTGGCACCCTGGGTAGAGAGCGCATATTTATGCTTTAATTTTTCTATCATTTCAGGCACCTACCTTCCATTCGATCGATCGTCCATATTCTTCGAACATCTTCTTATAGAGACCTCCGCAAGAAATAAGTTCGTCATGAGTACCGCTCTCTGTGAGCTTACCGTCATCAAGAACGAAGATCCTGTCAGCACTCTTAACCGTACTCAGTCTGTGTGCGATCATGATAAGTGTCTTGCCCCTTGAGAGTTCCTCAAAAGCCGCCTGAACCTTGGTTTCGTTATCAGGATCGGCAAATGCCGTTGCCTCATCGAGAATCAGGATGGGAGCATTTTTCAGTACTGCTCTTGCGATAGTGATCCTCTGCTGCTCACCACCTGAAAGATATGTTCCCTTCTCACCGATGACAGTATCTATACCGTCAGGAAGCTTTTCGATGATATCAGCACACTGCGCCTTGGTAAGAGCATTGATAACTTCTTCACGGGTAGCATCAGGTCTTGCCATTCGAACATTCTCAAGGATCGAAGTCTTGATAAGTTTGCTGTCCTGGAATACGAATGACACGCGCTCCATAAGTTTATCCGAAGGAATATCCTTGATATTGACACCTCCGAGAAGGATCTCACCTGAAGTAACGTCAAAGAATCTCACCATAAGTTCAGCAAGAGTGGTCTTGCCTGATCCTGAAGGTCCTACAAAAGCAACATGCTCACCGGGAGCAATGGAGATATCAATATCTGATACTGCATCTCTTGTTGCTTCGGCATATCTGTAAGAAACCTTATTGAGAACGATGCTGTTATCTTCGGGAACCTTGTTCTTATCTGACTCAGGCAGAACATTAAGCTTAAGAACATATTCAACTCTCTTAAGAGCATCTATGAGTGTCATCTCAGCTTCGCCGGAATAAGCGATCTTAGTAAGCGTTACAGTAACCAGAGGCGTTACGATAATGTAGTACATGACATTCAGGATATCCTTATCGGCAACACCGTTTCTGGTAAGGAAGAAAGCTCCGAGTACGATTGCCAGGAAGACGGCATTGATACATGTCATAAAACCGATCATCGGCATTCTGAGCTGCAATGT
>CAJOJI010000024.1:34091-47763 GCA_905234715.1 uncultured Saccharofermentans sp.
CGTCGATGGATTCTTTAAAACGCTTAAACGAATGAACCGTCTGGCCGAACGTCTTTACAACTGGAATACCTCTGACATACTCGGTTGCCTCGCTGCTCATGGTATCAAGAGCGTTCTGATACTCCTTCATCTTTTGCTGCATGCCTTTAGCCATCATGGACATCATGCATATGAATCCGATAACAGCAGGAATCATGCAGATAAGACCCATCTTCCAGTTGAACGCAAGAACAAGTATGATCAGTCCGACAGGTGTTACTGCTGCAACAGTCTTATCCGCAAGATTATGCGCAATATATGTCTCAGTAGCTGCAGTGGAATCACTTACGATCCTTCTGATCTTGCCCGTTCCGTCTTCATCGAAGATTCCAAGCGGAAGCTTGATTATCTTTCTCATAAGTTCGCTTCTCATATTTGCCTGAACTCTGAATGCTGCAATGTGAGTACAGAGAAGTGCAAAGATATAAACCAGAAGTGCTGATACTGTAAGGATAACTGCTCCCCAGGCATATCCTGTGATCCTGCCCAGGTCTGTACCCTCTATTGCAACTGCGATTATCTTCCAGAGAAGATAAAAAGGAATAAGGGTTATGACAGCACTTAAGCCTGCCAATATCCTCCCCAAAGTGATAAGGTGCTTATGCCCGCCGGCAAATTGCCTTATCAGCTTCATGTGATCGTATTTCGGTGCTTTTCCCAAGTTATGTTCCTCCTTGTAAATTGTTCTCGTTATTTGTTAGCTATCGTCAACCGATAATCGATAGCCTAAGCAATAAAAAAGAGCCCGAAGGCTCTTCATTGCAATCCCATTATCTTTAACCACCCCGGCATGAAAAATTCCTGGACGGTACTCAGATATTTCTCTATGAGTTCTTCATCATAATCGTGCACCAACGGCTCAAGACAAGCCGTGAAATAAGCTGAAAGCAGAATATGCAATTCATCGTCAGATATCCTTTTTACCGGATACCCTTTTTCAGCCATGAAATCGATGGCCTTCATGAACTCACTTTGATTCTCATCGACATAATTATGGATGAAATTCTCATACTTCGTTCCAGATGAACAGTTCATCAGGATAATGAATTCCTCTTTATGCGGAATAAGTATGTTCTTTATAAGATCGATAAAGGTCTCTCCGAATAAGACGTCCTTATCTTCTTTCTTTCCCGTTAAGGCGTACTTCTTAGCAATATGTTTCTTATTCCAGATCTTTATCTCATTAATAAGAGGTTCAACTACCGAATCGAACATTGCTTCCTTATCGCGGTAATGACGGTAAAGACCTGCAGATGTCATGCCTGCTCTTGCGCCGATGCTTCTTATGGAAGCTCCTTCAAATCCCTTTTCAAGGAATTCTTTTCTTATAGCTTTATTAACCCTGATGTGACTTAAAGACTTATCTCTCGGCATTGTTTTCACCTGTTAGCTATCACTGATAACCAACATATGTTAGCCGTGGCTAACCGTTTTGTCAACAGTTAATTTTCGATTCAGGAATTTAACCATTCGACTATCTCTTTCTCCGTATTGTCGAAGTAAGAGATATTCAGATCTTTGTATTTGCCGAAAGTCTTATACATAAGACCGATGAGAGGGATCATTCGATAGAGCTTCTTCTCGCGCTGTCTGTTAGGCATCAAGCCGTTAAGATGGCTTCCGTGCGGGTATACGATAACCTTTACATCCCTATCGTAACACTTTTCTTTAAGATCTTTCTCAATTAGCCTGACTGAATATTCAGCAGGCCAGGCCTCATCCTCATCACCTGCTATCAGGAGAATCCTGGCACCTGTTTTCTCTACATTGAGCCTTGCTTTAAGAGATGCTGCTTCATCTTTATACGCATCATGATATGCGATCCACATTCCAAGGACTTTGCATGCAGAGTCAGGATGACGATAGTATTTAGATGCTTTGATATTAAAGAAATCCGCTTTGACGAACGGGATGTCTTCACCCTTCCAGGTAGCCACACTTCTTCCTGTCATGGTCTTCTTATCCTTCAACGTTCCTTCGAAAGGAACATGTGTGGGACTGACCATAATAAGATTCTCGAATCCGCCGATATACTGTGCTGCCAACACAGCGAAGATCGAACCCATTGACTGTCCGTATATGCTTATGTGATCTATCTTTTTCTTTTCGCGGAGATAATTTACGGCAGGAATAAACATATCAACGGGAATATTGTTTGGTGAATCAGGAAGTCCTTCTGCTCCGAATAATGAAACAGACAAACCGGTAATACCATAATCTGCAAAACGTTCTGCAAACTTGATTCCGGGCAGTATCGACTGTTCGCCGCCCATAACGACAATTACAGCTTTATCGCTTCTTCCATCAGGTTCTGCAAGATGACCAAAAAAACCGTGTTCTTTGAAATTAAAATCTTCGTGTCTCATAGGTTTAGAAAAATGAAAAGATCAATGCACCGATAAGACAGCAGACAGGAATATATATCACATAATGAATGACATGAGTCCACTTGTTATATCCGAACATGTGTCTTCCTACGACATCTTTAACTTCAGGATAGTATCTCGGGAAGAAGTTTGAGTTACACAAAAGTACCCAGTCGAAGAAGACGATATCAAACGTCTCCATGCCGTAGAGCATGATTATAAATCTGATAAAGAACTGCAGAAATCCGAAGTTATTTCTTACGCCGTCCCAGCCACCTAAGATAAAGGCTGCGGGATACATAAGGAACGCAATGATAATGATTATCCAGCCTATCGTATGCGCACCTTTAAATCTTTCTTTTCGGTCAGGAATAACAGCAAGGATATCCTTATGTGCCGAACCGAAAAATCTCTTATCCTGAATGAATGCAACACCGGCATAAAGGATAAGAAAGTATGCTGCCATAAGCATTAATGTCGTGATTATCGTAATAAGCATTGTCGCTACTCCGTTAACTTAATCTTTTTATCGGAATAAGCCTGTTCACTCTTGACTTGTATGACGCATATTCATCGCCATAAAGATCAAGCAGCCATTTTTCTTCCGTATTTATCAGTACGACTGTCAGAATCAGCCACTGAACAGGCAGCAGTATAAGAAGCCACAGGTTATGCCAAAGAAGGATCAGTCCGATATTGATGAACCAAACACCGACATACATAGGGTTTCTTACCCAAGCATATATGCCGCCTGTCTGAAGCTTGTTGTTCTCGATATGCTCGTCCATCTTGGAGCCAAGCGCACCCATATACCAGATAAAAATACCGAGAGGAATGAAGATGATGCCTGCAATCCTGAAGACCCATGCCCATACTCCGTCAAGGAGTCCCGAGCTTAATATGTTGTGTGACATAATAATCCCTGCTATGGACAATAACGATATGGTACTTATCAGATACGGACCTATTCCAAATAACGGAAGTTTCTGGCCTTCTTTGTTATAGTTCTTCATATCACTTTTTTGCCTGTGCTTTCTTCATCGTTATGAGAAGTCCCAGATAGGTCCATATGCTTCCTATACTGATCCAGCCGGTACCTATCGCATTTGCCGCTTCACTGTTTCCAAAGAACCTTGTTATGCCTACGATGATTAGTCCTGATGCGATTGAGAAGATCCAGCACCACTTGGGATAAGGTGTATATCCTTTTGCAAAAGCGATTATCTGAACAACAGTCGTTAACAGGAAAAACACTAAAAAGACAGCTGTTACAGGAACCAGAAAATAGAGTGCAAACTTAACCGTTCCATCAGCTGATACAGAAGGATCCATCCTGTGAATCGCATTTAAGTGATAGACCGTTGCGCAGCATACGACATGGCAAAAACTTCCGAATGCAAGCATGCCGAGAAGTCCGCTTCTGTATATATGTGCAAGTTTTTCATTTCCATTGGCAATAAGTCTGTATATGCCAAAATAGCAGAGACATTCAACCGGGATTCCGATAAGTCCCAGTATTGCAGATCTGAAGATACGGTCATCTGATACCGTGAGGTATCTCGAGAAATACTGATCCATTCCGGAAAGAGAATTGTCGACAACACCCCAGCCTAAGACAAGATCACCGACAACAGCCATAATTGCTGCCACAATACCAATCTTAAACAGATGGGTTATTCTTTCCCAATCAAGTTCTTTGCTGATTCCGATGTCATTGTACTTACTCATAAGACCATTCCTTTCGTCTGTTGATCAAGTAACCACGATTACTCCCTGTTCTTAAGTACTATTGCCGGATTGATCTTGTTAAGCCTTCCGGTGAGAACTATGTTTATTAAAAGGTAAAGACCGATGACGATACCGAAAATGATCAAATACATCGAAGGCGTATAATCAGGACTTATTCCGACACCGACATTGCTGACAAGATATCTCGGATAGATGTAATCCATGATCAATTTACAAAGCGGTATTACTATCAGCGCACCTATTGTTACCATGTAGAAGTTGCCGTCAAGATACATCTTCCTGACTTCACGTTTTCTGAATCCGAATATCTTAATGAGCGAGATGTTAAATGCCGATCTGTCGATCATCATCTTTATCATCAGGTACATTACGACTATAAAGATTACTGATGCTGCAACCGACATCGTGATTATCATCGAACCCATCATGTCGACATAAACGCCGGCAGATCTTTCGATCTCAGTTTTCGATACAGTGGAATATAATCTGCCGCTGTCGATATCAAGTTCGTGATCTGAGAAGACAACATTAAAATAATCATCATCTTCACCGAAGAGATCACGGCATCTGTCGATATCCATGAACATCATGAGCGATGCCGAATAATCGAATATCCTGACAACTCTGAATGCATATAATCTGTCGCCGTTATCGCCCTCAAGAATAAACTCATCGCCGACGGAAAGATTATATTTATTTGCGACGGCAGAGCTTAATACAACATCCGAATCATTATCAGGAAGATCGCCCGTATCAAAGAAAGGATTATCATTCGTTATGCCCATCAGTGTAATGTCGAAAGTGTATCCGTATATCTCTTTCTTAAAGCTTTCTGCCACTGCCTCATATCCTCCTTCAGGAACTTCCTCGGTCGGGTATTTGTAGTTGTACATATATTGATAATGTGTCTGATTTACGTAGTAATCGTTGACCTTGGTGCAGTATACGTATGTGTTAAGTGCCATGAGTGCAACAAGAAGGCTCATGAACATTCCGAAGATTACCGTAAGTGCAGCTCTCATTTCACGGATCATCTGTCTTATCCTGAACATCGGGATAAACTTGAGGCCCTTGATCTTGATTTCCTTTCCGCGAACGACTTTCTGTTCGTTTCTAAGAAGTGCCAGAGGCGTTTTCTTAAGTCTCTTACGGATAACAAGCACATTAACTATGAACGCTGTTACAGGCGGTATTACAAGGCCGTAAATGATGATAAATGGTGTTACTTCGATCTCAAGCTTGGGCATTGAGAAATAGCCTAAAGTATCAGCAAGCTGTGCAGGAATTCCAGCCGGTGTGCAAATAGCAATAAGTGTTCCTATAACACCTGAAACAAAAGTTACTATTACCGGTACTGCAACATAACTTAATATAAGAGTTCTCCTCTTTACACCCATCGAATAAAGCGCGCCGATAACCGAACTTTCCTGATCGATCATATGCACGATGAACACAGAGATAACGTATGCAAAAAGCATTACAAGCAAAATACCGAAGATGATGCTCGCCGAAAAGTTGATCTGAACGTCATCCGCAGCAGAATCGATCCTGGGGTTCTCGTCGTGATTCAAAAACAGCATCAGGTTTGAAGTCTTGATATTAAAGACTTCATCAATGAGATCGTTTGCCTCATCAGAAAATTCTTTGACGCCGTCCGCAAGATCTCTCGCACCGTCTGCAAGTTCTATTGCTCCGTCGTTTATCTCTACAGAACCGTCGTACAAATCATTAATGCCGTCAGCAAAATCTTCAACACCCTCACGCAGCTCAGTAGTACCTTCATGAAGCGCAATTGCTCCGTCTCTTAATGATTGGCTGTTCGAATTCAATGTTTTGATTCCATCGTACAGCTGGTATGCTCCGTCTTTGAGAGAGCCTGCTCCTGTGTTGACATCGCTAATACCCGACTGTATCTGCGAATATCCTGATGCAAGATCGGTTGCAGGACCTGCAAATCCTGCCGCAACTCCTGCCACATACGGATCTTCGCTCTGAGCCATCAGTTCTGCAGCAGCTGCATATTCATTCACGCCCGTAGCATACTGAGCCGCACCGGTATTAAGCTGATCTGTTCCTTCTGCCAGAGCAGATGCGCCGTCGTACAGAGCAGATGCGCCAGACTCAACAGAGCCTACTCCTTCTGTATATGCATTAACTCCTTTTTCGAGTTCTGCAGCTCCGTCATCGATGGCTGCAACGCCGTCCGTAAGATCAGGAACAGCATCATGTAGTTCCGTCATTCCGTCGTGGAATTCGCTTATGCCGTCGCGTAGTTCCTCAGCACCGTCCGCAAGCTCATCGGCACCGTCTTTTAACTCGTCGATACCCTCAAGAAGATCGTCCTTACGGCCGGTCATTCTTTCCCAATATTCCTGAAAATATTCGTCATCGATATCATTAACATCAAACTCTATATCTTCAAGGTAAGTCTTAAGTTCGTCCTCCGTCATGGCACCGTTAAGCAGATATGCATAATAGTACTCTTCAGAAGACAAAGAGCAGCCCGATGCATAAAGGTCATCATAAGCTTTCGAAGTAATAAAGAGCAGTCCGAAATATCTGCTGTCCACAACAGAATCCGTTACCTTTTTAATAACGGTATTGTAGTCTGGTGTTGCGCCGATTCCCGATACCGTAAATTCTGTATCACCAACAGTTACCTTGTCACCGATATTGATGTTGTTTACTTCTGAATATCTTCTCTCGATAACTGCTTCGTTATCGGATGCGGGAAGTGTTCCTTCAATGAGAGAAATCTTGTTTATGTTTTCTCTTACTTTAAAAACTCTGAGAACTTGATTCTCGTTCAGAGCATAATCTGCAAAGAACATCTTCTCGATTGAAACACCCTTTGCTGTAATGTAATCCAGTTCTTTATCCCGCAGAGGAACAAACACAGAGAATTCACCGTCTTCACGGCACAATTCTTTATCTCTTATCTCCGTATAGTCGATTACCGTAACCGCAGCGCCCATAAGACTGGTTACGATATATATCGAAAAGATTATAAGAAGCGACAGCGCGATATATCTTGCCCAGCCGGCTTTAAGATCACGAAGTGCTCTCTTAAACAGGATCCATCCCATATCAGAGATCCTCCAGTTCTGAAGCAGGAGTCTTCTTCTCGTTGTAGTAATCCTTGTAAATCTCGCCATCCTTGAGATATATGACGTGATCTACCATGTTCTTGATCGAATTGTTGTGGGTTACGATAAGCATCGTAGTACCATACTGCTTGTTTATCTTTTCGAGAAGAACAAGAATGTCTCTTGAAGTCTTGGAGTCAAGCGCACCCGTCGGTTCATCGCAAAGAAGCACCTTGGGATTTTTAACAAGCGCTCTTGCGATGGCACATCTTTGCTGCTGGCCGCCTGACAACTGAGACGGGAACTTAAACTGGTGTTCTGTCAGTCCCAGAACAGCGATCAGCTCATCGATCTTTAACGGGTCTTTTGTAAGGTATTCACAGACCTGAATGTTCTCCCTGACAGTAAGATTCGGAACCAGATTATAGAACTGAAAGATAAATCCGAGATTATCTCTCCTGTAGTCCGAGAGTCTCTCGCCTTTTAATCCCTGAACCAATGTACCGGCAACACTTACGATGCCGGAATCAATGTCATCAAGACCGCCGATGCAGTTAAGAAGCGTTGACTTTCCTGAGCCTGATGTACCCTGGATAACACACATCTCACCTTTGGAGACATTAATGCTTACGCCTTTAAGGACCTGGGCATAAGAACCGCCCTCACCATAAGATTTTTGAAGATCTCTTACTGTTAAAAAGTTTTTGTCTTCCATAACCCACCTCGTCATATGAATAACTATTCATATGTTATTTTAAGTTAGCGTCGGCTAACTGTAAACGCATGAGCACTTGTGCACTTGTAACAAAATACATAATGTCAATGCATTGTCCTTTTCTCATTTTCAGCACAAAGGGGCTGTATGCAAACGATTCTTTCATTTGATACAGCCCCTTATGGCATTTAGTTTATTGAGGAATCAGGACTTTTTCGGTTTTACATTCGAGTGGCATTTACCGGCCATGGCACAGTTTGCACAATTGCAGCCGCAGGAACTCTTTCCTGCTTTCTTATCACGTATCATGCTGATCACCGCAAGAGTGAGTATTGCAATTACCAGCGCAATGATAAGAATGTTAGCCCAATTTGCGATAAGCCACTCCAACATCAAAATATCCTCTTAGTTTTCTTTAATTGCACCTGTGTACTTCTTTGCAGGTCTGAATACGAGGAAGCAGAGTCCTGCAAGAACTGCGATTGCAAAGATCAGGCCTACTACGTTCACAGCACCTGTGAAAAGGAGACCGAACTGGTAAACAATAAGTGAGATCGCATATGCAAATACGCACTGATAACCGATCGCAAACCATGTCCACTTTGCAGAGTTCATTTCTCTCTTGATAGCACCGATTGCTGCGAAGCAAGGAGCACAGAGGAGGTTGAAGATAAGGAATGAGAAACCTGCAAGAGCATTGAGGCCTTCGAAGTCGAGAACACCGAATACGCCTACTACTTCTTCCTTAGCAACAAGACCCATGATCGTAGCGATCGTAGCCTTGATGTTTGCAAATCCGATAGGAGCAAAGATCCACTTGATAGCTCCGCCGATGATACCGAGCACCGAAGCTTCGAGTTCCATATCAGGATCGAATCCGAAACCTGCATCTGTATTGCCGAATACTGAACCGAGCCAAATAAGTACAGAAGAGATGAGGATGACTGTTCCTGCCTTCTTAATGAAAGACCAACCACGCTCCCACATTGATCTTAAGAGGTTGCTGATCGTAGGCCAGTGGTATGCAGGAAGTTCCATAACGAAAGGTGCAGGATCGCCTGAAAACATCTTTGTCTTCTTGAGAAGGATACCTGAAATGATTACTGCGGCAACACCGATGAAATAGCATGCTGGAGATACCCATGCACCGCCGAATGCAGAGTGTCTGAACAATGCTGCCGTAATGAGAGCGATGATAGGGAGTTTAGCACCGCAGGGAATGAATGTTGTTGTCATGATGGTCATCTTACGGTCGCGGTTACTCTCGATCGTACGTGATGCCATGATACCCGGAACGCCGCATCCTGAAGATACGAGCATAGGGATGAATGACTTACCTGAAAGACCGAATCTTCTGAAGATACGGTCGAGTACGAATGCAACTCTTGCCATGTATCCGCATGACTCAAGGAATGCGAGTAGGAAGAAGAGTACGAGCATCTGCGGAACGTATCCCAGGACAGCACCCACGCCTCCGACGATACCGTCGACAACGAGTCCTGTAACGAACTCATTTGCGCCGATCTTTTCGAGACCTGCACTTACAAGGTCAGGAATACTCGGAACGAAGATAGCGCCTTCTGCTTCATCCATGCCGGGAGCAGTGAATTCACCTTCTTCATCGAGAGCACCTGTTGCTTCGAGAGCTCCTGCAAGATCAAATCCGTTCTCATCGAACTCATCTGCATAGAAACCGAAGTCTTCTTCGAAAGCACCGAAATCACCGTCTTCGAAGTCGCCCTGGAGATTCTCGGCACCTGCAATATCTGCATCAACAGCATCATCGATAACTGCCTTAACGTCGTCAACGAAAACTGTCTCACCTGCCCACTCATCGACCATTTCTTCGTAATTTGCACGACCGATTCCAAAGAGATACCAGCCGTCGCCGAAGATCTGATCGTTGGTAAAGTCAGTTGCATTTGCGCCGAAAGCAGTCATTGCGATCCAATATACGGCCCACATGATAGCCGCGAAGATAGGAAGCGCGAGGATCCTGTTTGTTACGATCTTGTCGATCTTATCTGATGTGGACTGCTTTGCTTTATTCTGCTTCTTGTAGCAGCTCTTGATAATGGAAGCGATGTATACATATCTCTCATTTGTGATGATTGACTCAGCATCGTCTTCCAGTTCTTTTTCTGCTGCTGCAATATCTTTCTCGATATGCTCCATCTTTTCTTTTGAGATGCCGAGCTTTGCAATGATCTTCTCATCTCTCTCGAAGATCTTGATCGCATACCATCTCTGCTTGTCCTCATTCATATCGTGAAGCACTGCTTCTTCGATATGTGCAAGTGCATGCTCAACGGGGCCGGAGAATGTGTGGGGCGGAATCGTCTTGGTGGACTTTGCAGCCTTAATTGCTTCCTCAGCTGCCTCCATGATGCCGGTACCCTTAAGAGCGGAAATTGCAACTGCTTTGCAGCCCATTGTCTCTGAAAGAGCTTCAAGATTGATCTTATCGCCGTTCTTTTCGACGATATCCATCATGTTAACTGCCATTACGACAGGAATTCCAAGCTCTGTTAACTGTGTTGTAAGATAGAGGTTACGCTCGAGGTTTGTACCGTCAACGATGTTGAGTACTACATCGGGATTCTCATCAATGAGATAATTACGCGCAACAACTTCCTCCAATGTATAAGGAGATAAAGAATAAATACCCGGAAGGTCGGTGATCGTTACGCCATCGTGCTTTTTGAGTTTACCTTCCTTCTTTTCTACCGTAACGCCCGGCCAGTTACCCACGAACTGGTTGGAACCGGTGAGTGCGTTAAAAAGTGTTGTCTTACCGCAGTTCGGGTTACCCGCTAAAGCGATCTTTATTTCTGAATTTGCCATTTTGTAATATGTTCCTCCGTTAACTGATTACTCGACTTCGATCATTTCGGCGTCAGCTTTACGGAGCGAAAGCTCGTATCCTCTGACTGTTACTTCGACCGGATCTCCGAGCGGTGCTACTTTACGCACATAGATCTCAACACCCTTTGTGATACCCATGTCCATGATCCTGCGCTTTACCGCACCCTCACCGGTAAGCTTTGTGACCTTTACAGTCTCGCCTACCTTAACCTCTCTCAATGTCCTCACTGTCTGTTCCTCCTATATCATTATTTTCTTTGCTAATTCTTCACTGACAGCCACACGGCTTTCCTTAACCTTGACTATCAGGTTCTCACCGATCGCGCTTACGACACTTACTTCTCCGCCGACCGTGAATCCCATGGCCTCGAGATGTTTTTTGATTTCGGGAGTTCCGCCGATCTTTCTTATGATCTGGGGCTGTCCAACTTCCGCATAAACGAGAGGCATCATAACCACACTCCTTGTCTGCCGGTCTTATTACCACGCATGTATAAATATAGTTAGAGTTCGCTAACCGCCTACAAGTATAGTTAGCAATCGCTAACGCATCAAGTGTAACTTTCCGCTAATTTACTGAATTTTCTATTGAAAAAGCGTTTTTGATTTGGTAAGTTATTGCTAACTTTTGAATGGAGGCGTGATTATGGCGATACTGGAATCCGGCGAAATATATGTTGAAGCAATATATGTTTTGTCACTGGAATCCGAAAAGATCCGCGGAAAAGACATCAGCGAATACCTCGGCGTAACAAGACCGTCCGTAAGCCGCGCGCTGAATTCTCTCAAGGAAAGAGGCCTTGCCAGAAAAGAAAAAAACGGCTTGATCAGACTTACCGAGGGTGGACTGATACTCGCGAAGCACATATACGAACGCCATCAGATCATCGCCCGCCACTTCATGGATCTGGGGGTCGACGAAAAGACCGCAAAAGAAGACGCAAGCCGTATAGAACGTTTTATAAGCGATTCCACGTTCAATGCCGTAAAAGCAAGCGTAAACAAGGCTTAATAGAATATTTACTCAGTTTAAAACTTTTATAAATTTATAGATGATAAGATTATCGTGTAAAACCTTATTCTTCTGAAAGGAACACGGATAGTCTAATGTATTATTCTAGTATCGGCATACTGGCATTGATAATGCATATGATCATCAATACGGACATATTGTTCCGCAGGCAGTCATCTGCCCAGCCGAAAACGAATAAGACATACCGCCGTTTCCTTTTTGCCGTAATGGTATATTACACCACTGATGCACTATGGGGTTTTCTGCTCGATCTGGGAATAATCCCAATAGTCTATGCTGACACCGTATTATATTTCCTCTCGATGGGCCTGACTGTATTTATGTGGGTCAGATACATCGCCCTGTTTCTCAATCTCGATAAGAAATGGGCTAATATCCTAAAGACGACAGGCTGGATCGTTTTCGGTTCAGAAGCTATAGCTCTCATAATCAATAACTTTGTGCCAATCATGTTCCACTTCACAGATGACGGTGAATATATCGCGAGCTCAGCAAGATACATTGTTTTGTATATCCAGGTTGGTCTGTTCGTGCTGATTGCACTTGATACACTTGTAACAGCCAAAAAGCACGATACACGGGAAAAGACCCATCACCTCGCCATAGGCATATCAGGACTTGTTATGGCCCTGTTTATCTTCCTTCAGGCTCAGTTCCCCCTCATGCCGTTCTATGCAATCGGATGTCTTTTGGCAACAACCGTAATCCACACATTCGTCGTTGCAGAAGAAAAGATCGACAGTAGCCGTAAACTCGGCATGGTCATGACCGTTGCCTACAGAGACCCTCTCACCAACGTTAAGAACGTCAATGCCTATACCGAATTTAAAGAAAATATCGAGAACGATGTAAGGAACAAAAAAGTTCAGGCATTCGCAGTCGTTGTTTTCGATCTCAATGACCTTAAAAAAGTTAACGATACACAAGGCCATGAGGCCGGAGACGAATACATCAAAAGCGGATGTGCATTGATCTGTCATGTGTTCTGCCACAGTCCCGTCTTCAGGATCGGCGGAGATGAATTTGCAGCCTTCCTGGTTAACGAAGATTACGACAACAGAGATGAGCTCTTCACTCATTTCAACAGTCACATCGAAGACAATCTCGAGAACAACGGCGTTATCGTTTCCGCCGGCATAAGCTTGTACGACCCTGAGAAAGATTCCGGCTACGATGAGGTTTTCGCGCGTGCCGACGTCAGCATGTACGAGCGCAAAAAGGAACTGAAACAAAGACGCATAAATCACATTTAGCAGAGCGGACAAAACCGTATCGAAAATGACAGGAGAGGTTTTCTCCCGGAAGTTATACTGACATCATCAAGGAAGGAGGAACGCATCAATGGAATGGCTTACGGGCATCAGAACAGCGATCGACTTTATCGAGAATAACCTCGAAGAAGACATCAGTGTACAGGATGTTGCCGACAAGGTTTTCATCTCACCGATCTTTCTGCAGCGCGGCTTCTCGCTCATGACCGGTTATAACATCGGAGAGTACATTAGGAACCGCAGACTCTATCAGGCGGCTATCGACCTGAGGAGCACGAAAGATCCGGTCATCGATATCGCATACCGCTACTGCTATGAGACACCCGAAAGCTTCACCAAGGCATTCTCGCGTTTCCACGGAGCGACACCTTCGCAGATCCGTGCAGGCGCGCCGTTCACCACTTTCCTTCCTGTAAAGATCAATATAACCATCCAAGGAGGAGACAAAATGGATTACAAGATCACATCAATGAAGAATTTTAAGGTCATAGGGTTCCAGAAGATCTTTGACAGCGAGACATCTTATGCGGAGATCCCTAAGTTCTGGG
>CAJOJI010000025.1 GCA_905234715.1 uncultured Saccharofermentans sp.
CGTATATCCCGTTTACGTCGATTCAAACCTCATGAACGGCAGAAAGGTTTCTTTCGTTGCAGGAAACAAGGAGAATGATTTCCTTCCCCTTCCTCCCGCAGATACTAATATCGAACCTTCAGTAATCTACATCTGCTCACCCAACAACCCGACCGGCGCGGTATACAGCTACGAAGGTCTTACAGCATGGGTAAACTTCGCGGTTAAGACAGGTTCGCTCATCATCTTCGATGCAGCATACGAAGCATTCATCACAGAAGACAAGCCTCATACGATCTATGAGATCCCCGGCGCCGATTCATGCGCTATCGAGATTTCTTCATTCTCAAAGTTCGCAGGCTTTACCGGCGTAAGATGCGGATGGACAGTTGTTCCGGACGGACTTGAAGCAGGCGGGATCAAGCTTTCCAAGTTCTGGGCAAGACGTCAGGCTACAAAGTTCAACGGCGTTTCCTATGTTACTCAGAAGGGTGCTGCCGCTTCACTTTCAGGTCAGGGCCTCGAAGACTGCAAGGCGAACATCGCATACTACAAGCGCAACGCACAGGCTCTTGCTGAAGTATTCACCGAGAAGGGCATCTACTTTACAGGCGGAGTCAACTCACCTTACATCTGGCTCGAGTGCCCCGATAACATGGGCAGCTGGGAGTTCTTTGATTCTCTCCTTAACCGCTTCGGCATCGTCGGAACACCCGGTGAAGGTTTCGGCGAAAACGGAAAAGGCTACTTCCGTCTTACAGCATTCGGTTCATACGAGAACACACTCAAGGCATGCGGGTTCTTTAAGACACTCTGATTTCAAAAACAAAAACACTTACGAAGATGGTTTCCCTCAAAGGAGGAGGCCATCTTTTTTTGTCCCATTAATGGAAACTATAAAACGCGCGCCTGTGTTATGATTCAATTAATAAAGTACAGGCGGATATAACTATGGCTAAGAAGACTACTTTTTTCTGCAAGGAATGCGGATACGAGACATCCGGATGGATGGGCAAATGCCCCGGCTGCGGCATGTTTAACACATTTGTCGAGGCTCCCTCCGAGAAGGCTCCGGCCAAGGCAAAAACAGACTCACCCGCTTTCACCGCCAACCAGTATTCATGGACAGATTCTGCCGTTACGGTAAGACTCAAGGATGCAGGCAAAGAAAATTACAAAAGACATTCCACGGGAATGGAAAGCTTAGACCAGCTCTTCGGCGGCGGCATCACCGAAGGCTCTGTCACACTCGTTGCCGGCGAACCCGGCATCGGTAAGTCCACTATTCTCATGCAGCTTGCAGATTCATATCAGGCAGAGGGCGATGTCCTCTATATCTCAGGCGAGGAATCACCTGCGCAGATCGGCATGCGCGCTTCAAGGCTTAAGATCAAAAGAGATATCCTCATCTGCGGCGAGACAAGATTCGAAGCAATAGCAGAACAACTTAAAACACATAAACCCTGTCTTGCGATAATCGATTCCATCCAGACTCTTTATTCAGAACAGGTTGCCGGAACTCCCGGTGGAGTTGCACAGATAAGAGAAGTCGCGGCAGGACTTATCAGGATCGCCAAGACTAATAACATAACAATAATCATGGTCGGCCACATCGCAAAGGACGGCTCCATTGCAGGCCCCAAGACCATAGAACACATGGTCGATACGGTACTTGGATTTGAGGGCGACAGCACAGGCGGATACAGGATAATCCGTTCAGCCAAAAACCGTTTCGGCCGCTCCAATGAGATCTGCTTTTTCGAGATGGGCGAAGCAGGACTTATCCCGGTCGACAGTTCCAAGGCTTTGCTTGTTGCAGGAAGACCTCTTAACAGTCCGGGATCAGTACTCACCTCAACGCTTGAAGGCAATGATGCGCTGACGATCGAAGTACAGGCACTCTGTACTCAGACCGTATATGCAAATCCCCAGAGAATGACATCAGGACCCGAAAGAGGCCGTGTCCTCATGCTGCTCGCAGTATGCGAGAAGATACTGTCTTTGGGACTCACATCAATGGACTGCTTTGTTAACGTCATCGGCGGTCTAAAGGTAAGCGATCCGGCAACAGATCTTGCGGTATGCATAGCAACCGTATCTTCTGCAAGAGGCGTAAGCGTCAGACCGAACACACTGATACTCGGCGAAGTAGGATTATCCGGAGAGATAAGACCTGTTAGCAGGATATTAAAAAGATGCCTTGCGGCAACAAGACTCGGCATCACTACAGTCGTTCTTCCCGGCAGTTCCAAGGATGCATTAGAGAAAGAACTTGCCAACGTTTCAAGCGAAGTATTCGGCGGCAAACCCGCACCTGAATTCATATATGCAGATAACCTGAAGGAAGCAGTAGACATACTGTTCTCATGACAAGATTGGAGGTGTTCTTATGAACCGCAATTGTTATTTTCTGATACCTGCCGCAGGAAGCGGAACACGTATGGGAGCAGGCCAGCCCAAGCTCATGAGAAATGTTGAAGGGAGCCCCGTCATCTTGAGAACATTGGGTGCGATTGCCGAAGTATGCAGAAGCAGATATGATGATCTTGAATACATGATCATCCTGGTTACCACTCCCGATCTCATGGGAATACTCAAAGCGATGTGCAAAGAGTATTTTCCTGACATCGACATCGTCTATACATTGGGCGGAAATACCAGAACAGAATCAGTATCTTTGGGACTTGGCATGATCAACGACGCAATGCCCGAAGACATTGTGCTCGTTCACGACGGCGCACGCTGCCTTGTAACAGCTGATGAGATCAAAGCTTGCATCGACGGACTTGAAAGTCACGACGTATGCGCATCTGCAGTTCCCGTTAAGAACACACTGAAAGAAGTCGAAGTTTCTGCCGACGGCAAGGTCAGGGTCACAGGCACACCCGACAGATCCAGATTCTATGAGATACTCACGCCTCAGGGTTTCAAATATAAAGACATTAAAGCATGCTATGCAAAAGCGATCGAAGACGGTATCACCGCAACAGATGACACCGCGCTTGCAGAGCTCTTAAACCTTGATGTTTATCTGACGAAGGGACTCTATTCGAATCTGAAGATAACAACTCCAGAAGATATCGCAATCGCTTCCGAGATAATCAGATCACGCGGCGAGAGTGAACCGTTTACGGACTGATCAGATTTCTTTTGTAAAAGTAAGGATAACGAATACCTGTATCCCCTCGCCCTTACCGAATCCCGTAAGGCCTTCACCGGTCGTTGCCGTGATGCCTACTGAAGATGCGGGAATTCCAAGAATGTTTCCAACTGATTCCTTCATTGCAGGAATGTGGGGCATGAGCTTCGGACGGAGACATTCTATTGTTATGGAGCAGTGAATGATACTGGCGTCCTTAAGATATTCAAGACCTTTCTTAAGATATACCGCGCTGTCTTTGATGCCTTTTTCAAGACAGAGCTTGTCTGCCTCTCCGCCAAGTATGTTTACACCGGTATATCCTGAAATCGCATTTGTAATTGCATGATAAACGACATCGCCGTCGCTGTTGGCTGAAATAGGCTTATCGAAAGGAATGTCGATTCCTCCAAGCTTTATCGTTGTCTCTCCAGCAGGTTCTCCGAATCTGTGACTGTCCTGTCCGATAGTGCTGATAGATACGATGTTACCCATAGATTTTCACCTCAGTTGATTCCGTTTTCCTGAAGCCATATTACCACATCATTCATGTTCCAATATTCATAAGCACCGCTTCCGAAGATCTGGTCGGGCTGTCCTGCTTTTATCAGAACAAATTCAGGAACGGCATTTATGTCGTACTTTTCGAGAAGCTCGCGGTGCTCAACAGCATCTAGCATGATGACATGAAATCTTCCGCTGTAGACCTGGGCAAGATCTTCTACGGCCGCAGTGATCTCGGAACCTCTTGTATCCATTGAACTGTAGAAATAGATGACAAGCGTATTGCCTGATACAAGAAGTCCGTTAAGATCTGTTATCTCGCGGTACTGTATTCCGTAGAACGGATTGCCGTTATCGTCAGTCTCGCCTTCGACCGGCTCATAGACCATGCATACGGCATTCTCACTGTAAGAGTAATCACCGAGATAATCTTTCAGCTTGTCAGATGTGCTCTGCTGTTTTGAAGAACATGAACAGAGTATCTGGGCAGAAAGAACTATCGTCAGTAATGACGCAAGAAATCTCAGTTTCACTTTTCGATGAGTCCGATTATCATTTCCGTAGTGCCGGAAAGAAGATCTTCAGAAACCTTCTCTGCGTTTCCTGAGTCAACGAGCTTGGTAACTTCAGGATCGAGCGGGAGCTTGTCCGTAACCTTTGAACCGATCTCGGCAGCAGACTTCTCGATAGCTGAACCGTCACCGTAGAGTCTGATCTCATCACCGCAGTGAGGGCACTTGATATAACTCATATTCTCGACCATTCCAAGAACCGGAACCTTCATCATGGAAGCCATGTTGCGTGCCTTGTTTACGATCATGGATACGAGATCCTGGCTTGTTGCAACAAGAACGATTCCGTCAACGGGGAATGACTGGAACAATGTAAGCGGAACATCACCTGTTCCCGGAGGCATGTCGATAAGAAGGACATCAAGGGTTTCCCAGTTTGTCTGACCCCAGAACTGCTTAAGGAGCGAGCTTAAGACAGGGCCTCTCCAGATTACAGGTGCCTCTTTGTTCTCGAGAACGAGATTGACGCTGACAGCCTTGATTCCCGTAGCTGTCTCGGCAGGAACGATGAGCTGGTCGTCTGTAGCTCTGAGGTTCTCTGTAAGTCCGAAAGACTGAGGGATCGAAGGACCTGTGATATCGGCATCCATGATGCCTACCTTATATCCTTTTCTCGCAAGCTGAACTGCAAGAACTGAAGTAACGAATGACTTTCCTACGCCGCCCTTACCGCTTGCTACACCGATAACCGTCTTGATGGATGAACCTGCTGCGAGAGGATCTTTAGTGATACCGTTTGCAGAAGGACATGAATCCTGTGAAGTGCAGCCACTCTTTGAAGGGCATGAATCACATGCTGATGACATAAAATGCCTCCTTTGTGTAAATAACTCGGTTATTATAAGTAATGCTTATATCTTTTTCAATTTTGATCGGACGGATTGGGATTCTCATCACCGAGATCAAAGATCTCATCGTTTCCGTTCTCGGTCTTTCTCTTGATGAATCTCATTACTGCCGCGCCTGCGTCAGTAGATCTTACCCATACGACTCTGACAAGACGCTGCTCGTTTTTCTTGAAGGATGAGACCATGGAACTCATTGCATCCGAAACCGATTCCTTTGCGAGCCTCAAGCTCTCTTTCTCGACCTCTGTAAACTGGTTTGCAAAAGCTTTCTCTTCTGCCCTGTGCTGCGCCGCAAGTTCCTTTTCCTGACGGCGGTTCTCAGCCAGAAGTTTCCTGTATTGCTCGTAGTGGTTTCTCGTAGGCTCGCTTACAGTAACGATAGTATCGACCGCACCGTAAATCTGCGAACCGATCTTGTCTGATACGGCTCTTGTACCTGTAACGACTTTCTCCATTGCCTGGAACTTCTTCTTGAAGCCAACGATGGTGATGATCGTCGTAACAAGGTCAGCAAGCAGAATGACCGTGAAGAAGATCAGGATACCCAGCCTGAAAGGATATGTAATGTGTGCGATGAGCCACTTTACAGCCGGGTGCAGAACATACATGCCGAGGGATGCAGCGATTCCCCAGTAGATGAAGAATCGAAGGCAGATATAACCTCCGAGATTGAGCTTGTAATCGGAATAATCCCACCAGCGCATATGGAAGGCATGGTAAAGGATAAATCCTGCGATGAGCTCGACTATCGTACATGCGGTAGCCATACCGAAGAACAGGATCATGAAGTTGTCCTTGAAAGGTTCGAAAATCCAGATGGCCGCATAAAAGCCCAGTCCGTAAACGGGGCAAAGAGGCCCTGCGAGGAATCCTCGGTTGATGAACTTTCCTTCGGTGATTCCGTAATAGATAACTTCGATCACCCAGCCGATGAAGCTGTAAATGAAGAACATCATATATGATTCAATGAAAGGATACGGAAGTGTCATTCTTTTCTGGCCCTCATTACCCTGTAGCCGCCGTCGATCGCCAATGTCTCGCAGTTGCCGAACAGTTCTTTCAGTTTATCCATAGTAGAAGGTGCGCCCTGCTTACGCTGCAGAACGACATAAAGATATCCGCCGGGATTAAGCACGTCAAAAGACTGCTCGTAAAAACCGAACACAGTCTTCTTGCCTGCTCTTACAGGCGGGTTTGTAGCGATGATGTCGAAATGCTCGTCTCTTACACCAAACAGAATGTCGCTCGACATGAACCTGCAGTTCACACCGTTCTGCATGCAGTTCTCTCTTGCAAGAGCAACGGCTCTCGAATTGATATCAACACCCGTAACGTCAAAAGCCATAAAGCATGACTTGATGACGATTCCCACGATGCCTACGCCGCAGCCGAGATCGACAAAGCGTTCCATCTTGGGACCTCTCTCCTTGATATCCTTTACGAGCGTATCAATGAGAAGATTGGTTCCGAAATCGACTTCGTTTCTCGAGAAAACGGATGTGTCCGTAAAGAACTCAAAATTGATTCCGTTCATTCTGTACGGGATCAGTTTGCGGTCGGAAGGTGTTGTCGGATTAGGATCAAAATATTGTGTCATGGCAATTTATTCTTCAAATCTGTTTTGTTTATAAGTGTTATGAGCGGCAGACCGATGATTATCAGAACTGCTGCTTCTCCTGCTGCTACAGTAAGCATCGTGAAAAGCACTTCGCTTACGGTAACCGTATCAAAAAGAAGGAACGGCAGGTAGCCTCCGACAATTACTCCGTTCACCAGAATGGGCGGGATTATCGCAAGATACTTGTTCTTCTTACCGATATAATAAGACAAAACACCCGCAATAAGTGTGGCAAGTGTTCCGCCGATGATATCAACGGGACCAAGACTGTCCGGGTTGATGAGATTTGCTATGAGACATCCCAATGAAACTCCGGGAATGGTAGCCCAGGTAAATGCAGGAAATATCGTCATTATCTCAGCAAGTCTTGCCTGAATCGGACCGTATGAGATCGGCGCAAGGAAATATGCCAGTACAACATATAAAGCTGCAATGACTCCGTTGAATACAACGAATCTCGTGCGCTTTTTACTGTCTTTCAATGTTGATTTAATGTCTGACATAGATCACATCATCGAACGGACAGTATCGTTGATCTGGGCGATCCTCGTAGTCCTTGACCAGGGCATCTCAGGCGCCTGGATAAGTCCCTTGGAGATCGCTTTCGCGCAGCTCTCGAATTCATAAACATATCCGTGAAGGAAATCCTCGTCAGCCTCGGCTTCCTCAAGGAGAGTATCGTCGTTGGAATAAAGAGCGATCTTACGGTAATTGTTGATGTTGCTAAACTTGATCTTTCCCTTCTCGCCTACGACAACGCCGTCCTTATCGGTGTCGGCACACATGGTAACGTAGAAATTACCGAGGATGCTTCCGTCTTCTGACTCCATTGAATATGTAGTATCCCTGTCGATTCCGGAAGAGAGTCTTCTTGCAAATACTCTGGATACCTTTATGTCGTTGCCCATGAATGAGAGAGCAAAGTTTGTTGTGTAAACACCGAGATCGAGATAGCTTCCGCCGCCTAATACAGGGCTGTTGAGTCTCGGAACGCTTGCAATGTCGTAACCCAGGTTAGCTGATACGTATTTAACGGCACCGATCTTTCCCTTTTCGATCCATTCAAGAGCTTTCATGTGCAGGGGCTGGTAAGAAGTCCACATTGCCTCAGCAACAAATACGCCTCTGTTCTTTGCCTCGAAAAAGATGCTGTCAGCTTCGGCCTTGCTCATTGCAAAGGGCTTTTCGACAAGAATGTTCTTGTATTCCTTTACGCACATGATCGCATGTTCGTAGTGGTAGGTATTCGGTGTTGCGATATATACAAGATCGATCTCGTCAGAAGCGGCAAGCTTCTCGTAACCGGTAAATACTTTTGCATCGGGGCAGTGAGCAGAAGCAAACTTCTTCGCCTTGTTTCTTTCTCTGGAAGCAACTCCGGCGATGACTACTTTCTTATTGCCTTTTAAGCTGTCTGCGATTTTGGCTGCTATGGTTCCGCAGCCGAGAATACCGACTCTGAGCATATGATCAAACCTCTTTATTATTTATATTAAGTGCAACTCTCTAATTGTATTTAGCGTATTACTTTGTGTCAATCTATGTTTTGAACAAGCGGTTAGATATGGACAATCAGACCTCATTGCTTTATTTTATTGCAAAAGATATCAAATAAGAGGGTTAGGGTGACCATTAAGTTTCTGGACAAGTTATCGCCCCGTAAAAGAGGCATAGTATATCTTCTGCTGTCGTCATTCTCTTTCGCGTGCATGGCACTGTTCATCAACCTTGCAGGAGATATGCCGGTATTCCAGAAAGCATTCTTCAGAAATCTCGTTGCGATAGTCATGTCCTACATAATCCTCGCGAGATCTCCCGAGAAGTTCAAGATCAAGAAGGGATCACTTCCGAGCCTGTTCATGCGCGCCGGCTTCGGCACTATCGGCGTTATCGCCAACTTCTATGCAATCTCAAATACGAACATGTCGGATGCTATGATGCTCAATAAGCTCTCGCCTTTCTTTGCGATGCTGACTTCGATAATCGTGCTTAAGGAAGCTGCTGACGGCTTCCAGTGGGCAGCTATCCTAACGGCAATTGCAGGCGCGGTATTCGTCGTAAAGCCTACTTTCCTTTTCGGCAAGCTCGGTGTCGACGGTGATTCCGTTTTTCCTTTGATCGTAGCTCTTGTCGGAGGCATCTGCGCAGGCATCGCTTACACGTTCTTAAGGAAAGCTACACTTAAGGGCGAAAGAGGAATAGTCGTCGTGGCATTCTTCTCAACCTTCTCGTGCATTGCCCTGATTCCGTTCATAATCTTCACTTATCAGCCCATCTCATTGCTGCAGTTTTTCTTCTGCGTCATGACGGGCGTATCGGCATGCTTCGGTCAGATATTCATCACGTCTGCTTATGCGGCATGCCCTGCGAAAGAGATATCGATCTATGATTATTCGACTGTTATATTCACGGCGCTTCTCGGCCTGATCGTACTCGGCGAGATCCCTGATTTCCTAAGCATAATAGGATACGCCGTAATCATCGGCGCATCCGTGCTGAACTACTTATATAACAACAATCACTTGAGATTTAAAAAGTCCTGAACGTCTTTAAGTGACGGAAGGATAATGTCTGCAAGGCCCTTCATCTCATCGTCGGGCTGAATGATATCAGGAACCATTATCGTATAAAGTCCCGATGCCTTGCATGATCTTACACCGTTGAATGAATCTTCAAGTCCCACTCCCTCTTCAGGCTTTACGCCCAGTGCATCGCATGCAAGAAGGAATATCTCGGGATCGGGTTTGGATCTTGTGACCTGGTCTCCGCAGACGCATGTATCAAAGTAAGGAAGAGCTCCCAATGCTGCCATCTGTGAAGTCACTTCTTCTCTTGTTGAAGAAGATGCAATGGCTATCTTCATGCCTGCATTTTTCATGGAACTCAAAAGCTCAATCGTGTGGGGCTTTAACGGAACTTTGCCCTCAGAAGCCAATCCGTTATAGATCTCACGGAGCTCACGCTCGTAACGGTCTCCGGGCTCGCCGTAAACTCTCTCGAATTCATCGACAGTGGCTTTTTTATTCTTGCCTATGACGCTGATGCCGTAAGTAACGATGTCCTTAAAGCCGTACTTTTCACCGATTACTTCCCAACATTTCAGGACTGTCCTCTCTGAATCGAGGATCAGTCCATCCATGTCGAAAATAGCTGCTTTGAATTTTCTGTCTGACTTAAGCATCAGACCTCCATTGTTCCTTCGAATACCTTAGCGCAGTTACCTGTCATGTATACAGCATCGTCTGTGTATCTGATGATGAGGTCGCCGCCCTTAAGGATTACTCTGATGTCTTCGCCCTTCTTGCAGAAACCGTTCTCGCAGGCTGCCACTACCGTTGCGCATGCGCCTGTTCCGCAGGCCATTGTCTCGCCTGAGCCTCTCTCCCAAACTCTCATCTTGAGTGTATGGTCGTCGATGACTTTGACGAACTCAGTGTTGACTCTCTCAGGGAAGATATCAGTAGAGTATTCGAACTTGGGTCCTATCGTATTGAGATCTAAGACATCAACGAGATCAGTGAATACAACTGCGTGAGGGTTGCCCATTGATACGGCAGTGATCTTATATTCATCACCGTCTATGTTTACAGGAACGTTGATCGCAGTATCACCGGGGAGCGTGCAGGGGATCTTAGGCGGATTGAGTTCTGCCTTGCCCATGTCTACCTTAACTCTTGCGACAACGCCGCCCAGTGTCATGAGTTCGAGAGTCTTGATTCCGCTCTTTGTCTCGATCTTCATGTGTCTCTTCTTATGTCCGCGCTCATCGTACATGTACTTTGCAACGCATCTGATCGCGTTACCGCACATCATGCCCTCTGAACCGTCCAGGTTGTACATGATCATTCTGCAGTCGGCAACCTTGGAAGGTGCGATGAGAACGATACCGTCACCGCCGACACCGAAGTGTCTGTCACTCATATAGACTGACAAAGATTCAGGTGAAGATACCATGCTCTCCATGCAGTCGATGTAGATGTAGTCGTTGCCTGCACCCTGCATCTTTGTAAACGTGATCTTACGTCTCTTGTCTCGCATGTTGTTGATGTCAACGAGCTCTGTGTTGATCTCGGAGAAGTGGCTCATGAGTGAATCAGCAAGAGCATCTGCAGTATCGATAGCGGTAAGGCACGGAATGCCGAGCATGACTGCTCTTCTTCTGAGCTTAACGGAGTCTCTTGCAGGGAGTCTGCCCTTTGCGGATGTGGAGATGATGTAATTGATCTTGCCGCTCTCGATAAGAGACATTGTGTTGTTCTCATCAGATTCGTGGATCTTGGATACTTCGGAAACTTCCATTCCCGCCTGTCTCAAAGCCTCGGCCGTGCCCTTTGTAGCATAGAGCTTGAAGCCCATTACGTCGAACTTCTTTGCGATCTCGACGATCTCCATCTTGTCGGAATTTCTTACCGTGATGAAGACACCGCCGCGCTTGTACATCTTGTAGCCTGCTGCTACGAGACCCTTGTACAAAGCTTCTGAGAGGTTTCTGCCGACGCCAAGGACTTCGCCCGTGGACTTCATTTCAGGTCCCAATTGTGTATCAACGTCAGTAAGTTTCTCGAATGAGAATACAGGAACCTTAACAGCCGTATAAGGTGACTGTCTGTAAAAGCCGGTGCCGTAATCCATGTCTGCAAGCTTTGTTCCGAGGCTTACTTCGACGGCAACGTCTACCATCGGGATGCCTGTTACCTTGCTCATGTAAGGAACTGTTCTTGATGCTCTCGGGTTAACCTCGATTACATAGATCATGTTGTCCTTAACGATGTACTGGATATTTACGATACCTGTTGACTTAAGTCCGTCGCAGAGTGCGATCGTGGTATCTGCAAGCTTCTTATACATATCGTCGTAGATGTGCTTTGCAGGATACATTGCGATGGAGTCACCGGAGTGGATTCCCGCACGCTCAACGTGTTCCATGAGACCCGGAATAAGGACATCCTTACCGTCGTAGATCGCATCTACTTCGATCTCCTTACCCTGGATGTACTTGTCGATGAGGACAGGGTTTTCGATACCCTGAGCGAGAATTATCTTCATGTACTCGTTAACGTCTTCGTCGTTGAAGGCGATTATCATGTTCTGACCGCCAAGTACGTAGGAAGGTCTTAAGAGTACAGGATATTCAAGTGAGTTTGCAGCCTTGAGAGCTTCATCAAGAGTAAGTACGGAGAAGCCCTTAGGTCTTGCGATTCCCAAGCGTTCCAAGAGCTCGTCGAATCTCTCACGGTCTTCTGCCATGTCGATGGAATCTGCAGATGTACCGATGATGTTGACGTTATTCTCGGAAAGCGTTTTCGTGAGCTTGATAGCCGTCTGGCCGCCGAATGCGACAACTACGCCGAAAGGCTTTTCCTGATGAACGATGTTCATTACATCTTCAGGTGTAAGAGGCTCGAAATAGAGTCTGTCGCCTGTATCGAAGTCGGTGGATACCGTCTCAGGGTTGTTGTTTACGATGACAACTCTGTAGCCAAGATCTCTTAATGCATGTACGCAGTGAACTGCAGCATAGTCGAACTCGATACCCTGACCGATTCTGATCGGACCTGAACCGAATACGATTACAGTCTGCTTATCCTTGTCGCCTGCCTTCTCGAAATCAGCTTCATTCTCGCCGCCTTCTTCAGGTCTGTTGAATGTTGCATAGAAGTAAGGCGTATGTGCTTCGAACTCGCCAGCGCATGTATCAACCATCTTGAATGTCGGCTTGAGTTCGTATGCAACGCTCTTGCCTGTTATTCTTGCGATCGCCTTGTCCGTGAAACCGAGTTTCTTAGCCTTTACATATTCATCGAAAGAGATCTCCCTGCCGGTGATTTCTTTCTCAAATTCGACGAGGTTCCTGATCTTGGAGAGGAACCACATGTCGATCTTTGTCTCTTTGTTGATCTCGGAGATATCAACGCCTCTTCTGATCGCCTCAGCAACATAGAAGAGTCTCTCGTCTGTAGGAGTTACGCAGCGCTCCATGAGATCTTCGTCTGCAACTTCCTCCATCTTCTTCAGGTGGAGTGTATCTGCAGAGATCTCTGCGCCTCTAACGGCCTTCATGAGCGCACTCTCGAATGAATCGGAGATTGCCATGACTTCGCCCGTTGCCTTCATCTGCGTGCCGAGATTTCTCTTGGCATAAACGAACTTGTCGAAAGGCCACTTCGGATACTTAACTGCAACATAGTCCAATGCAGGCTCGAAAGCTGCATATGTGTGACCCGTTACCGCATTTACGATCTCGTGGAGTCTGTAACCGATTGCGATCTTTGTTGCAACCTTTGCGATCGGATAACCTGTTGCTTTTGAAGCGAGAGCGGATGATCTTGAAACTCTCGGGTTAACCTCGATTACCGCATACTCGAATGAGTTCGGATTAAGCGCGAACTGGCAGTTACATCCGCCTTCAACACCAAGTGCTTCGATGATGTTGAGTGATGCAGTTCTGAGCATCTGGTACTCTTTGTCCGAAAGAGTTACTGCAGGAGCGATAACGATGGAGTCGCCAGTATGAACTCCGACGGGGTCTAAGTTCTCCATCGAGCAGACTGTGATTACGTTGCCGTCCTTATCTCTGATAACTTCGAACTCGATCTCCTTCCAGCCTGCGATACCTCTCTCGATAAGCACCTGTGTGATAGGAGATAAAGCAAGACCGTTTCTCGCGATCTCATGAAGTTCGTCTTTGTCGTTTGCGATTCCGCCGCCTGTTCCGCCCAATGTGAAAGCAGGTCTTACGATGACCGGATAACCGATCTCATCTGCAAAATCCATTGCATCTTCAACAGTCGTTACGACCTTTGAAGGGATGCAGGGCTGGCCGATGGATTCCATCGTGTCCTTGAAGATCTGACGGTCCTCTGCTTTGTCGATACACTCGGGTGATGAACCTAAGAGCTTAACGCCGTGTGATTCGAGGAAGCCTTCTTTTGCGAGCTGCATGCAGAGTGTGAGTGCAGTCTGTCCGCCAAGACCTGACAGGATAGAGTCAGGCTTTTCTGTCTCGATGATTCTCTTAACTGTTGTAAGTGTAAGAGGCTCGATGTAGATCTTATCTGCCATCGACTTGTCTGTCATGATGGTAGCAGGATTTGAATTGAGGAGAACGATCTCGATGCCGTCTTCTCTTAATGCTCTGCAGGCCTGTGTTCCTGCGTAGTCAAACTCGGCAGCCTGACCGATTACGATAGGGCCTGAACCGATAACGAGAACTTTACGTATAGTTTTATCAAGCGGCATATTATTTGTTCCTCCAATCTTCCATCATCTTAATGAACCTGTCGAAAAGGAATTCCGTATCCTTAGGTCCTCCGCATGCTTCGGGGTGGAACTGTACCGAGAAGCAGGGCTTGCCCAGGTATTCGATACCTTCGTTTGTACCGTCGTTTACGTTGATGAAATATTCCTTTGCGATGGCATTATCTACTGAAGAACTTACGACCTGGTAGCCGTGGTTCTGTGATGAGATATAAACTCTTCCCGTATTAAGATCTCTTACCGGATGGTTTGCACCTCTGTGGCCGTACTTGAGCTTGGAGGTCTTGAATCCGTGTGCAAGCGCAAGGATCTGGTGGCCTAAGCAGATACCCATGATAGGTGTGCCGCAATCCTTAAGTTCCTTGATCGTCTCGATTGCTTTTATGTTGTCCTCAGGGTCTCCCGGACCGTTGGACAGGAAGATTCCGTCAGGTGCAAGATCCTTAACCTTCCGGGCGCTCGTATCTGCGGGAAGAAGATGAACTTCAACACCTCTTTTCGAGAGCTCGCGGATGATGTTGCGCTTGATTCCGAAGTCGAACATTGCAACCTTGAACTTTGTCTCTCCGTTAGCGGGGATCACCTGTTCTTCAGTTGTAGTAACTTCCTGAACGGGATCTTTGATCTTATATGCTTTGATCTCATCTAAGGAGAACTCATCAGGGCTTGAGCAGATCGCACCGTTCATCGTGCCTGATTCTCTGAGGCACTTTGTAAGAGCTCTCGTGTCGATGCCCTTGATGCCGGGAATGTTCTGTTCCTTAAGGAATGAATCGAGATCTGTCTCGCATCTGAAGTTTGAGGGAAGCTCACATGCTTCTCTTACGATATAGCCTGACACGTTGACCTTCGGGCCTTCCATATCGGGTGTTATTATTCCGTAGTTTCCTATCAGGGGAAAGGTTTGAACTACTGCCTGTCCTCTGTAACTCGGATCAGTCAGTGTCTCAAGGTAAGCTGTCATTGCGGTAGTGAATACTATCTCGGAAATGACGCTGCCTTCGGCACCCATTGCCTCACCTTCATAAATGTTGCCGTTTTCTAATACAAGATAACGTTTCATGTTTTGTCCCCCTTTTATAAAAAAGGCTTTTTCTACGGAAGAAAAAGCCTCAAATCACTAATCAATCGAGAAGGATCTCGCGGACTTTGCTTTCCATCTGTTCTTTCTCGATAACATCCTTATGTCTTACTTCAAGAGACGGCAATTCGGAAATTGACTGCGGGATAACGAGCCCGCTCTCTTCGGCAAGTTCGGCAATGATGTCCGGTATAGACTTGTCATTGGAATAACCTGCCCCTCTTAAAGAATCCATAACAGCGGGTGCGAACTTAAACGGTGATGCCGTAGAAGCAAATACCGTCTTGCTCTCATCACCTGATCTCTGATGATATCTTCCGTAAATGTTGAATCCTACAGCTGTGTGAGGATCGATAACATTATCAGTACGGTCATATACTTCAAGAATTGTCTTTGAAACACCCGTCTCATCGGCAAAGCCGCCGACAAAGAGTCTCTGGAGTGCCTTCAATGTATCCTTATCAACACTGTACTTACCGTCTTCGTTAAGCTGACGCATCCACTCTGTTACCTTCTTGGGGTCCTTTCCTGCGATCTCGAAAAGAAGTCTCTCGAGATTTGAAGAGATAAGGATATCCATAGAAGGAGATGTGGTCTTGAAGAACTCTCTGTTGCGGTCATAGATACCGCTGGAGAAGAAGTCACACAAAACCTTATTTCTGTTGGAAGCGCAGATAAGCTTATGAACCGGAATCCCCATCTGCTTTGCAAACCATGCAGCGAGGATATTACCGAAGTTACCTGTCGGAACAACGATGTTGAATGACTCGGTAAGATCGATCTTTCCCTTTCTTACCAACTCTACATATGAATATACATAGTAAGCGATCTGAGGAGCTAATCTGCCCCAGTTGATGGAGTTTGCAGATGAGAGCATAACGCCGTTGGCATCAAGAGTCTGGGAAAGTTCCTTGTTGCCGAAGATCTGCTTTACGCCTGTCTGGGCATCATCAAAGCATCCGTTAACTGCGATAACGTGAGTATTGTCTCCGCCTGTTGTTACCATCTGAAGCTTCTGAGCTTCGGATACGCCGCCTGTGGGATAGAAAACGATTATCTCTGTTCCGGGAAGATCCTTGAATCCTTCAAGAGCAGCCTTACCCGTATCACCGGAAGTAGCCGTGAGGATGCAGATCTTCTTGCCTGTGCCAGTCTTCTTTGCAGAAGCAGTCATGAGATGCGGCAGGAGCTGGAGTGCAACATCCTTGAATGCGCACGTAGGTCCGTGCCAGAGTTCAAGGATATACTCTCTGTCGTTATATTCGTTAAGCTGTACCAGCGGAACGGGGTTCTCGCCCCACTTCTCTTCTGCGTAAGCCTGTCTTGTATAGTCGAGAAGCTCTTCTTCCGTAAAGTCTGTCAGGAACTTTGAAAGAACAAATGCAGAGAGCTGATAAAACTGCATCGTCTGCATGGCTTCGAGGTCTTCTTTTGTAAGCTGGGGAATTGACTCAGGAACAAAAAGACCGCCGTCAGGAGCGATACCTCTTATGATCGCTTCACTTGAGGAAAACTTTCCATCATATCCTCTGGTGCTTATGTAGTTCATTAGTCCTCTCCCTCGTACGTCTCTGTCTCTTCTGACGTCTCTTCCGGTATTGTTGTAGTCTCAGCGAGATAAGCCGTAAGCTGTGTTTCTTCAGAAGTAGTTGTCGTTTCTTCTGTAGTGGTCTCCGTAGTGGTGGTCTCCTCCTCAGGATTCCTTGTCCAAACGGTGCCGAAGCTTGATTCGTAGGCACTCATGATGGCCGAGACTTCAGGATCGTATCTGTTCTTGTAGAACTCTCCCTCAAGGTATTCGATCTTATCCTGGGCGGATGCTCCGGACATGATATGTTTTACCAGAGGAATAATACCAAATATGATGAGCAGCGTCATTAGTAACATTGACAGAATTACAACGCATGTAATGACTAAACTTTTCATCTTCTCTCTCGGAGATTTGATATCCTCAATATCTATTGAATCATCAGGCAGTTCATCAGCCACTCCGCCGGAACGCATGAGGATGTCTCTGCGCTCTTTGCTCGATGCCATCTGGGGTGCTTCTGACGTTTTTTGAGCCTTGGTGAGGATCGGTGCCTGGAAGTTTGCCCTTGCTGCCGGAGATGAACCTGATGCCATCTGCGCATTCTTGAGCTTGCCGGCAATATCTGCTGGCGGAAGATCAGCCGGAGGATTCTTGATGTCCTCCCTGACCATTCTCAGAGCTTCCTGTGCGATCGTCAGATACTGCTCTGTACCGAGCACGCCCTGGATCGCAAAAGTGAGGCTTCCTTCGGCTCTTTTGAACTGTCCCTCTCTTGCGAGACAGAGTCCGAAGATCAATGCGGGGTCTCCCCACTTCTGATACTGTGAGATCAAAGGCTTTAAGAATATCTGTGCAACGTCTGTGCCGTCGCTCTGGCTGTTCTGTAAAGCTCTGTTATACTGGCGGACAATACGGGCCTTCTCTTCATTGCTGACGTCGAAAAGAATGAGACTCGACTCATTTATAGGCTGTATCATCATACATAAGCTTAAATAGTCGTGCATTCGGTCAATCCTTTCAGCGTGGCTCTTATCTGACCCGTAAGATAAAGCGATCCTGTCGCAAGAAGTACATATCCGTCTTTGACTGTTTTTTCATATGCCAGCTTCGTGCCTTCAATGGCATTTTGGCAGGCCGTCAAATCGTCGCTGATATTATACACATAATTAATTTTCTGTGCGAGAACATCAGCAGGCTCACTCCTCGGGTTATCAGGCATTACCGTTACGGCACTCCTGATGTTAAGGCCACATGCTTTATAAGCTTCGAGTATACCCGAAACATCCTTATCTGCCATAACTCCCATGAGAAGTCTTACAGGTTTGCCTCTAAGAGAACCTCCGAGCATCTCGTTCATTGTCTCGGCACAGCTCTGTGCTCCCTGCGGGTTGTGTCCGCCGTCGATTATCACCGTCGGCTTGATGCTTAAGATCTCGGCTCTGCTCTTCCATCTTGCAAGAGCAATTCCTTCCTTTATCGCATTTTCCGGCACGCCGCATTTTCTGCATGCTTCGATAGATGTGATCGCATTGCCGATCTGGTGTCTGCCGTTTAATGCCGTCTTATATGTGATTCCGTCATATGTGAATTCCATCATGCCGTCCATCGTAAAACGCGCACTGTTAAAGCTATCCTTATTTCCGGCAAACGTTATGTCGATATTCTTTTCGCCGGCCTTGGAAAGAAGAGTGTCTCTAACATCGCCCTTCATCTCTTCAGGAAGGATCATGAAGTCGGGATCAAAACACACAGCAGGTGATCCTTCCTTGAAGATTCCTGCCTTCTCAGCTGTGATCTCAGAGATGGTATTTCCCAAAACACCCGTGTGATCAAGTCCCATGGCTGTAACCACTGTTACCATCGGATCTTTGATCACATTGGTTGAATCAAGTCTTCCGCCAAGACCGACTTCGAGCACTGCGACATCTACCTTCATGTCGGCAAAGTAAAGGAAGCAGATGGCTGTTATGAGTTCGAACTCGGTAGGTTCATCACAAAGGCCCTCTGATATCATCTTCTCCCTGGCTTTTTTAACCATGCCGGAATACTTATCAAGATCTGCCTGTGATATCTCGCCGGTTGAATCATCAGCAATAAAATCCATAAGACCTTTTTTGCCGTCAAGGATCCTGATCCTCTCGGTAAAACGCTCAAGATAAGGTGAAGTAAAGACTCCCACCTTCATGTCATTAGCCGCCATTACCGATGAGATAAAAGTCGCAACCGAACCCTTGCCGTTTGTTCCCGCAATATGGACAGACTTAAAGCTGTCCTGGGGATTGCCCAGAAGGTTCATGAGATTGGTAATGCGTTCAAGTCCGGGTTTGATGCCGAATTTCAAGGCTCCCTGTAAGAGGTCCGGCACCTTCGGATCAGACATCAGCCTTATCCTCTGAAGGCTCTTTCTTTTCTTCCGAATTGTAATCTACCATGTCCTTCTTTTTGAAGACCATGAGCTTACTCATTACATAATTAGCAATTACAACAAAGACGGAATTAATGAGCTTTACAAGATATTCGTATGTAAATCCAAAAGACAATCCGAAGATCGAGATAGTAGTCATAGGCGTATCTATCGGCAGGCCGGTGATTGCAACGCAGCCCCAGATCATCAGCGAATAAACGCCTAATTCAAGGACAAGAAATGAGATTATCCTGGCACCGGTGAAAGACAAAAGCTCTCTTAGAATATTTCCCTTTGATCTGAACACAGTAATCCTGTTAAGGAAATATGCAACCAGCACCGCAATTATCCAGCATATGATCTGATTGATTATGTACTTAAGTGAGACTGGTTTTCCGAAGAGATTGACAGTCATGTCGACCTGGACGAGCTTATCAATGGCGATATAACAAACCCAGTTAACGACAGTCGTAAGTCCGCCGCTTACGAGATACATAAAAAGCTTACGGATCTTTTCCTGTTTTTCCGTAAGATCCTTGCCGCCAACAATTATCGTCTTAAGATCCATTTTCCTTTAAACTCTCTTCGGTCTCGGATTCGTTCTCTCGGAGACCATCTTTCTTACAATGTATACGGTGATCGTAATAATAACCGCCTCAATAATAGCAATAACAAGGAAAACGTCAAACAGATATGAATACAAAAGAGCGGCTCTTTTATCCGCAAATCTGTACAGGCTGATGGAACCGGTAGCCTTATCGTAGTAATAGAAATCCGCGTGATTGCTCTCATCGGCCATGTAGCAGATGAAATCACCGTCGGGATTCTGATAGCCTCTCAATACCATTGAACCGGTATCAAACTCCGCCGGTTTGAATTCGTCAGGCAGATCGACTGAATCCGGGATGTCTACAACTTTTAAGATCGCCGAAGCT
>CAJOJI010000026.1 GCA_905234715.1 uncultured Saccharofermentans sp.
ATCCAGCTGAACGGTGTCTGGGCAAATCCGGAGACGGCTGGTCTCTTGGTCCAGACCTTGGCCGCTTTCGTCGGTACGACCGCCTTTGCGGTTCTTTTCGGCGTTCCGCGGAAGCAATATGTCCCGTCAGGCATCGTCGGTGCGTTGGGCTGGCTGCTCTACCTGATCCTTTTCCGGAAAGCCGGGATGTCGTCCAAGGGCACGCCGTCCATGCAGTGGTTCAAAGCGGCGGTGAGCAAAATGACCTGCTGGTGCTGGCTGTAGGGGTGCGCAGCAACGCGGCCTTGATCCGAGAGGCAGACAGGAGATGTTTGCCATCATCAAAAAGCTCCGTGACAACGGAACGACGATCGTACTCGTATCACACAACATGGACGAAGCGGCCGTAAACTGCGACCGTATCTGCCTTATCGACCACGGCAAGATAAAGGCCGTCGGCACTCCCAAAGAACTCTTCGTAAAGGAGAGGGCGGAAGAGCTCGGCATCCAGAGGCCGAGGATCACAAGATTCTCAGGAATGCTTAAAGAGAAACTCGAAAAGGATTTCCCCGGAATAGTATTTGAAGGTATGAACTTCAGCCCCGAGAAAGAAGCTCAGGCTGTCGTAAGAAGTGTATGCAAAGCAGGTGGCGCCGGTGTTCAGTAAGATCAGTCTCGGCAGATACTATCCTGCCCATTCATTCCTCCATGATACCGACCCGAGAGTAAAGACGATCCTTTACGCCGTTTATCTCGTTGCAATATTCATCATCAAAGAACCGATATCGATCGCCGTTTTGGGAGCGATCATCATCCTTCAGCTGATCCTTGCAAAGATCACGCCGGGCATCCTCTGGTCCACAGTAAAGCCGATGATACCGCTGGCTCTGTTTATCTTTGTGATCAACGTATTCACGATCAAGCAGGGCAACGTGCTGTTCTCATGGAAGATAATCACGATAACCGATTACGGAATCGGAAGGGCCGTCATGATGGCGGTAAGGCTTATCTTCCTCATCGTATCAACGAGCATACTCTTAACGCTCACGACGACGCCTCTGAAGATGAGTGATGCTTTGGAAAAACTTTTCGCGCCCCTGTCGGTAATAAAGATACCTGTACACGAGATGGCCATGATGATGTCCATTGCTTTAAGATTTATCCCGACTCTTGCGGCAGAGACCGACAAGATCATGAAGGCGCAGCAGTCGAGAGGCGCCGACTACGATACGGGAAGTTTTATCAACAAGGTCAAAGGTTATATAACGGTGCTCATTCCGCTGTTCGTATCGAGCTTCAGAAGAGCCGACGAACTGGCAGTCGCAATGGATGCGAGATGCTACAGGGGAGGCAAGGGAAGGACCAAGCTCAATCCTCTGCATCTGACGGCAAAAGACGTGCTTGCCGGAATCATGTTCACACTCCTTGCTGCGCTTGTGGTTGTAATAGATTTCTCTTTGAGATAAACCCCGCGCTGTGATAGAATTCATTCGTGCTAAAACTTGGCGAAAGGTTGGAATATAGATGACTTATTATTGCGGTATCGACTTAGGCGGTACAAATATCAAAGCAGGTATCGTTGACGGAGAAGGAAAGCTTCTTAACAAGCTGTCGATCAAGACGAGAGCTGAGAGATCCATGGAAGAGATCATTCACGACATGGGACAGCTCGCAGCAGACGCTATCAAGGACGCAGGCCTTGAGGTTAAAGACATTGCCTGCATCGGTATCGGTTCTCCCGGAACACCTGACAACGACGAAGGACTGCTCGTATATTCCAGCAACCTTCCTTTCAACAAGGCACCCATGAGAAAGCTTATCAGGGAAGTCATCGACCTCCCCGTATATATCGACAACGACGCAAACTGTGCCGCAATGGCTGAGGCTGTTGCAGGTGCTGCCAAGGGCGCTAAGGATTCCGTTACCATCACACTCGGAACGGGCGTAGGCGCAGGCGTTATCGTTAACGTTGCCGGCCATTCTTATGAAGATTATATCGAGATGGTAAAGACATTGGATCCCCACAAGGATAAGATCGAGAGCAGTATGCTTCCGCTACGGCACTCGCAAGAATGACAAGAGAAGCTGCTGAGGCAAATCCCGATTCACTTCTCAACAAGGTTAAGGAAGACTTCGGCGAGTGGAATGCCCAGATCGCTTTCGTAGCAATGCGTGAAGGCGACAAGGTCGCAGCAGATGTTGTTGACAGCTACACTTCATATCTTGCCGACGGTCTCGCAAATGCCATCAATGCATTCATGCCTGAGGTCCTCGTTGTAGGCGGCGGCGTATGCAATGAAGGCGACCCGCTCCTCGTACCCATGCGTGAGAAGACAATGAGCCGTCCTTATTTCGGACCCGGAGTTCCGAAGACAAGGATCGAGCTCGCTCAGATGGGCAACGATGCCGGTATCGTAGGCGCTGCCATGATGGGTAAGTCCTGCGTTGACGACGGCAAAAACGGCAAGTAATCACTTATGCCCAGAATAGCCTTCATCACCGAGTTTGACGGCACCGATTTTGCCGGTTTTCAATCCCAGGAGAATGCGAGGGCTGTTCAGGATGTCATCGAGAAGGCATTAGAAGAGCTTTATAAAACAAAGATCAGACTTACGGGGTGCTCGCGCACTGACGCTGGTGTACATGCTAAATGTCACTTAAGTCATGCGGACGTCCCGTTTGTTATTCCCGAAGATAAATTCCCTCTTGCGATGAATGCTTTGCTTCCTGACGATGTTGCAGTGAAGAAGTCTTTCTATGTCAGCGACGATTTCTCCGCACGCTTCGACATCAAGGGCAAGAGATATATTTACCGCATCTATTCTTCTCCCACGAGAAGTCCTTTGCTTGACCGCAATGCTTACTACTGTCCCATAAAGCCTGATGTTGCTAAGATGCGGGAGGCTGCTGAGGCCTTTGCAGGTGAGCATGATTTTGCTGCTTTCTGTGCAACCGGCGGATCTCAGAAGACTACCGTAAGGAGGCTTTTTGGAGTAAAGGTTTTTGCTGAGGGTGATGACCCGTGTCAGATAGAGATCGAAGTGTCAGGAGAGGCGTTCCTTTATAACATGGTGCGCATAATAGCAGGCACTCTGCTCTATGTCGGCCAGAGCAAGATAGAGCCTTCCGAAGTTAAGAACATCATTGAGAGCGGCGACAGGAGCATGGCCGGAAAGACTCTGCCGGCAAAGGGCCTCACGCTCGAAGAAGTGTTTATCTGATTAATTCCTTCACAATCAAATTCTCTTGTTGTCGTAAAATGCCGTTTTTATACCTTTTACGACACGTTTTTGCGTTTTTTGTGTCGTAATGTCCGCTTAGAAGGGCATTTACGACAACTTTTTGAGACTTCTCGAAAAGCACGAGCTAACACCGATTCTTATTAATTAAAAATACTTAAGGTGTTATAATTGATTAAATGCGGGCCGGAATACCCGCATTAATTAAAAAAGGGAGGATTAAAGATATGTTTGGTGTCAGCTGGTGGGTTATATGGCTCGTCATTGCTGTCATTATGTTCATCATTGAGGCTGTGACAACCGGTCTTGCGACCCTGTGGTTTGGTATAGGCGCAGTAGTTGCAATGATCATGGATCTCTGCGGAGCATCGGTTCCGGCGCAGGTGATAGTGATGGCTGTCGTGTCCATAGTATGTTTTGTCCTTTGCATGATCTGGGTAAGGCCGAAGCTCGAATCTCTTCGAAAGAAGAACATTCAGCGCACAAATGCCGACAGACTCATTGGAAGGGAAGGCACGGTGATCGTGCCGCTCAACGGCATCGAGGGCAAAGGGCAGGTTAAGATCGACGGGCAGGTCTGGAGTGCCAAGGCGGATTCGGATATCGCCGAAGGCATAAAGGTTACCGTCAAAGCAATCGAAGGTGTTAAGCTCGTAGTCGAGATAGCATCATAAAAATGGAGGATAATTAAAATGTTACCTATCGCAGCAATTTCAACAGGCGGAGTAATCGGTGTGGCAATCGGAATCATTGTCGTTCTTTTACTCGTCATTCCTAATATCAAGATCGTTCCCCAGGCTACAACGTTCATCATCGAGCGTCTGGGAACATACAGAACAACATGGGAGACGGGCTTCCACATGAAGGTCCCTTTCATCGACCGTGTTGCAAAGAAGATCTCCTTGAAGGAAAAGGTTGCAGACTTCGCACCTCAGGCCGTTATCACAAAGGATAACGTTACGATGCAGATCGACACAGTCCTTTTCTATCAGATCGTAGATCCTAAGCTTTATACATACGGAATCGAGCGTCCTATCGTAGCTATCGAAAACCTTTCTGCTACGACGCTCCGTAATATCATCGGTGACCTTGAACTCGACCAGACACTCACATCAAGAGACATCATCAACACAAGAATGAGAGAGATCCTTGATGAAGCTACAGACCCTTGGGGCATCAAGGTAAACCGCGTTGAGCTCAAGAACATCATCCCGCCTAAGGAGATCCAGGCAGCGATGGAGAAGCAGATGAAGGCTGAGCGTGAGAAGAGAGAAAAGATCCTCATCGCAGAAGGTGAAAAGGAATCTGCAATCAGAGTCGCAGAAGGTGAAAAGGAAGCAGCTATCCTCAGAGCTGAAGCTAAGAAGCAGGCAGCTATCAGAGAGGCTGAAGGTCAGGCACAGGCAATTCTCGCAGTACAGGAAGCTACTGCAAAGGGTCTCCAGATGGTTAAGGACGTCGGAGCTGATGACGGACTTATCGCCATCAAGGGTCTTGAGGCATTGGAGAAGGTCGGACAGGGTGCATCCACAAAGATCATCATCCCTTCAGATCTTCAGGGCATTGCAGGTCTTACAACAACAATAAAAGAGATTGCAAAATCATAATTAAGACTTAAGTCTTACGGAGGTGGAATCGTATGGATTACGGTATGTGGAATGACAGAACCAACATGAGCATGCTCACAGACTTCTATGAGCTCACCATGGCAAACGGTTATCTGAACAGCGGCAACAGGGACAAGATCGTATACTTCGACATGTTCTTCAGAAACATTCCGGAGAACGGCGGTTATGCCGTAATGGCAGGCCTTGAGCAGGTTATCGATTACCTCTCCAGCCTTAAGTTCTCTGAAGATGACCTTGTGTTCCTCAAGGAAAAGTATCACTTCAATGACCAGTTCATTGAATACCTGAGAGGCTTTGAATTCTCATGTGACGTATGGGCAATTCCGGAAGGAACGGTAGTATTCCCCAAAGAACCCCTCGTTAAGGTTAGAGGCCCCATCATCCAGGCACAGCTCCTTGAGACCGCGCTCCTCTGCACGATCAACCACCAGACTCTTATCGCTACAAAGACCGCGAGGATCGTAAGAGCTGCAGAGGGAAGACCCGTAATGGAATTCGGTGCACGCCGTGCGCAGGGCTTCGATGCTTCTGTTCTCGGTGCAAGAGCAGCTTACATTGCAGGCGCAGCAGGAACTTCCTGCACGATCTGCGGACAGCAGTTCAACATTCCGCTTTCAGGCACGATGGCTCACTCATGGGTAATGCTTTTCGACAACGAGTTCGAAGCATTCAAGGCATATTCACTTGCTTATCCCGACGGAGCTCTTTTGCTAGTTGATACATATGATGTTCTCCGTTCAGGTATCCCAAATGCGATCAAGTGCGCAAAGGAAGTTCTCGAGCCTATGGGCAAGAGACTCAAGGGTATCCGTATCGACTCCGGAGACCTTACATACATGACGCAGAGAGCACGTAAGATGCTTGACGAGGCAGGACTTACAGACTGTAAGATCACCGTATCCAACGCTTTGGACGAGTATCTCATCAGAGATCTTATCAGCCAGGGTGCATGCATCGATTCGTTCGGTGTAGGCGAGAGACTTATCACATCAAAGGCTGAGCCTGTTTTCGGCGGCGTTTACAAGATCGCTGCAGTAGAGGCTGAGGACGGCACGATCATTCCGAAGATGAAGATCTCCGACAGTGTCGGCAAGGTCACAAATCCCTGCAGCAAGAAGATCGTAAGATTCTACGACAACGCTACGGGCAAGGCTTTGGCAGACGTTGTCATGATCGCTGACGAGGAGATCCCCAACGGCGAGCCTTATGAGATCTTCGATCCTGAGAACACATGGAAGTCCAAGGTGCTCGAAAACTATTCGACAAAAGAGATCCTCGTTCAGATCTTCAAGGACGGAAAGCTCGTTTACAACAAGCCTACCATCGAAGAGATCAGAGCAAACTGCACCAAGGAACTCGACTCTCTCTGGGATTCCATCAAGAGATTCGAAAACCCTCACAATTATTATGTCGACCTTTCACCCAAGCTTTGGAAGATCAAGGACGATATCTTAAGATCATACAGACACAGATAAGGAGAAAAACAAATGGCAAATCCTATTGTTACCATTAAGATGAAAGACGGCGGCGTTATGAAGGCAGAGCTCTATCCCGATATCGCTCCCGAATCAGTAAAGAACTTCGTAGACCTTGCAAGCAAGGGTTTCTATAACGGTCTTATCTTCCACAGAGTCATTCCCGGATTTATGATCCAGGGCGGCGATCCGGAAGGCACAGGCATGGGCGGTCCCGGATACACCATCAAGGGTGAGTTTACTGCTAACGGTTTCAGAAATGACCTCAAGCACACAAGAGGCGTTCTTTCCATGGCACGCGCAATGGATCCCAACTCAGCAGGATCACAGTTCTTCATCATGCATGAGGATTACCCGTCATTGGATGGTCAGTATGCTGCATTCGGCAAGCTCATCGAGGGTATCGAAGTCGTTGATAAGATCGCTTCCGTAAGAACTGACTACAACGACAGACCTTTAGAGCCCCAGCAGATCGATTTCATGACTGTTGAGCTCTAAGCCGATCTAAAAAAGAAACACTTTAAAACAGCGAATACTGCAGGATAAGGATGATGAAGGAAGTAAAGCAGATCGGAGAAGGCTCAAAGAGCAAGGCGAAAAAGACACCGCCTGCAGGGCTTTCTTCAAGGGAACCAAAGACAGTAACTCTGCCGTATCCCTGGCTCTTTGCTTCCGTCATACTTTTCCTGACAGTACCGCTGTTTATTTTCTTTCTGGGCTATCTCCGTCTGACCGTAGGCATCCCGCTTACACTGATTTTCGGGGGCATAGTCCTTTACTGCGTTTCCGACTGCTTAAACGATCCGGACGGTGTAAAGCTTTCAAGGCATGAAAGCGACATCGTCATTCCCGTTAAATACCTTATCGGGTTTGCTGTTACCGCTCTTGCCGTTTCATTTGTATCCGGAGTCGGCGAGTATATCTTCACGCTTCAGGACCATCAGTACAGACGCGCGATCCTAAGAGACCTCATCTCTTACGACTGGCCGGTAATCTACAACTATTCGACACAGACAAATCCTGAGGTAAGGGAGATATTCGGCATAGCATCGGGTGAGAGGGCTTTCTCGTATTATTTCATCTACTGGATGCCTGCAGCTCTTGCCGGAAAGATATTCGGATTTGAGTTCGGAAACTTCATTCACTTCCTTTGGAATTCCATCGGAATATTCCTCGCGCTCATTTCTTCATGTGCGGTAATTAAGAAATTCACGGCATGGGTGCCTTTCTTCTTCGTGTTCTTCTCAGGACTCGATATCCTGCCCAATGCAGTCTATCTCATGACTAAATACGAAGACTGGTACTGGCTTGAAGGCTATGTGCCCGTCATGTCTTATGTAAGCAACTTCAGGGAACTGGCAAGCGTTTATAACCAGATGGTTCCGTGCTTCCTGATCGTTGCGTTGCTGCTCTTATCCCGCAACACACGTTCCATGGGTCTTACCGCAGGAATACTTTTCTGCTATTCGCCGTGGGCGGTATTCGGCATCCTTCCGCTTGTCGGTGCATTGCTGTTCAGCAAGAAGCATAAGACATCCAAGGTGTCCAAGAGAGTAATGAATATCCTGAGTCCTGTAAATATTGATTCGGCAATTTTGTTGCTGACCATTTTCGGAAGCTACTACATGTCCAATTCGGCAGCCACCGGAGTAAAGGGATTTGCATGGACTTATTACGATCACCCGGTAAGGTTCATTCCTTACTATTTCCTGTTTATCGCAGTCGAAGTACTTCCTTTTGTACTGCTCCTTAGAAAGAGCAGAAAGAAGGACATCGTATTCTGGGTTGCAATAATAACTCTTCTGCTCATTCCGTTCTACAAGATCACCGGCATGAACGATTTCTGCATGAGAGGATCGATGCCCGCTCTTTTCTATTTCTGCATTTACTTGAGCGGTATTGTCGCAGACGTCATGGATGCGAAAAATACTCCTACAACTAAAAAGGGATGGCTTAAATCTGCGGCCGTCATGCTTACTGTCATACTCATGATGTTCCCTGCATGCTTCAACCTTTTCGTAATCTTAGGATCTGTTGTAACAGGTGAAAGAAGTGATAAGGACGACATCGGTTCATTCGGAAACATTCAGGATCCGCAGTATGCCGAAGTCATTCAGGAACAGTTCTTTGCAAAAGACTTTGAGAGCAGTTTCTTCTACAGATATTTCGCTAAATAATTTAATCCTTGGATTCATCAGAAGGAATGTAGATAGGTCTTGCTTTGGACTCTATGTATGTTCTTCCGATGTATTCGCCTAAGATACCGAGGCACATAAGGATAAGTCCGCCGATAAAGAGGATGAAGCACAAGAGGGAAGGATAACCCGGAACCTCGTTGTAGATCCTTAAGATGATCGCACGGATGAAGTAGTAGATGAGATAAACGAATCCTGCAAACGCAAAGAAGAAACCGCAATAAGTTGCAAGACGAAGAGGTGCTGTCGTAAAGGCAACGATACCGTCTATCGCATATCTGAAAAGCTTCCAGAAACTCCACTTGGTCTCGCCGGCAACACGCTCGACGTTCTCGTGCTCGACCCACTTTGTGCGGAAACCGACCCAAGCAAAGATACCCTTTGAGAAACGCTGTCTCTCTGAAAGGCTTAAGATGGCATCTACGACCTCGCGCTTCATGAGTCGGAAGTCTCTTGCGCCGTCGGCGATCTCGACATCGCACATGCGGTTGATGAGCTTATAGAAACAGCGCGCGAAAAAGCTTCTGATCTTAGGCTCGCCCTTACGCGTTACACGTCTTGCGGCAACAACGTCGTATTCGCCGGAATCAAGAACCCTGATCATCTCGGGAAGAAGTGACGGGGGATCCTGCATGTCGGCATCAAGGATTGCGACGTAATCGCCCTTGGCCTTCTGCATACCTGCATACATTGCTGCTTCCTTACCGAAATTTCTGGAGAAGAATACGTACTTGACCGACTTGTCGTTTGCTGCAAGTTCCTTTATCTTTTCGGCAGTCTTGTCACGGCTGCCGTCATTGACGAATATGAATTCAAAACATCTGTCGGTAGAAGACTCTGCCTTGCGTACATCACACAATGCCTCATATAAGATCGGAAGAGATTCTTCTTCGTTGTAGCATGGAACGATGAGGCTTATGAGCATTCTGATTTCCCTCCGACATTTGAAACGTCTTAATAAAATGTATTATAATCAAAAAGTTCTTTTAAAGAAATAAAAAATGCCGAAGAAAGGGCGGAACGATAATGAAAGAGCTCTCCAGTCTTGACGGCGGAAAACCCAAGAAGACAACTGTGCAGACCGGTCCCAAGCCGGCCCTCGCAAAGAAAGAAAAACCGGATCTTCGTCCGTTAATCGCATTTTTTATCACACTGGCACTTTATGCGCTGGGAATGGTGATCTATAAGAAATATCCTCTCGGCGAGAACTCCATACTTTTAAGTGATCTTAAGGCCCAGTATGCTCCTTTCCTTGCCCTGATGAAGAACAAGGCAGGTGAGATCGGAAGCATCCCCCGGGGAAACCTTATCTCATATCTGACATATTCGTTTAAGCTCGGACTCGGCAAGAATTTCATCGGTACATTCGGATACTATCTTGCAAGCCCGATTAATCTCATCTATCTGTTCATTGATGAAGTCCAGATCGATGCGGCAGTCATTGCCATCATGGTCTCAAAGCTCAGTCTTGCATCGGCTTTCATGTGCCTTTTCCTTACAGGCAAGACCGAAGACAAGAAGACAAACTGGCCTGTGCTTTTGGGAATCATGTATGCATTCTCACTCTATTCACAGGCATTCATCTTCCACATTATGTGGCTTGACGGATACATGCTCCTTCCGTTGATCCTTTTCTTCACGGATAAGTTCATCAAGCAGCAGAAATATGCGGGCCTTATCATATCCCTGCTCGTTCTGTTCGTATCGAATTACTACATTGCCTACATGGCCGGCATTGCATGCTTCCTGTATCTTTGCATCAGGCTGATCATCGAAAAGACTGCCTTCAAGAAGGCGCTTCTGATCTGCGTAAAGTATGCGCTTACCGCAGGCTTTACCGCGCTCATCACGGCTGTCATGCTGGTGCCCGTTGGACTTGATACCATCAACAATGCTGACAATACGGTATCCGGAGGAAATCCTTCGATCACATATACTCCGATGACGCTTATCCATATGTTCACATTGGGCGAGCCTCAGGAATTCAATGATCTCCTGCCCGGCAATTACCCGTTCCTGTTCGTATGTATTCCCGTTGTGCTTCTCATGCTGATCTATTTCTTAAGCCCGCTGTTCAAGGGCAGGGAGAGAAAGGTTCACGCTTTCTGTTTCCTCGGCGTTCTCTTGTCGACGGCAGTTTATCCGCTTGATAAAGCATGGCACGTTTTCGATGACCCGAACTGGTTCTGGCACAGACAGTCATTCGTTTTCATTCCGCTTTTCCTCATTGTCGCTTTGAAGGTCATTTTGAGACTTAAGGAACTTGCAAGAAAAGACATCATGAAGGCAATGCTCATCATGTATGCAATGGTCATCCTCGATTTCTCATTTGGAGCGCTCTATTCCAAGGCAGACATCGTCATGTACAACCTTTGCCTCATCACGGCGTATTCCGGTCTCTTTGCAGGCTTCGGGATCCAGAAGTGGCCTGAGCAGCTTAAGGATATGCCGAGAATGATCGCACCACTGCTCAGCGGCATCACATGTTTCGAATTGCTTTTCGCAGGTCCGTTCATGTCTGCAGACATCGAACCCATGACTTTCAATGCCGGCAATTCCAGAGAACTGATCCAGTCCCTTAATGCCGAGATTGAATTCGGCGACTATGCAAATAACCGCAATGCAAGCACAGGCGCTTTCCGTGCCGAGAGCGAGAAGACTCCGGACTTCACTTCAAAGAACTATGCCGATGAAGGCGAAGCCATGTACGGCAACTATAACGGCGTGGCATTCTTCAACTCGAATTCCAACAAGAGAATGCACCGTTTCATGAAGCAGCTCGGAATGCCTGCGAACTACAATTACTTCGCTGTATGGCATACATTCGCTTGCCCTTCAGTTGATTCGTTCTTCTCCGTAAGTTCCATATCCGCAAGAAAGGATCTTTCCTTCTACAGACAGGAAGGTGAGGACTCCTATGGCACAGGCCTTAAGTTCTATGCAAACGACGATGTCCTTCCTTTGGCCTTTGCTGCTGACAGCAATGCAATGGATTTCGATTTCTACAGGCTTGAGACTGATTACACAGAAAAGAACTATTTCGCATTCCAGAACGACTGGTACCGTTCAATGTTCCCTGATGAGTTCACTGAAGATTTCTTCGTTGAGCTCGGAACCGACGTAACGGGAGAGCCCGTAATGACCAACGGCGTATTCTTTAATACGACCGAGTACGTTAACTATAAGGATCTCGAGACAACGGAAGTAAAGGATATTCCCGTTACCGCGAAGGAAGATGCATTAGGACTTGAGAAGACTGTTTACAAGCAGCTCAGCTCCAACCTTACGACCCTTTACAGAACTAATTCGAATATTCCGATCGTTGTTGAATATGAGTTCAAGGCTCCTTCTGACGATGAGATCTACTGCTCACTCGTTACAGGAAGGATCTTGGACGGCACCAAGATCTATGTTAACGGTGTAAAGGAATACGATTTCGTTTCGAACACTTACTACTCACAGATGTTCAGACTCGGCAAGTTCAATGAAGGCGATACCGTAAAGGTTACTTTCATTGCCGAAGAGGATAAGTGGTCTTATCTCAACATCAGATTCGCAAGCTTTGATGCCGGGACGTTCTCAAAGCAGATGGCAGAACTCGATAAGACAAAAGTAAGTGCGGATACCGTTTTCGACGGTTATGCAAAGTTCAATATCAATAACCTTGATGAAGGCGACATGGTGATCACCACGATCCCTGCAGAAGACGGCTGGCAGCTTTATATCGACGGTGTTCCTGCCGAGTACAAGGTATACCAGGGAGCGTTTATCGCATTTGACGCTCCTTCAGGCAGCCACACCGCAGAGCTCGTATTTACGACACCCGGACTTAAGACAGGCGCGATGATCTCCTGTGCCGGCATAGTCCTTTTGGCAGCATTCGTGATTATTGATAAAAACATCTCGAAAAAGAAAGAAAAACAAAACTAATTTGAGTATCTTATAATGAATCAGCAATTGGGAGGTTTTGCATTATGGATTTCATGAAAGCATATGAATTATGGTCAACAGATCCTTATTTCGACGAGGGTACGAGAAATGAGCTTCTTGCGATCAAGGATGACACAAAAGAGATCGAAGACAGATTTTACAGAGACCTTGAGTTCGGTACGGCAGGTTTAAGAGGCGTGCTCGGTGCAGGAACGAACAGGATGAACGTATACACGGTTGCAAAGGCTTCAGAGGGCCTTGCAAAGTACATTCTCTCAGAAGGCGAAGAGGCAGTAAAAAGAGGCGTCGTAATCTCTTATGATTCAAGACATTTCTCTCCTGAGTTTGCACAGATCACGGCTCAGGTCCTCGCTGCAAACGGCATCCCTTCAAGACTTTCAGATGAATTGAGACCCGTTCCGGTACTTTCTTACTCAGTAAGATATTTCAAGGCATTTGCAGGTGTCATGATCACCGCTTCACACAACCCCTCCAAGTACAACGGATACAAGGTTTACGGCGAGGACGGCGGACAGGTACCTCCTGAAGCAGCAGATGCTGTTCTTTCAAATATTGAGGCTATCTCCGATATCAGGACCATCAAGATGATGGACATCGATGAAGCAAAGGCTAAGGGCCTTGTTACTTCATTCGGACCCGAGATCGACGAGGCATTCACAAACATGCTCACAAAGCTCGTTGTTGACCAGGAAGCTATCAACAAGCAGGCTGACATGAGCATCGTTTACACACCTCTGCACGGTTCAGGCAACAAGCCCGTAAGAAGAATCCTCGAGGCAGTAGGATTCAAGAATATCCACATCGTAAAAGAGCAGGAGCTTCCCGACGGATCTTTCCCGACAGTAAGCCTTCCTAACCCTGAGAACCCTGAAGCTCTTTCAATGGCAATCGAGCTCGCAAAGAAGACAGATGCTTCTTTGGTATTCGGCACAGACCCTGACTCAGACAGAATCGGCGCTGCTGCAAAGGTTGTCGAGAACGGCGAAGTCAAGTATAAGTGCTTCTCCGGAAACCAGATGGGCCTCATGCTTTTGGACTACATCCTTGATGCAAAGAAGAATCTCGGAACACTTCCCGATAACTCTTTTGCAGTAACAACCATCGTATCTTCCAAGCTCGTAAAGAGCATCTGCGATTACTACGGAGTTGAGCTCCAGGAGACTCTCACAGGCTTCAAGTTCATCGGTGAGAGGATCAAGCTCTACGACGAGTTCGGCGACAAGCACTTCCAGTTCGGCTTCGAAGAGAGCTACGGATATCTCTCAGGCGTTGACGTACGTGATAAGGATGCCGTTGTAGCAGCAATGCTCATCTGCAACATGGCTGCAGCTTCTTTCGAGAAGGGCGAGACACTTGCAGACAGACTTGACCACCTCTACGAGAAGTACGGCTACGGCGTTGAGCAGACTATAAGCTGCACACTCGAAGGCAAGGAAGGTATCGAGAAGATCGGCGCATGCATGGTAGAGCTTAGAAACGAGCTTACAAACTGCAAGAACCTTGCTGAGGCAAAGAACCTTCTCGGAGGTGCATCCGTAGTTGCAGTAAGAGACTATAAGGAATCCAAGCGCTACATCTTCACAGACAGCGGTGTTGAAGTGGAAGAGATCACACTTCCCAAGTCCAACGTTCTTCTCTATGAGCTGGGCGGAAACAAGGGAATCGACTGGGCCTGCGCAAGACCTTCAGGTACAGAGCCCAAGCTCAAGATCTACATGGGTGTATACGATTCTGACGAGGCAACGGCAAAGGCTTCATTCGAGACCATCAAGGGTCAGGTTGAAGGATACGTTAAATCAAAGCTCGCTTAAAACGTTTCAACCAGCGGAATAATGAATTCATAGACAGCCTTGGCAAAGCCGAGGCTGTCATAATTTGCGGTGATATATTTCGCTGCGCTTCTGGCACCGGGTGTGGCATTGCCCATGGCTATGCCGTGGCCTGCAGCTGCGATCATGGAGACGTCGTTCTCGTTATCTCCGATTGCAAATGTGTTAGAGCGGGGAACACCGAGATAATCAGCAAGGCTGAGCAGCGCGTTTCCTTTTGAAGAGCCTTCCGGCATGACGTCGTAAAGATCGGGTCCCGAGCAGATAGCCTCAAGCTCAGGATCGTTCGAAAGGATGTCATAGATAGTCTTGTTGGGCTTTATCAGGAGGATCTTGTTGAAGTGCGGAATGACTTCCCTATCAGGAAAACTCCTGTCTATGTCGATTATGGGAGACTGCTTGGCGGGATCAACGCCTACGTTATAGCCCTCAACGAAGAACTTTCTGCTCGAGCAGGGAGCGAAAAAGATTCCCTCATCCGAATAGAGAGTTGCGTCGGCATCGTTGTCCAGAAGGTATCTTAAGAGCGATCTTATCTTTCCGTCCTCGAAATCCCTGGAGGCAAACTGTTTTCTTGTTTTGGCGTCGAAAAGGGAACCGCCGTTGCTCGTTATTATCGGCACGTCGATCTCAAGGTCTTCGGCGAATTTGCCTACGAGAAAAGAAGACCTTCCCGTTGCGATCGTAAATGCCACGCCTGCTTCTTTCAGGGCTTTTATGGCTTTCTTGTTGCCTTCGGGCACATCCTTGCCGGGAGCAAGGAGCGTGAAATCCATATCTGCTGCAAGAAGGGCTTTATATACTTCGGACATAGTTCTTTTCGACTCCCTAAAACGAATATAAACGATTTTACAACAAGACCTTATTTTTTCACTGTCAAATTTTAATAATATGCTCATCAGTCGTGGTTGAAGTTTGCAAAAACAATGTATATTATTATTCAGGATTACAAGGATTATCTTTGTTAATAAAGAGGGGCTAGACTTTAATGAAGAAAAAAGCAGGACAGGGACAGGGTGGTTCAAAGCCTTCAGAGGTAAGAAGCACAGCTCTCGTACCTGTTCAGAATACAAATAACAAACCCGCGGCTTCCAAGAGCAAATCTGCTCCTGCCTCTGTAAAGGAAGAACCCGAGTTCGACTACAAGAGTCTCGGCAAGATCTCTTCCGGAGATAAGACGAGTAAGAGCCGCAGTACCAAGTCAGGTAAGAAGAGCGGCTCCAATTCTTCTGCAAATTCCGGAAGCGCATACGGTTTTTCCAATAAGAAATCCAAGAAAAAGAATCCCTTTGCTCCGATAATCGCCATCGCTGCAGCCGTTATCCTCGTTGCAGGCGCTGTTGCCGCATTACTTTACTACACAGGCGTTTTCGAAGAGAAGGTTGAAGTTACGCTTGCTGACGGTACCGTCACAAAGATCACGACTGAAGAGGCTTATGCAGAGCTTGCTACGGATAAGTTCTATGCAGGTACGGTCATCAACGGCATCGACGTAGGCGGAATGACTTACGATGAGGCGCTCAATGCGGTAACGAACACCGTTCCTGATAAGCCGCTCTCCATCGACATCAGACTCAGCCTTGCAGGCAAGCTCCTTTATCTTGATTTCTCTGACGCCACATTCGAATACAACACAAAGCAGATCCTGGACGAAGCATATGCAATGTACAGACCTGCTCCTCTTGCAGAAGGTGAAGAACCCGATCCCGTTGCACTCGTTGAGAACTACAACAATGTCCAGCAGCTCAAGAATACCCCTCTTACATATGAGACTGCTTACACTGTTCACATCGAGAGCGTTACAGAGAGGATCAACAAGGTTCTCGGTCTTTATGTTGACGAGTTCGCACTCGTTAAAGATGCAACCATCGAGAAGTTCGATACAGACACACATGAGTTTGTCATCTCTCCCGAGAAGACAGGCTATGCGATCGATGTTGAGGCTACCGCAAAGGAAGTAAAGGCACTTTTCGATTCCAAGGTTTACACGGCAGTTGTAGAAGTTCCTACAGAGATCAAGGAGCCCCAGGTTACCGAGGCCATGATCAGAGAGAACTTCGGCCTTATGGGCGACTGCTCAACAAGCTGCTCAAACAACAGCAACCGCAACAGCAATATCAGCCAGGCATGTGACAACATGAACGGCACGATCCTTGCACCCGGTGAGGTTTTCTCCTTCAACCAGACAGTAGGTGAGAGAACTGCAGCCAACGGATTCAAGGAAGCAACCGTAATTCTCGGCGGACAGTACGAGCAGGGCTTGGGCGGCGGTATCTGCCAGGCAAGCACAACGCTTTACAATGCAGTGCTTGAAGCAAATCTTGCGATCGTTGAGCGCAACAATCACGCTTGGCCTTCCGATTACGTACAGACAGGCCTTGATGCCACGGTAGACTGGCCGGCTCTCGACTTCAAGTTCAAGAACGATACAGATTACCAGGTCGTAATTGTCACATGGTTTGACTGGGACGACAGAACGGTTAACGCAGAGATCTACGGCCAGAAGCTTCCCGACGGCCAGTATATCGAGATCGAGGCAGAGATCACCAGCATGACTGATGCAGGTCCGGATGAATACGTTGAAGACAGAGAGCTTCCCGTAGGACAGACAAAGACCATCAGACAGGCTCACCAGGGAATTACAGCCAAGGCTTACAAGGTCTGGTACAATTCCGACGGCGAAGAGATCGACCGCGTTTACTACAACACAACAACTTACTATGCATACGGAAGAAGGATCGGTGTGGGCGTTCTCAATCCTGACGGCACTTATGCCACGATGGACAAGAATACCGGAGAGATCACATCGCCAATCATGACGACCACACCTGTTCCGACACCTACACCGGAGCCGACGGCGACACCTGCACCCACAGAACCGCCGGAAACCACACCGGCTCCGACAGATCCTCCTCCGCCGACAGACACTCCGGTGCCGACTCCGACTCCGGAACCTGATCCGCCGACGGATCCTCCTGCGCCCGAACCTGAAGGTGGTGGCGGCGAAGGTGGCGAAGGCGGTGGCGGTGAAGCTACCCCGTAAGCCGGGACCAATAAGAACCATCAGAGCTCTTCTCATTTCGAGGAGAGCTCTTTCTATTTCCCTTTTTAATAAAAAATAAACTGTTAATTTGTCTCATTTATGCCCCAAATATTTTTCGAAAGGGTTTATAATTATTCAGTTATTTATAGTAGGTACATTTATGCGTAGATTTACCTGCGACAAGAAATTCCAAAGGAGATCATGTTTATGGCAGAACTGACAAAGAAAACCATGGACGGTAACGAGGCTGCTGCGTATACTTCGTATGCATTTACTGAGAACGCTGCAATTTACCCTATCACACCGTCATCGCCGATGGCTGACCACACAGACCAATGGGCTCAGCAGGGCAGAAAGAATATTTTCGGACAGACGGTTAACATCGTCGAGATGGAGTCTGAGGGAGGCGCTTCAGGTGCTGTTCACGGCTCACTCGCTACAGGTGCTTTAACCACAACTTATACCGCATCACAGGGTCTCCTCTTGATGATTCCTAACATGTACAAGATCGCAGGTGAGTTGCTCCCTTGCGTATTCCATGTTTCAGCAAGAGCTCTCGCTGCTCATGCACTCAACATTTTCGGTGACCACGCTGACGTATATGCTTGCCGTCAGACAGGTTTCGCAATGCTCTGCGCTAACTCCGTTCAGGAAGTTGCAGACCTTGCAGCTGTTGCTCACCTTTCTTCAATCAAGACAAGAGTTCCTTTCCTCCACTTCTTCGACGGTTTCCGTACATCACACGAGATCCAGAAGATCGAGGTTATCGACTACGATACACTCGGATCATTGGTTGATTATGAGGCAGTTAAGGCTTTCCGTAAGAGAGCACTTTCTCCTAACCACCCTACACTCCGTGGTACAGCTCAGAACCCTGATATCTACTTCCAGGGCAGAGAAGCTTCCAACCCCTTCTATCTTGCAGTACCTGATCAGGTTCAGTACTACATGGATAAGATCAACGAGATCCGTGGCACAGATTACAAGCTCTTCAACTACTATGGTGCAGCTGATGCAGACCGCGTAATCATCGCTATGGGTTCTGTCTGCGAGACAGCTGAAGAAGTTATCGACTTCCTTAACGCTCACGGCGAGAAGGTTGGTCTTGTTAAGGTTCACCTCTATCGTCCTTTCTCAGCTGAGAAGCTCCTCGAGGCAATCCCTTCAACAGTTAAGGCTATCGCAGTTCTCGACAGAACAAAGGAGCCCGGTTCTTATGCAGAGCCTCTCTTCCTCGACGTTGCTGCAGCTTATGTCGGCAAGAATGCTCCTAAGCTCATCGGCGGCCGTTATGGTATGGGTTCCAAGGATACAACACCTGAGTGCGTACTCGCTGTTTATAAGGAACTCAAGAAGGATCAGCCTAAGGAAAGATTCACAATCGGTATCGATGACGACGTTACATTCCTTTCACTCGATTGCTCCGAGTCCATCGAAGTTGCAGGTGAAGGCGTTGTTCAGGCCAGATTCTGGGGTCTCGGCGCAGACGGTACAGTTGGTGCTAACAAGAACTCCATCAAGATCATCGGTGACCACACAGACAAGTATGCTCAGGCTTACTTCTCTTATGACTCCAAGAAGTCCGGTGGTATCACAATCTCTGACCTGAGATTCGGTGACACACCTATCCGTTCCACATACCTCATCAACAAGGCTGACTTCGTAGCTTGCCACAACCAGTCTTATGTTTATGAGTACGATATGCTCTCAACACTCAAGCCGGGCGGAACATTCCTCCTCAACACACAGTGGACAAGAGAAGAGCTCGAGGAGAGACTCCCCGGCTCTATGAAGAGATATATCGCTAACAACAACATCAAGTTCTACACAATCGATGCTGTTGCTAAGGCTAAGGAGATCGGTCTCGGCGGAAGGATCAACACAATCTGCCAGTCTGCATTCTTCAAGCTTTCAGGCATCCTTCCTGTTGACCAGGCTGTTGACTACATGAAGAAGGCAGCTCTCAAGTCTTACGGTAAGAAGGGTGACGATATCGTTCAGATGAACTATGCTGCTATCGACGCAGGTGTTGATGCAGTTGTTGCAGTTGACATTCCTGATTCATGGAAGACAGCTGAGGATAAGCCGGTTGAGAAGAAGGCTGTTCCTGAGTTCATCGAGAAGGTTGTTAACGTAATGAACAGACAGGAAGGTAACTCTCTCCCTGTATCTACATTCGTAGGTATGGAAGACGGTACATTCCCTCAGGGTACAGCAGCTTACGAGAAGCGTGGTACAGCAGTAGATATTCCTGTATGGGATGCTGCTAAGTGTATTCAGTGTAACCAGTGCTCCATCGTTTGCCCTCACGCTGCTATCCGTCCTTTCCTCCTCACAGAGGAGGAGGCTGCAAATGCACCTTTCGAGACAAAGGCAGGCATGAAGCCTTATGACAACTACAAGTTCAGAATCCAGGTTTCCGCTATGGACTGTCTCTCTTGCGGTGTCTGCGTTGAGACATGTATCGCTAAGGAGAAGGCAATCGTTATGGCTCCTCTTAAGGACAACCTTAAGGAAGCTGAGAACTGGGATTACTGTGTTGCTCTCTCTCATAAGGATAACCCGATGGCTAAGGCTAACGTTAAGGGTTCTCAGTTCGAGCAGCCGCTCCTCGAGTTCTCCGGCGCATGCGCAGGCTGCGGTGAGACACCTTATGCTAAGCTCCTCACACAGCTCTTCGGTGACAGAATGCAGATCTCCAATGCTACAGGTTGTTCTTCAATCTGGGGTGGTTCTGCTCCTTCTATGCCTTACACAACAAACTACAGAGGTTTCGGTCCTGCATGGGGCAACTCACTCTTCGAAGATAACGCTGAGCACGGTCTCGGTATGTATCTCGGTTATAAGCAGCTCAGATCAAGAGCTAAGATGCTCGTTGAGGAGACAGTAGCTAACACAGCTTCTGAGGACCTCAAGGCAGCAGCTCAGGCTTGGATCGACGGCTACAATTCTGCTGACAACACACGTGAGATCGCAGAGAAGCTCGCTGAGGCTCTCAAGGCTGAAGGTTCTGATTCTGCTAAGAAGGCTCTCGATTATGAGGACTTCTTCATGAAGAGATCACAGTGGATCATCGGTGGTGACGGATGGGCTTACGATATCGGTTACGGCGGACTTGACCACGTTCTCGCTACAGGTGAGGATGTTAATGTTCTCGTACTCGATACAGAGGTTTACTCCAACACAGGCGGACAGGCTTCCAAGTCCACACCTCAGGGTGCTGTTGCTCAGTTCGCTGCTGGCGGTAAGCACGTTAAGAAGAAGGATCTCGGTATGATGGCTATGAGCTACGGCTACGTTTACGTTGCTCAGGTATCCATGGGATCTGACAAGAACCAGCTCATCAAGGCATTCACAGAAGCAGAAGCTTACCAGGGTCCTTCCCTCGTAATCTGCTATGCACCTTGTATCAACCACGGTATCAAGGGCGGCCTCAAGGTAGCTCAGAACAGAGAGAAGCAGGCTGTTGAGTGCGGTTACTGGCACCTCTTCAGATTCAATCCTTCTCTCGCAGCAGAAGGCAAGAATCCTTTCACACTCGATTCCAAGGAGCCTACAGCAGACTTCTTCGAATTCCTCAAGGCTGAGGTTCGTTACAACTCACTCTACAAGAAGTATGATGCTGATGTTGTTGACGGTCTCTTCCAGAGATGCTATCAGGATTCCAGAGATCGTTATGCTTCTTACGTTAAGAAGGCTAACGAGGCTTGATCGGATCAACAACTGATTAACCCCAAGGGGCTGTCTCATTCGTGAGACAGCCTCTTTTAGTACCATAGAAAGTGTAATTGTTAGAGAGTAATTAACTCCGACAGTTGCACTTTTCTTATAATATGGGGAGTAATTGGCCTGACGTACAGCCCCT
>CAJOJI010000027.1 GCA_905234715.1 uncultured Saccharofermentans sp.
AATGCTTGTGCGGCATCACTTCTTTGAATGTCGGTACAACTATCACATATTCATCTTCAAAAAATATTTTACTCATAATGTTTAGTAGTGATTCCTGTTGCTTATTCGTACCGGCGTTCATCCCGACAAACCGGTATTTATAGCTCAGAACATTTCCTGGTGTACTTTGCCGAAGTCATAATCGGATTCGCTATATCCTTTCTTATTCTCACCTTTTCCTCCTAACGCAATAAGATTTAGGACAGCATAGCCGTCCGGAACATCAAGAAGTTCCCGGATCTCTTCGTCCGAAGATCTTTTCTTTCCTGTCCGATTACGGATATGAACCCAGCACGCCCCTACATCATATTGCTCTGCTGCCAGAAGGATGTATCCCGATGCAATAGCTCCATCTTCTATCCAGAACTCTCCGCGATCCAGTTTGACCATAACAACTATGACAGCATCAGCGCCAATGATCTGACTGCCACCCAAGCTTTTACAGGCAGCCAGATTGATTATCCTGGTTTTATCTCTGACGACAACGAATTCGACCGGGCGATGACCGAAGGAACATGGTGCGGCAAGGGCCACCTTCATGATCTCTTTTAAGACATCATCACTGATATGATCTTTTGTATATCTTCTTACTGATCTGCGTTTTGCAGCTAATTCGAACAATTTATTTGTCATTCTTCTTTACCCCACAAATCACGATTTGTCATCGTCTATAAAACTGCTGATTTTCTCGACAAAGGCATCTGCCTCTATCGTAGTAATTATAGCATCCCAGTAAAGAATCCTTGATTAAAAATATATTCCATATATATATAAGCATTGAGAACAGTGCTGTTTTCGTTCAAAATTTGTTACATTTCTGGTGATTTGTATCAAATTTCAGACTAATTTCACTGTTAGCCTGTAAAATCGACCTCTCCCATTACTTAATAGTGAAGAAACAAATTGATCAAGGACGGTTACTTCAGGTGATCGTCCTTTTCTTTTGCAACTTCATTCACTTTACATATCGCTGAGTCAAAGAGTTCAAAGCAGACGGCTAACCGCTTCTACTGATTGGAACCGGAGACTTAGCGATAAATCTTTTAAGAAGGAGGAACACGCATTGGAAGACAAATGCAAAGTGATTGCCATCGCTAACCAAAAAGGTGGCGTCGGGAAAACAACCACTGCAGTCAACCTGGGAGTAGCACTTGGTCATATGGGTAAACGCGTTTTGCTTATCGATGCAGATCCGCAAGGAAGTCTGACTCGAAGCTGCAAGATCGACAGGCCTGATGACCTTGACGTAACACTTTCAGAGCTTTTGGCTTATGAGATGTCGGGAGATAGCAAGGATATGTTTTTTGAAGATCCTATCAGGCAGTTCGAGAACATCGACCTAATACCGTCCAACATCAGTCTTTCCGGTACAGAGACCGCGCTCTTCAATTGTTTGAGCAGAGAATCAGTACTGAAAAGGGCCATACAGCCTCTGCGAAGAATGTACGATGTGATCCTGATCGACTGCATGCCGTCTCTTGGCATGATGACCATCAACTCTCTTGTAGCAGCTGACTCGGTCATTATCCCTTGTGAACCGTCTTATCTGTCAGTTAAGGGTTTAGATCTCTTGCTTCATTCCATATCAAGGATAAAGCGGCAGATTAACCCGGACCTGAAGATCGAAGGCGTTCTCATGACGATGGTTGATTCCCGAACAAACAACGCAAGGGACATCACGAGAGCTTTGCGAGATGCAATGGGTATTAATATTAATGTATTTAATATAGAGATACCCCACTCAGTCAGAGCTACCGAATGTCCGAATGTAGGCGAAAGCATATTTACCCACGATCCAAAGCATTATCTCCGTAAGCACGGAGCTAACGCTTACTACGACCAGGGCTGAGCTGATACAATAATCAAACGTTATATGACCTGATATCGCCGGCATCCATCCTGTAGATGATGTCGGCATAATTAAACGCTTCCTTCTCATGTGTAACGATCAGCACCGAAGAACCTTTCACGGAACGTTCTTTCAAAAGATCCAACACATCTGCTGTAGTCTTGTCATCAAGATTGCCTGTCGGCTCATCTGCAATGATGATCTCGGGATCGTTGATCAAGGCTCTGATTATGGCCATCCTGCGGTTCTCACCACCGGACAGTTCTTTTGGAAACACTTCTTCAAGTTCTTTTATTCCGAGTCTTTCCATAAGTTCAATAGCTTTATTACTGCATGATCTAAGTCTGTCCTCATTATCGCCGTACATCCTTACGGGAAGAAGGATATTCTCCAGTACAGTCAGACTTCCGAGTGCTGTCTGACCTTGAGGTATCATACCGATATGTTTGTTCCGGAAAAGGCTTCTGTCTTCATCAGACATCGAATAAAGATCTTTACCATCTACGATCACTTTGCCTTCTGAAGGGGTAAGAAGACCTGATAGCATATTTATAAAAGTCGTCTTGCCGCTTCCGGATCTTCCGATGATCTCTGTAACCTTTCCCTCACACAAAATAAAATCAGAAGGCTTAACGGCATAGAAAACATTGCTCTCACCGCTGCCGCGAAGAAATAATCTGGATATATTCTCACATCTTAATTCCATATCAGTTCTCCTCCCTAAGTAAAAGGCCGGTATCTTTCCTGACTATCTTCCCTGCTGATATGAAAGAGATAACTATTCCTGTTAAAACAGCAATAAGAAAAGTCAGCAAAATGATTAGGATAACTGCCGGAACATCCGGGATGAGGTATGGAAGTTCCAGCGAGTCTTTGATGCTGCTCTCAAGTGAATAAGACAGTATAAGCGCCAGAATTATCCCGATTACCGAGCCTGCCGAACCTATGTATAGCGCTTCAAAACTCATTACCCCGGAAAGCATTTTTCCGGAAGCACCGATCGTACGTAAGACAGCAAATTCCTTCCGTCTCTCATTAGAAAGCAGTGCATATACCACAGCCAGTATGACTATTGCCAGTATGAAAACCAGGACCACAAGAAAACCGATGATACCAGAGACATTCCCTAAACCGTCTGCAATATCTGATATCATGCTTCTTGCAGATGTTGCCTGAACCTTTGTGATGTGGATGTTTATATCATCTGTAACATCACTTATCTGATAACCGTCTTTGACTTTGATCAGAACGGCAGACGCGCAATCTTTTATGTTGACACCTGTAAATGCATCAGTTTCCATCAGGTTTCCGGCATCTTCAGCCATTTGTCTTATTGTGTCCATTCCGGTGAAGACTGCGCTGTCCAGACCGGTTCCTGTGCGGTCAAGTTTTGCAGCGACCCTGTATGACCGACCGTAAAACTTAACATGATCAGACACAGCTGCACTGACCGAATTGCCGACGATTATCTCATCTGCTGCAAGTGTTCCTTTATAGTTATTGCTGATCCATGGCTGTATCGTAAAATCCGTCTCCGGATCTATGCCGATGATCTGTATCCTGGAGGAGCAGCAGCTTGCCTTGGCTGATGTCAGATAGAACTGTCTTGAGACCTGTTCGATGCCTTCGACAGCTTCGATCTTTGCAATATCTTTTGCAGAGATATAATAATTTCCCGTAATCCCCTGCAAGAAGATATCATCGACTGAACCGTGACCTTTGGATGAATTCGGAATAACAACAATATCGGCCCCAAGTCTTTCGCGGTAACTTTTAAGGCCTCTTTGAAGACTTAATATCAGAAATGATCCTGCAAACAACGTAAAAGACAGAAAGATAACAACGACTGTCATCAGGATGCTTCTGGATAATTTCCGGCTTATGTTTTTTGATGCAAGTGAGGATGCAAGACTCATATTATTTCCTCTTATGCTTCTCTGAAGCCAGTGCTGATAATCCGATCACCGTATCAATAACAAGAATGATGATAAACAAAAGTGCAAATAATAAAGAACCGGTCGATGTTCCCTGACGGCATCTCATCATCTCATTCCCACAGATCGCAATTATCCTGCCCGGAATAAGCGGGATCGTGACCCAGATCCCTGCAAGCGCAATATTCATGCCGGTCTTAACCTTGATATCCGGAATGAATATATGTACAAGTGACAGAGCCGTGATCAGTATCGACACAGCCTTTAAGATCTCGCCTGCCCAGTGACAGCTCATATATCCGTCACCCATAGGCATACACACAGGAAACCAGTATCTGATACCTATGGCAAATATAACTGATGCTGTTAAAAGAAAGATCTCTGTAAGACTCATCTTAAACTTGTTCTTATTTACTAACATTACTTTTTTCTCCTTTTCCAGACAGCAAGCGCATTTGCGTTTACCATCATTTTCTCAGTATCTATTCCTCTTGGACATATATCACGGCATGCAAGAGATTTGCCGCATCCATTGAAGATATGTTTTTTGTACTCCGAAGCAGCCTTCTCATATTCGGCACGGTCTGATTCGGTCAGCAGCCTGTTTGCTAAAGGTACTCCGTTCATCCCGAAAAAAGTTCCTCCGCAATAAAAATTAGGACAGACTTCAAGGCAGCATCCGCACTGGATACATTCTGATGCTTCAAATGCACGGTCGATATCTTCCCGGCTCAGCTCAGCATCGCATTCAAGCCAGATCCTGAGTGTCTTAAGATTCTCGTAAAGGATCGATCTGTCTGTCATAAGATCTGCTATCACGGGGAATTTCCTTAAAGGCTCGACTTTTACGACCGGCTTTTTAAATCCGGCGAGCTTTGTCCCGCATGCAAGACCGGGCCTTCCGTTGATGACCATTGCACAAGCTCCGCATTTTTGCTGCATGCAACTCGATTCCCAGATAACAGGCTCAGCCTTATTGCCCGATGCATCCTTCAGATCCTCTCTTGAATTGATGTTTCTTAATGCGGATGCAACAGTATCTCCCGGAGAATTAAGCTCATACTCGAAATCCTGCCAGTAAGACTTATCTTCTTCTCTTTTTCTTCTCAGGATGCGGATAATATATCTTCCCATCATCTTCGCTCCTTCAAAGGATCCTGCATTGTGATAATGATCTTCCCGTTATTCATTGAACAGCATGTAGTCTTCTTATAATCATCCAGTGTGTCGGGATAATCAGATCTTACATGGGCACCGCGGCTTTCTTTTCTTTCTCTTGCACACATAAGCATAGCCTCTGCCAGTTTTATCCTCTTAAGATCGATATCATGCATACCTTCTTTATATAATTTGCCGAGCTCATCGATCGCAGAAGTGATCGAATCTTCATCTCTTATTATTCCGAGGCCTCTTATCAGGATATTTCTTACGGATCCGGAGAGTATGGTGTCAGCATCATAAACAGGGTCCGAATGATCCGCCTTTCCGATTTCCTGAATGTTCAAGATCCCCGAGAGCACTCCCGCATCTTTTATCACACTTTCTGCTGCAGTCTTTCCGCCATATACCGCTGCCAGCATCGAATTGCCGCCAAGACGGTTTGCACCATGATATTTGGAAGCGCATTCACCTGCTGCATAAAGCCCTTTTATATTTGTTCTGTGCCCGTCATCGACTCTGATACCGCCCATAAAGAAATGTATCCCGGGAGCCACGGGAACAGGTGTCACAGCAGGATCTACCAACAGATAAGACCTTATCTCTTCTCTTAAGTCAGAAAGCTTATTCTTCCAGCAGGATTTTGATATTTCCCGCATATCAAGATATACGGTCCCGCCAAGCGAAGGGTCTCTCATTACCTTGAACATCTCCCTTGAGACAACATCTCTTGGCATGAGGTTGCCTGATTCAGGATACTTCTCCTCCATGAAATACCAAGGCTCTCCGCCGCGTTCTATATAAAGCCTTCCGCCCTCTCCTCTTGCAGCTTCGCTGATAAGCATTCTTTTGTCGGCGATCGCTACAGTCGTGGGATGGTATTGTATGAATTCAAGATTTGCAAATTCTACGCCCTCATTGAAAAGGATAGCGGCACAATCACCTGTATTCTGTGTTGTTCCGGTAGTAAAGCCTTCGAAAAAGCCGTTAAGACCGCCGCAGCATATTACCGCAGGCCCGGGTAACACTATTACATCCCCGGTCATCCTGCTCTTAACAGTTACAAAATTCAGTATTCCTTCTTTAATATCCGCTCCTGTAAGAACATGATCCGGATATCTTACAACAAGACCTTCTGACTCATACTTACGGACAACATCGATAAGGGCGGTCATGATCATCTTGCCGGTACTGCTCTTCGAATAGCATGTCCTTCTCTTCTTCTGTCCTCCGAAAGGTCTTTGAATGATCTTATTGTCCTCTCTTGTAAACGGCACACCGAATCTTGCAAGCTCGTTTATGATATCCGGAGCGCCTTTTGTTAACCCGTGTATGCATGATTCCGTCTCGAGATAACATCCTCCGCGCATAGTATCGGCAAAGTGTTCCTCCGGTGAATCGCCTTCTCCCATGTTATCCAGCGCGGCATTGATCCCGCCTTCGGCAAGGACTGACTGGGCGCGCTCGGAAGGCATCGATGAGATCAGATTGCACCTGATGCCGGAAGATGCCAGCGTAATCGCAGCCGAGAGTCCGGAGATGCCGGCTCCGACGATATTTACATATCCGGAAAGATTGCTGATCTGTTCCATATCCGACTTCATACCGCGATCCACCTGAGATAATAGACAAAGAAAGCTATTGCGAAAAATAGCATCAGAACAGAGAGAACAAACAGGATATCGAATGTGAATTTCTTAAGGTTCCTGATTCCGAGCGTGATCAAGGCAGGCTTTGCATTCGTTATAACATGAAGTGCGGTCGTCAATACAAGTAAGATCTGGCTGATCAATCTGCCTGTCGTAAAAACAGAGAGTCTTATCACGTCCTGATTTGACGGCGAGAATATTACTATATGCATAACGAGCGGGATCAGTATCGCAAAACCGCTTATCCTTCTTGCCCAGAAGAGCTTGTTTTGCCTGAAATACCCCGTGCCCGACTTTTTCCATGCAATAAGAGTCTGACAGGTCATAATGCAGGTTAAGATAATGTGTAAAGCAACAAAGGCAACTGAGATATAAGCTACAGCCTTCAATGTATCCGAATTGCCGCCAAGAAGCCTTACACTTCCGAAGATCCCGTGTAAGAGAAAAGTGATCAGCATTCCTGCTACGGCAACCATATTAGCTTTGCGCATCAGTCTTCACCCTCCTCCAAGATCTTGATCACGAGCATATTATCCGGAATCGATTCTGTGCTTATTCCCAGAGCATCTGCCATATCGGCCGAGAGTATTGCTATGTCCACATATCCTGCTTCGAGCTTGGATGCGATAAGTACCGCATCATCACTTGATACTCTCATCTGGTTCTCAGGCAGAATCGCCATATAACGGTTTGCAAGTTCAAGACCGGTAACATCTCCGTCAGGCACCAGACAATTTATATCTTCGAATATGACTTTCAGATAATCACCTTCGAAAAAATCTTTCCAGTCTTCAGCCGTATCCTCATGAAGATCCCTGTTGATGATGATCAGGAATTCTCCCGAGGGGCTGTCCGGAAGCTCAATGCTTGCCGAAGATACTGCATCGTAGCCTTTTACGGGGAGATCACAATACATCAACACCGGTATCCCCGCCAGAGCGAAGATAATCAAAAGATCTGCAGCTATATGTAATATCCTCGTTATCAGCTTCATACGGCCTTGTTCAATGCATCGTTTACCGCTTCCGTAAATTCATTATAGGAAATGGTTGCGCCGCTTATTGCATCGACATCATCCAAAGATCCCTTGGCAACCAGAAGCGCAGCATAACGTTCTGCAGACTGAACTGCTTTTTGAGCTTTCAGCCTGTTCTCAGCTGACAGATCAGAACCGTAATCCTCATCCTTCAATGTTCCGTCAAGTTCATACATCTTGAATGAACATTCAACGATCTTATTATCTTTGATCGTTATCTCGACTTCACCGTATCCGGCACCGTTGCCGCTCTCATCGGCTTCAAAATCAGTACTTCTTCCGGTATAGGTTCCGTCTTTATATTGAGAAGGCTTTTTGCCGGAACAGGATGTTACCAGAACACCCGTAAGGAGCGATGCCGCAATGATCAAAGAAGCTGCTTTACTGATTCCAAAAGATTTCATATATGACTACCTCCATTACTTCTTCGAAGCGATCCTGCCGTGTTCAAGTCTGATAATACGCTGGGCAACTTCACCTACTTCAGGGTCATGAGTAACTACGATAAGGCTTGTTCCTTCCTTATGAAGCTGGCGGAAAATATCAAGAACTATATTCTCATTTGCTTCGTCAAGGTTGCCCGTAGGCTCATCTGCCAGGATCAGTTCGGGTGAATTGATAAGCGCTCTCGCAATGCAGACTCTCTGCTGTTCGCCGCCTGACAACTGGCTTGGCAGATGCTTTGCTCTGTCCTTGAGTCCGACTCTTTCGAGAGCCTCCAATGCTTCTTTCTCATCAGGCATACTGTGGTAGTACTGGGCTACCATAACGTTTTCCACTGCCGTAAGATAATTAATCAGATGGAATTGCTGAAACACAAGTCCAATCTTGTCGCGGTGGAATTCGGTAAGTTTCCTCCTGCTGTATTTGGTAATATCATCTCCGTCGAAGATTACCTGTCCGCTGGTGGGCTTATCCATGCATGAGATAATGTTCATCATGGTACTCTTGCCTGAACCCGAAGGTCCCATTATAGCTATCCATTCTCCCTTATCAACGGTAAGACTGACATTATCCAAAGCATGAAGGTCCCCGTATATCTTCGAGACATTTTTTAATTCCAAAAGACTGCTCATTTCATTTCCTCCTTTATTCACCCTTCAATACAAGTGCCGGATCGACATTGACTGCGTTACGTATCGGTATAAGACAGGCAGCACCCGTGACTATGACCGATACTACGATCGTTATCGGTATCAGCAGCGGTCTGAATGTTATTCCGCTTCCGAAAACATTGATGCTTACAAGTTGAGCAAAAACATATCCAAGAACCGCACCCAGGATCCCTCCGATACCGCCAAGTACGATACCTTCGCTCATAAACTCTCCTACGATACTTGAATTATCGGCACCAAGAGCTTTGCGGAGACCGATTTCTCGTCTTCTTTCCGCAATTACCGCCGTCATTGTAGTGGCAACACAGATCATCGTAAGGATAAGAACAACTGCAGTAACGATAAATACCAGAGACTGAAGCTTGGTAAGAACTTCTGTTTCTGAAGCCGTAACACGCTTAATGAGTTTTGCTGACAGCTGTCCATCACTGTTGATCTTTGTTACATATTGTGAAAGATTGTCGGAAGTCGAAGCTACACTTACTTCGACAATATCATAACCTCTTTTCACCAGAGTCAGATATTCAATATCATTTAAGGAAATATAAGCGTATTCCTCTTCTGATCCGCCCGTCTCCACGATCCCCGTAACTGTGAGATCAAGCTGATGGTCACAATAGACATCACCTGTTGCAGGGTCTTCATACATCTCATATTCCGGAACAGTGGAAACATCCATATTATCCGTAACTTCGAAAGAATTAAGTGCGGAGATCTTATCACCGGTTTTAACTCCGAGGCTTAAGGCAACCTTTGCACCTAAGAGCACCTCTCCGTCAGATGACGGATATTCTCCTTCAATATGCCAGTAAGGACTGGTCTTTTGAACCGATGTAAAATCAATACCGGCAAGTGTTACCGGAATATTGTGGATACTGGTGTTTTCATATCTGTATGGAGTGTACCCTTCAAGTTCACTTGAAGGAATGACAGATATAGCTGACCTGATTGCATCATCACTTATGAAAGTCCCTTCAGACGGCATGAAGATAATATTCGCACCATAACTTCTGAACTGGGCACTCATCTGACGCGGAACATCGTAATAGATCATGCCGAGTCCTGCAAGTATCGTTGCACCGACTATGATCGCCAGCAATGCGACAACCATTCTCGAACGGCGTCTCACGAGTGATGCCGCGATCATGCGGATAAACATTCTTCTCTTCTTATTCATAATGCAGCAATCCTCCTTAATGCCCGCCATGCAGCACTTCGGACGGTCTGAGCCTTAAGATCATCCTGATAGCCGGAATACTTCCCAGAAGAGTTACGGCAATGATCAATACTGCAACAATAAAAGCAACCATACCGCTCATTTCAATAGACGATGAAAATACGGTGTGTCCTATGATCTGGGCAAATGCATACCCCAGAAAATAGCCTGCTGCCGCACCTATTATCGCTGTGATAATGGTCTCAGTAAGAACAAGGACCGTGATCTGGACATTAGTTGCACCGACAGCCTTATGAAGAGCCAGTTCCTGAGCTCTTTCCATAACACCTGATGTAACCAGATTCGAGATTCCCAAAGTTGCACCCAGCAAGCTTAGGAAAGTGATAAGGGACATCAGGAGCTCTGTCTTTTCAAGGATCTTACCTTCTGAATCCGCAATCTGTCTTACTGCGCTCGCAGAAGCTTCAGGGATTGCTTCCTGAATCTGGAAACATATAGAGCTTACATAAGCAGTGCAATACCAAAGATCTCTTTCTTCTCCTGAAAGAAGGTTAGGATTTCTTGCAGCTCTTTCAGATAGTTCATCGTCGGGTGATGTGATCGCACTTACTTCGATCTTCTGGATAAGACCTTCTTTGCCGGTAAGTTTCTGAGCTACAGGAAGAGTCGTATATATTGTTGCGGATTCATCGTCACCGGAATCGAAGATCCCCTTAACGGTAACAGTCTCGGAAACACCGTTGGCTGTAAGGACAAGTTCGTCTCCTGCTTTGATACCTTTGGCATCTGCAAGATCTTTGCCGACCATAGCATACAAAGTACCTTCTACTGCCTGCTCATCAAGCCACTCGCCATCTACGATATCCCACCAGTTCCTGAGATTGATGATCCCGGTATCACGCTCATAAGTCATACCTTTCTTGTAGAACTCGAGATGGTGATTGAACCAGGTGCCCGTAAGTGTCGCTGTTTCCCCGTCAGGAAGCGTTACTTCCGTAGCGATCTCCGGCGCGAAATCCGTGATATTGTTGTGCCAGAATATCGTCAGGAGTTCGCCGGTCTTTTCCTCATTGATATAGTCAACGGTTATATCATCATTATCAAGGTCATAAAGCTTGCTTACAACAGCTTCGGACTGTGGCTGAACTACGATATTAGATCCGTATGTCTTAAGTTCTTCGTTGATCTTATCTCCGACATCCAACATTACATTGAGCATCGCTGTTGCAATGGATGCACCTAGTGCTACTGTGACTGCGATCATCAGCATCTTTTTCCATTGCTTCGTAAATGTTCCTTTCATCATTGTGAAAAACATGATCTTTGTCCGTTCCTTTGTGATTATTTCTTGAATCGAGACTGATTGTTGATCATCTCTGTTGCCGGAACGATGATGTATGTATCATCAATATCGTAATCTATGATTATAGGATTACAGCCGCCCTTAAGACCTATAGTGGTTGTATTCATAACAACATTGCACTTCTTGCAGACGACCTGTCCGTCTTTGTTCTCATAATATCCGGCTTCACCGCAGATCTCGCATGCATCCAGTCCTATGCCGTAGTTATTTGTGTTTTCCTGCTTGAGGATAACAATGAGTCTTGTCGGATTTCCGTCCGGAGTAGTATATCCGAACCTGTGAAGATGTCCGTCACATACGCTTTCCAAAGGAATAAGCAGTTCCTCTTCACCTTCACTGTTTTTGGAGATTATAGGCTCTTCAACCGGAGCTTCCCTTATAACTTCCTTGTCGAGTTCTACAAACAAAGTTGTGCATAAGACCGCCATAACAAAACAGACGGCTAAAGATACAGAATATCTTTTTCCCGTTCTCCACAAGGCTTTGAGCTTACGTCTCTGCGCCTTGGTGTTATAGGGTTCTTTCATAGTCTTGCTCTTTATCCACAGGATCGCCGCTATAACGAGCAGAATAAGAAATGCAGCATATGTATAAAGCTTGGCATTGTTATTGCTTGCCGCAGCAAACTTGAACATGGAAGTACTGTTGATGATCTTGCGCGGTGTCAAAACTGACATTAGTTTTGCAAAGATAAAAACAGCATAGATAGTATTCAAAACAATAAAGACTATGGAATTATATTTAGAATATCCCTTGCGGGATATAACATTCAAAACTTTATAAGTCGACAGTAATGCTACAAGACATACAATAAGCCCCAGGAGATATCCGCCGAGTCTAAACAGATAATCCGTCGAAAGTATACCGTTGCCGCCCGCATAGAATTTAAACGGATAAACGTAAATGTTCGGCACAGCCACGTACATCATCGCTGCAAGATGAAGTGCTGTTACCGTCCCGAAAACGATCTGTACGATCTTATTCTTTCCGCTCTTGCCCTCTTCCTTTATCAGTTTTCCCACAAAGATAAAGTAGATGACAGTAAGGATCACGAAAGTCGCAAGGAAAATGCCGTAGCCCCATGCTCCGACTTTCCATCCTCCCACCAGACGTCTGGTGTTGGTTATATATGCTCTTATTGCAGCCGCTATCAAGCCTGCGGCAAGGCCTATACCGGGGATCGCTTTATATCTTTCGCCGAGAAACTGTGCGGCAAAAGCAAAAACGGCGCCTACGATAACGGAGACGAGCAATATATCATCCGTAACATTTATCAGATAAGTAAGCATACCGCCAAATATGATGTTCCTTTCCCATTTTCCGGCGTTTCCGCTTCATCCGGAATGCCGTGATATACATACTAAATGCTCTGATTCCTGCAACGCACGAGCGATGCAGGAACCAAAGCATCGTTTGGCCGCGGATTCCCGTAAAAAACCAGCAACCTGTAGTTCTTTAATTACTCAGCCCAAGCACCCTTTGTGAACTGCCACTTGTCATATGTGTACTCGATGTTCTTAGGGAACTCGTGAGCTTCCGGACCTGTGTTGTCTGTGTGAATGAGGTATGTGCTTGAATCAGGGAACTTGACTGTGAACTTAACTGTGTAGAGTCCGTCGCCGTCCAGCTTGATGTTAGCGCCATAGTGAGGACCGTCGGAAGCAGCCATAGGCATGAATGTTCCGCTTGTCTTGAAGTCGCCGTCGTTCTTTGATACCTCATACTCAACAGTGAGATAAGGAACCCAGTCACCCTTACCGTAACCGAGACCGTTATCAAGAGCAGAAACGTCGAGCTCGAGGTGGCAGTCGTAATCAGCTGCCTTATAACCGCCTGTCATATCAACCGGCTGGAAATATACGGCATTAAGGTTAAGGAATTCCTTCTCAACGCCTGAGAAGATCTCAACTTCAGTAAAACCGAGATCGGGCTCTTCCGCTGCTTTGCTCTCATCAGGTGCTACTGTAGTAGCTGCTGCTGTTGTTGTTGTAGCAGATGTCTGAGCTGTTGAGCTGCAGCCTGCTGCTACACTTACGAGCATAGCCATAGACAATGCTGCTGTAGCAAGTTTTGTAAGCTTTTTCATAACTTACCTCCGTGAATAATAGTTTTTGGTTATCAATAATGTTTGATCCGATATTGCGGTGATCAGATCAAATTATTGGTCTGTTTGTGCAGCTTCTTTGTCAGAAGCAGTCTTATTCTTCTTATTCTTATTGAGCATCATGATGAATGTGATCACTGTAATGACAGTAAGAATAAGCTGAGGTCCCAACGTGATCCAAGTAGGATAGATCCCGAAGAACGAAAGAGCATCATTAGATGACATCCAGGAAAGTGCCGGAATGGTACCGGAGAGTCTCAGCGCGATACCGCCGATCTTCTCGGCAAGACCGCCGTCGAGGAAAAGCTCCCACATACCGGAACCCAGGAAGGCGATAGACATAACAGCCATGAGGATACTGGTAGCCATAAAGAAAGGCTTGAGCGGTATCTTAACGCCAAAGACTCTGATGAGTATAAATATGAGCATTACTGCAGCAAGTCCCAAAGCGATTCCTCCAAATACAGCAAGGAAACCGTGCTCCATAGAGCCTGCTCTTGAGAAATACTGCTGGCAGAACAAGATGACCTCTGCACCTTCACGGAATACTGCAAGGAATGCGGTAAACCCAAGTGCAAACAACTTGCCGTTATCAACTGAGGAGGAAACTTTGCCCGAGATATAATTTGTCCAGGCATCTGATTCGGCTTTGGAGATCATCCAGTTAGAGACATAGATAAGGACAGCAACGGCAACTAGTGCAGTTACGCCTTCTGTTATTTCCTGCGGGATCGAGTTGCTCGTTCCGCTGGTAATCGTATAGAGAACTATTGCAAGGACTACGCTTGCTGCAAGAGCAAGAACAGAACCGATATAGACATATTTCGTTCCCCTCTTATTATTCGTCTTGATAAGATATGCAACCATGGCACCTACAATAAGAATAGCCTCAAGACCTTCTCTTAAGATGATGCCGAATACGGCTATGAAAGTAGCCCATGCAAGGCCGCTACCGCTGCTTGTCTCGTTCGTGTATCCGAAAAGCTCGTCCAAAGTATTTGCATCTTCTCTGAGCATAGCAACAAGCGTATCGACTTCTGCTCTTACCTGCTCAACACTGGCGCCGTTATTAACTGCTTTCTTCATGTTTGAGAACTGGAGTTCAACTTCGTTGACTCTTGCACCGGAGATATAACCCATTACAGTCTTCTCAAAACCTGATGTCTCATACCAGAAACCGTAAGAATTGGTAAAAGGCTTATAGTAACCGTCGTCGCCGTCTTTTTCGACACCTGCAGCATATCTTCTGACACCTTCGTCCAAAAGATTAGATATCTGATCTGTTACATCGTTGTAAGTAATGGTCTTCGTGCCATCAGGATTCACGGCAGCTACATATTTCTTATAAGAAAGATAATATGTCTGTTCTGTCCCCTGACCATTCTGATCACTGTCGGAGTCTTCGTCTGCAAATACTTTTAGAGTGAAAAATCCTATTGTCAGTAAAGCAATAAGGAATGCACACACTGTCTTTTTTAAATAATTAGTCTTCATAAATTCTAGTTAGCCTCAACTAACATGAATTTTATTCGTCTAATTTCGTGTTCTCAATGTGTAAAATTGACAATTATTCATAGCTTTGTGACGGGTTTTAGTGCAATTTTGTACATCCTGTCATGGTATATCTAAGATAAACGGATTTTTTCTATCCTGATCATGACCCCTTGCGCAACAAGGCCTGTCGCAGCGCCTGTCACAACAGCTGATACGATCAATACCGGAAGATACAGAAGTACAGATACACTTCCTAGAATAAATACCGCAACCGTGATCTGTCCGATATTATGAGCAATCGCAGCAAATATACTGGTTACCCACGCCTGTCTTACCGGAATAAAACGGACCAGGGCCAGCATTACAAGAAAGCAGCACATTCCTCCGCTCAATGAAAAAAGGATAGATACTGCCTGCCCTGTATAGATCCCTGTAATAAGGATCCTTAACAATAGGATCATCAGAGTATCACTCTTACCAAGCTTGTACATTGCATACAGTGAAACAACATTTGAAAGGCCCAATTTTATTCCCGGAACAGAAGGTATGAAAGGAATCTGGGCTTCAACGATAAATATAATAAGTGCAATCGCAAGAAGCACAGCGTCCTTTGCTATCCTTCTTGTGATATTCTTACCTGTATTAGCCTGACTCTTCACATCAGCTGCCCTCTTCAAAACTGATTACAACTTTATGAGGAAGACAAACTATCGGCAATGTATTATCTTCCAGCCAGCCGTGATCCACACATATCCTGTCCCTGCAATCAGCATCGAGCATCCTTATTTTTCCGTCTGATACCTGAACCGTATTATAGCCTTCCGAGGTCTTTATCGTGAACGTGTAATCTCCATAAGGAGCATCAAGATCTATCCGTCGGACTACCTTGCTGTCTACCGTTATCACAGCTGTTCTCCTGTCTTTCATTATCAGTCTGATAAAAACAGCCGCACCAAGTGATACTGCCACTATAACAGCAAATATGATGATCCATGTTCCGGTCTTAAATGTTCTCGATGACATAATAACGGAAGTCTTCCGAACTCTGTTCAAATCTTTCGGCCAAGCCGGGTGTAATATACACCTCATTGCTGCTTGTCACGATAATCATATCAAAATCACGTTTTTTCTTCCAAAAACTGACCGCATCATCTTTTCCCATGACGAAAAGCGCTGTTGATAAGGCATCACATCTTATACCTTCGCTGCCTACAACGGTGACCGATACCACACCGTTGCTGACCGGACTTCCGGTGGAAGGATCCATTATATGCCACCGGATATTACCGTCGTTATCTATGAAATATCTTTCATAACCGCCGGACGTGATAACGGATTCATCACTTGAAAGAATGATACCGAGTATTCCCGTACCGTCAGGAGATCTCACGGCAACTCTCCAATCAGAACCGTCCGATCTTTTTCCTATTGTTCTGATATTACCTCCAAGATCGATAATTCCTGAACTTATCCCGTGCCGCTCAACGATCTCTGCTATAACATCTCCCATATAGCCTTTGCCGACGGCGCCCGGATCGATCTCCATACCATCTTCAGTCCTAACAGTATTCCCGTCCAGAATGATCTTTTTGTAATCGACATATTTGAGCAGTTCTTTCAGAGTCCCGTCGTCAGGGACCTGATATTCGCCTGTTGTAAACCCCCACTGCTTTACCACCGGATAGATACTGATATCAAGTGCTCCGTCTGTTTCTTCGCATAGTTCAAGTGCTCTTTTTATTACTCCGGCAGTGTTATCTGATACAGTATATTCATTTGCTTTGTTTACTCTGGAGATATCACTTTCAGGATTCGTTACAGAAAGCCTGCTTTCAGTCTCTCTGATGCTTTCTTCGATCTCATCAAAAACGGAACCGTCATCTTCATAAAGGCTGACCTTGATATAAGTGTCCATGGCAAATACCGTGCGTTCTGTCAGCTTTTTTCTGCTTTTCGAACAACCCGTAAGATTCGGTAATAAGAACATCACCGCAATTATTATGACAACCGGTCTGAGCTTAGAATTCATAACGGACTAATTATCCCGAAAAAACAACGGGATGTGAAGTACAATTCTTCAAAATTGCTTAGAACACTATTGAGTTCATGAAAACAGGAAAGAAACTGATATATATCTTACGACAAATACGACAATCACTACGACAAACGAATAAAGCCTGACATCAATTTATAGGAACTTATTGAGAAAACAGGTATACGATGAAAGGCGTAAAAAGCAAGTTATTCAAGGGTTATAGCGGCTTATTGGAAACCACGTTCTTCTACTCCCGACAATGCGTCCTTTAGACTAAAAAGATGCATTGAAACCCTTTATTTTATTGGGTTTGTGATTTTTGCGTAGAAGCGTACTACGACAAATACTACGACAACACTACGACAAAGCTCCCAATGTGCCGAAAAATCGCACATTTTTAAAACTAGGTACGACAAGAAAATTCCCTGAGCATATGTCTCAGGGTTTTCTTTTGTAATCATATATAAAGATATAACGGCATTGATAAGGATATATCAATGCATGTCCCTGTTTTTTCAAGTTATAAATCGCACATTGGAACGATTTGCTCCTTCAATTTATCCTTATCTTGAAGAATTGGAGGTAGCTTATGTACATTACTTGGGTTGGTTCACTGGCTGTTCTCCTTAATAAGTTGTGGAGAACTCTTTTCAGAGTTGAGCGTATAGAAGAAAGCTACAACGAAACGGTTAAGCGCTTCGGTGCCTATTACTTCTGCATTGATGATCTCCCTTTATCTATTACGGAGAGAATGCTATTTCGCACAACCTCATAATGTGCAACAAGGCGAACCTCTTGAATCAGTCAGCCTTCCTTTTAGGCGTGCCGGGTTCCGGAAAGTCCTTCTCAGCAAAGGAGTTAATCACGTTCCTTATGCTTAACACAGATGACGATATCCTGATCTGCGATCCTGAAGGCGAATATGCACCTCTTGTAGAAGCTATGGGACCTGAGATGGGCTCCGTTATCCGTGTATCGGCCGGCGGACGTGATAGGCTCAACGCCATGTATATGGTCGATGGTTATGGCGAAAACGATCCTATTGTCGTTAAGAGCCAGTTCATCATGTCTCTTGTCGAGCAAATCGATAAGAAAGGTGTCGGCCCTCAGCAGAAATCAATTATCGATCGTTGCGCTGCAGCCGTTTATCGTGAAGCCGACAGATGCAAGTCTTCCGGTGGTGCAACCCCTACCCTTTGCACTTTCCGTGAGAAACTTCTTCAGCAACCGGAGCGTGAGGCCAAGCAGATAGCATTATCGTTGGAGCTTTTCACTACCGGATCGCTGGATATCTTCGGACGTGAAAGCAATGTTGATATGGACAAGCGTGTTGTCGTTTTCGATATTCACGGTCTAGGCAGCCAGCTTAAACCGACGGGCCTTCTGGTTATAACAGACACTATGCTTAACCGAGTAACCCTTAATTGGAAGAAAGGTAAGCGTACACATGTCTTTATCGATGAGTTCCATGTAGTATTTGAAAACGAATTCTCCGCTCAGTTCTTCAACTCTGCCTGGAGACAGTTCCGTAAGAGAAACGCCTACCCTACTGCTATCACGCAGAACGTTGAGTATCTCCTCGATTCTGTTCAGGCATCTACGATGCTCTCTAATTCAGAGTTCGTAATAATGCTCAATCAGGCCGCTTCTGATAGAGCAAAGCTTGCAAAGCTCCTGAACATATCCGAGATCCAGATGCGTTATATCACGAATGCTCCCGCAGGTTCCGGACTTATCAAGTACGGTTCCGCTCTTGTTCCTTTCGTGAACAAGTTCAACAAGGACACGAAACTCTACCAACTCATGACCACAAAACCGGGTGAAGGACAGTTTGCCAATGGCTAATCAGTCCCATTAATGGAATGCAAGGCATTTTCCGGGCTGGTACAATTAAGCCATAAACAACAGATACTAACCTCCTTTCAAGTTCTGTATGTTGTGTGTGTCATAGTTTTTGTCCTTTCTTTCTCGCCCCTGTCGGAGTCGTTCACCGGCAGGGGTTCTGATTATTTAATAAAAAGGAGAAACTATTATGAAAAACCTAAAAGGTTATATCCGAGAAATCAAAATTGTTGATGACACTTACGAGACGAGCGGTTAACCAACAAGAGGATTGCCAAGGATTTCGTATATCTGCTTCCACAA
>CAJOJI010000028.1 GCA_905234715.1 uncultured Saccharofermentans sp.
TAGTTGTGAAAGCTAGTTGATGCTCGGTTAAGTCAGTCCGTTTTCAGTTTATTCTTCAGTTACTAACTGAACTTTTAACTGAATATTTTTCAAAGGCTCCGAAAATTCAGTTATGTTTTCAGTTATTAACTGAATTTTTAACTGAAAAACAATCAACCTGATTGCACCTCGCTCTCCAGCCGTGTAGAATTTCTTTATGGATTACTCAAGAACGGTCACAACCCAATACGGACTTGTAAGAGGCATCGTCAAGGACGGATGTGAGGAATACCTCGGAATCCCGTTTGCTTTGCCTCCTGTGGGCGAGCTGGCATTTAAGCATCCTCTTCCGCCTGAGTCCTGGGAAGGCGTTCTGGATGCTGTCAGAGCCCCTGTAAGCCCTGTTCAGGGCAAGGGAAGGACATCGATCTCAGCTGAAAGCAAAGACTGTCTCTACCTCAACATTTTCGTGCCCAAGGGATTGGAGTACGGATCACCCGTTATGGTTTGGTTCTACGGCGGTTCTTATGCAAACGGCGGATGCGGCAAGGTCAGCGAGGATAACGAAGAGCTTTACTATGACCTCGCCAAATTTGCGATCGACTCAAAGACTGTCGTCGTAAGCTTCAACTACCGCCTTAATCTTGAAGGATTCCTCAACCTGAATTTCCTCGACAAGAATTTCGATAAGAGCAACGGTCTCTACGACCAGATGGCTGCTCTCAAATTCGTAAGAAACAACATACACCGCTTCGGCGGAGATGCCGATAACGTAACTGTTTTCGGACAGTCCGCAGGCGCGGCATGCATACTGGCGCTGATGGGAATGCCCGAGGCAAAGCTCCTCTTTGACAAGGCGCTCCTCATGTCGCCATGCGCAAAATCCTTCTGGACCGAGCAGCAGAGCGAGCGTTTGACACGCAAGTATCTGAGCTTCCTGGACATCAAGGAAACCGAGCTCCACAAGTTAAAGGACGTGCCGGTATGGGCCATTCACGAAGCCAACAAGAAACTCCGCGAATTTGTTTTCCGCGAAGGCAATTCCAACTGCGCATTCTCGCCCGTAATCGACGGCGAAGTCATTAAGGGCTCGCCGGTTGAACTCGCAAAAGAGTCCAAAAAGCCTTTGCTTATCGGTACATGCAGCCAGGAAGGCGACGCGTTCATATGCAACATTCCGACGGCAGCACTCCCGCTCGCAGCATACTGGTTCGATTTTAAGTTCCATCCGGGTCCCGGTGCGCGCCGCAAGATGTCTGATGACTTCACTGCGACTTTCTACGTAAATCCTTCGCGCGATCTCGCACGCAACATCAAGGGACCCTCTTGGGTATATGAATATGTCTTTATGACGCCCAACATCGAGAAGAGCGGCGCAGGATGTTTCCACGCAAGCGATCTTCCGGTCATGATGGGCAAGTCCAATGATTTCGTTAAGATCGAAGATCCGGTCTCCAGACGCGTCGGCGAGAAGATCAGAGAGCTCTGGGGCGAGTTTGCCAAGACAGGCAAGGCTCCATGGGCGCCGTTTAAGGACGACGAGTACATCCAGCCCATTAAATAACATTGTTAAATCCGTGTTTTCGGCTCTCCGGAACGCATTCCCGAACAAGATAAAAAGTATTTGTTCAACTTATCGAAAAGGCATTTAATTCCCTTTTACCTTCTACTATAATAGGTTAGTGTTTTACTGACCTTATGGAGGCATTGAAATGGTTGTATCTACAAAAGGACGCTACGCTCTCCGCGTAATGATCGACATTGCAAAGTTCGGCAAGGATTCTTATGTCACGCTCAGCGGAATCGCAGAAAGACAGGGGCTTTCCGAGAAGTATCTTGAATCGATAATCAAGATGCTCGTCCAGAACAACCTCGTTAAGGGCCTCCGCGGCAAGAACGGCGGCTACAAGCTCGCCCGCGATGCAAAAGAGATCACAGCATGGGACATCATCTCCGTAACAGAGAACGACTTCTATGTCGTTGCCTGCATGGATCCTGACGCACCTAAATGCGACCGCGTCGCTTCATGCGTCACTCTCCCTATGTGGAAAGAGTTCAGCGATGAGATGAAGAAATTCTTCCAGAAGTACACTATCGCCGATCTGGCTGCAAAAGAAGAAGCCTGATCGATCTTAATCCGTTAATGATGAGAGGCCGCTTAAAATAGCGGCTTCTTTTTCGTTGAGATGTGGAATTATTTATCGTTAACAGATGTCCCTGCGCAAAGCTGATGCCCATGGCAGCTGCAGCCGCATAAACAATGATGATTACCAGAACAAAGCAAAACTGTGATCTTGCAAAGTTCTTAACGTTCCTGTTCTTTGCTCCGATAGAAAGTATCAATGCGATAATGACACCGACAAAAGGGATCGCGAAAAGGAAATCATAACCTAAGTATCCCCATGCTGAAATTGGCTTATCCGAATGCTCCACAACATACCGCCGTGTGATGTGTTCGTAAGATTAACGGCTTTCCAACTGTTTATTTCCCGGTGATATAATTAGTCAAAAGATCAACTGAAGGAAGCGGGGCAGCGTATGGATTACAGAAAATTCTCAGATACATACTATGTGCGCATGGACAGGGGCGACGAGATCATCTCCTGTATCTTGGGTCTCTGTAAAAAGGAAAATATCACATCCTGCATCTTCAGCGGCATAGGGGGCCTCTCCAAAGCCGAAATTCAGACCTTTATTCCCGAGAAGGGCGCATTCGAGACAGAGATGTTAAACGGCATGCTCGAACTCGTAACGCTCACAGGCAATGTCATTACCGACGATGAAATGAATTACTATCAGCATACACATGCTGCAGTCTCATATAAGGATGAAAACGGCCACCACTTTGCTGGCGGTCACATCAAATCACTGACTGTCCTCTACACTGCCGAGATCGAGTTAAGACCTGTTAATGGCGGAAAGATAGGAAGAGTTTATAACGAAGAGACAGGCTCAGGTTTTTGGAACTTCGACTGATATATTTTTACACTGCAAACTAAAAAGGGTGACTCGGTATCGAGACACCCATTATATTATTAACGGAATTTTTCTGTCAGAGTCCTCTCTCCCTCAATCCCGAAACGACGCCGATGTAGAACTCGCGGATATCGAAGCCGTCGATGTTCTCACGGTTAAGGTCGATCATGTCGGCGTGGGAAATGCCGCGCAGACCTTTGTTTGTGAGGAAGTGATATTCGGAACCCCACTGGAATGACTCTTCGCCAACAAGTCCGTCATTGAAACCGTCGAAATGCTTTACGAAGTGATAACTCATGTTGAGGGGGAACTTGCCGCTCGTTGCGTGGTTAAGCTTTGAACCGAAGCTCTGGGTGTAGATGCCGTTGAACTGCGACTGCATAGGTGCCATCTCTGCATTAAGGCGTGCGACACCGTCTTTTGTGAGGTCGGTGACGGCACTGATAAAGTCAGGGTTGGTATCACCCAGTGCTTTAGCACCCTTGTTATAAGCTGCTGCAACCGTATTCTTGAGCTTCTCGGGAGCTTTGTTCATGAGATACTCTGCAAATTCGCAGCCCCTGTGAGGCGTGTTTACGGTCGTCAAAGAGGCAACATAAGGAGCCATGCCGAGCATGGTGATGCAGTATCTTGAATCAAGACCGCCCTTACTGTGGGCGATGATGTTGACCTTCTCGGCACCGGTAGCCTCAAGGACCTGGGAGATTGCCTTCTTGATCTGGAGAGCGCATGTGGGAACGTTGCCTGCGGATTCCTGGCCGCCGTAGAAAATGGTTGCGCCGTTCTTGATGAGTTCGGCGGGAACACGGCCCCAGTAGTTAAGATGCTCGGAATCCCTGAAGAATACACCGTGAACCATGAGGATCGGATACTTTGTCCTGCAGATCTGATATTGCTTTCTTTCCTCGTTGCGCCAGTATCTCTCGCTCTCGTCTTTTACTTCCCTGCCTGCGATCTTTACGATCCATGACAATACGAAAAGATTTGCCACGGGGATCATGCCGCAGAAGATGCCCAAAAGACGCTTGCTGATGCCAATCTGCTTTGATGTCAGATAAACGATGATGATGCCCGTCCAGAAGAATATGTTGAGGAGTACTATCGTGACGCATGCATACGTGATTATTGCAGGCCAGCCGAGATCTTCATTGAAGAACAAAGACACGATGAAGACGGGTACCACAACGAGCAGCGTGAACGGGAATACAGACAGGATGGTGTTGCCGTATGAGCAGGCCTTAAGCCTTCCTCCTGCGATGCCTGAAGCATACAGAGCCGGAAATACGAATGCCAGTACAGCGAGCACTACGGTGAGCGCTATGAAGAAATAACTGAATTCGTAAAGGAACGTGCTGAGGCACGCTGCCGTGATAAAGATACCGTCAAAAATCTTGATGACAGGTCTTTGCTTATACATGTGACCATCCTCTTTTCGCCGGGCGGAAATCAGCCGCCGTTGAATTGTTTTATTCATATATTACATCGGCACAACCCGGGTGTGGGTCATGCCGATGCATTTGTTCTTATTATATTACTTACCAGCTTGCAGAGTTACCGAAGTTGTAATCGTCATCATAGTCGCCCGGACCGCCATAACGTTCCCTGTTACTTCTGTCCTGAATGTCGCGGATACGGTCTTCGGGTGAAGGTGTAGGAGTCGGTGTACCCTGTCCGCTTCCGCCGCCCGGTGTAGGTGTGGGAGTGCCTGTTCCTTCACCACCGGGTGTAGGGGTAGGTGTTCCTGTGCCTTCTCCGCCTGGTGTCGGTGTAGGAGTACCTGTTCCTTCACCGCCGGGTGTTGGAGTCGGGGATCCGTCTCCCGGAGTAGGTGTCGGCGAACCGTCACCGGGTGTGGGTGTAGGCGTTTCTCCATCGCCGGGAGTAGGTGTCGGTGTTTCCTCTCCGCCGCCGGGTGTAGGAGTAGGAGTCTCTTCACCGCCCTGAGGCGTAGGTGTAGGTGACTGCTCTCCACCCTGAGGTGTAGGCGTAGGTGACTGATCCTGGCCCTGCGGTGTAGGTGTCGGAGTTTCCGTTGCATCTGCATTGGGCTTGGGCGTAGGAGTCGGAGTAGACGTGCCGTTCTCCGGATTAGGAGTAGGCGTAGGAGTATCCGTAGGTGTGGGCGTCGGCGGATTCTCGTACTGGTTCTTCAGATCCTCAATAAACTGATTGATCTCGTTATAGAGTTTCTGAGCTGCATAGTAGTGTCCGTCGTTGTTCTCTGTAGCGCAGTCGTTCTCTGCAAGGATGCTCTTGGCTGTCTCACAGATCTCGATAACGTCCTTATAGTTGTCCTCGTTGATGTCTTCGACATCGATAGGTGTTACATAAGACAGAGCGTAGTTAACTCTGATCTTGCAGTCGTAGGGCTCGTCAGGTCTCAGGTTGAGAGCGAGCTGATATTCCTGCTTAGCCTTCTGATAGTCGCCCAGCTGATAGAAAACATTACCCTTGTTGAAGTGGTTGATATAAGGCTGGGTGAAGCCTAAGAATCCGAGTTCGTTCTGTTGATATACTCCCTGGCCGTAGTTCTCGATCATCTTCTTGTTGCCGACATAGTTGACGACAAGGATGGCGAGGAATGAAGCCGTAAGGATCCAAATTGCAATAGCTATTTTCTTAATCATGCGTCACGCCCTCCTCTTCACGCTTATGAACTCATAAGCGACAAGTGCTGCGAGCGGATAGACAAACCAGAAGTAAACGTCTGCATAGCCGAACTTTGTTGTCTCTTCCTCCTCAGCGTCAAGGAGTCCCATTACATTCTCGAGTACCGGATCGATGTCCTCAGACTCGTCCATGTGGACATATGTGAGTCCGAGATCGTCAGCGAGCTGCTCGAGGTTGTCTTCATCAATGTATGAAATAGCCGGCTCATAAGGATAAGATCTCTTATCTTCAACGAGGACTACTTCTTCGTAGAGTTCATCGTAATAATGCATCTGGCCGCCGTGATCGGTACCGTAGCCCATGACTGCGCCGCCCTCAATGCCGTCTGCGATGTCTGCGAACGATTCGAGTTTGTTCTTGTCCGTGTTCTCACCGTCTGTGATGAAGAATACGACTACGTGGCCGTCGCCCAGGATCGTTGCGTTGTCGATCATCTGGCCGAGAAGCTTCTTGGCAACGTTGATGTTCGTACCCGTTGCGTGGTAATCCGCAAGCGGATAGATCGAGTTAACTGCAGACTTGATGTATGCGGTGTCGTCCGTGAACGGTGCGATGAGGTTAACATCGTTGTTGAAATCGATAAGGCAGAACTTGGCGCCTACCATCTGCTCTGTGATGTATTCGACGTCGGCCTTAACACCATTCATACGGGGCTCAACGCCGTTATAGTCTTCAGCCATCATGCTGAGCGTATCGTCAATTACGATGATGCAGTAGCAGTTAAGCTTCTGTCTCATGACTTTTACTTCATCTGATACATACATGGGTCTTAAGTTGATAGCGAAAAGGAGCAGCACGATAAGGCACTGTCTGACATAAGGGATTATGCCCTTTCGCTTGATAGCCAAAAGACCAATGCAGATTATGACCATTAACCAGATGGGAATCATTGGTTCAAACGTTAATTTTTCCATCTGCTTACACCTTCAAAATAAATGCTACAAGGAGCATAAGACTCAACGTGAGGAGAAGGAGTCTGAACGGCTTCTCCGGCGTCTCGTATTCAACTATCTCGTACTGTGTGTCGTCGAGTGTGGCGATCTGTGCTCTGATGTCTTCAACGATATTATCAACGATATCGCTGTCCTCACCGTAGTAGAACTTTCCGCCTGTACCCTCAACGGTCTCCTTCATCATCTGACGGTCAGCGTCGACCATCTTCTCTGTGCCTACACCGAAAACAGTGATGTCTCTGTCCTGGCACATCTGACCTGCTTCGGGAAGAGTGATGATCTCTTCGCCCAGGAGCTCGTTATCCGTTGAGAGGATGATGACTCTCGTACGGTCGGGCTTTTCCTCGTAATCGTAGAAGTCGAGGCATGCTGCGGCAAGACCGTCGCCGATGATGGATGAACCTCTCTCCTCGTTGTCTACGAGCGTACCGTTACTGATGTAAGCATCCATTTCATAGAGCTTGTCTGAGAAAAGGATCTTACCGTTCATGTAATCGAGTCTCATCTTAAGTCCTTCCTTAACCTTGTCGAGGACTTCGATGATGTAGTTGTAGTCGTTTGTCAGAGGGCAGAGAAGCACCGGTGACGAGTTGAAGATTACGATACCAAAACGCTCGCCGTTGAGCTCTCTTACAACATCCTCAAGCTTGTCGATAAGCTCTGCATTCAGGTTGTCGCACGTTGTCGAGATGTCCATGCAGAGGATGATGTCTCTGTTGTAGTTTGCAAGCTGCTTTGACTCTGTCTTGTAAGGTCTTGCCATGAGGAAGCCTGACAGAAGGATGCTCGTGATGATGAGCACGATCAGGACATACTTTAAGATTACGTGCCAAACGAGTCTCGTTTTGTACATCGAGTCGTTCTTGAGGTAATCCGGCAGGTATGCCTTCTTGCCGCCCTTGTACTTTCTCTTAAGTCTGAACGTGATGAATGTAACGATAAGGAATACCGCTGCAACACCCGCACAGATATATAAAGCTATTGGATTCTTCAGTTCCATTCAGACACTAATCTCCTTGACTTTGCCAAATGATCCCTAACGTCACCTTCCGAAATCTGGTCGAATTCCGGCTGATAGTATTCACCGACGAGCTTTGCAAGATTCTTATACTCAGTCTGGCTGATCTCGTACAATGCAAACTTATCAACTTCAGTACCTGTAGCTCTGTAAACAAAGTCTCTTACGACACGGCTCATGCCCTCGTAAGCAGGTCTGACCTTCGTGGTGTCCTCATTAAACTTAGCTTCAATGCCGTCAAGCAATGCAAGATACTCGGCCTTGAGCTTCGTCATGTCGGGCTTTACGAAAACTTTTTCCTCGACAACCGGCTCTAACTCCTTTTGCTTCATCTCCAGATTCTTGAGGATGCTGTAGAGGAACATAAGAAGGATCGCAACGGTGAGTACGGCAAGTACCACTCCCGTTATGATGATCGGAAGTTGTGAGAAATCAAATAATCTTCTTAAGTTTATCGTCGTTTCCATAACTCTTGTTTCTGTCTTTTACTTGCTTTTTCTTTAAATCTGTCAACCTTACTTATTCCTTATATCAGTTGACTGACTTGTTCTTTTCGAGAAGCTCGGCGATCTTACTGTCAACTCTCGTTGCCGTATCGACCTCGACCCACGGTATACCGTATCTGTTGAGCTTCTTTTCAGCCTGCTTATTCAGGTCTTCCATCACCTTGTGCTGTTTCTTCTGCAAAGCCTTGCTCTGCGCGAGGAACGGCGGGAGATATCCCTGATTTTCAACGTTATATACCTTCTTGCCGAAGATATCCGTGTCGCTGACCTTGATAAGAAGGCAGTCGTGGACCATTGTGATCTGGCCTAAAAGGTTTTCCTTGAGGTTAATGACACCCTCGGTGTCTGTTACCATTACCACGATCATGCGCCTCTTGATGTTGTGCATGATGTAGTTCAGGATACCGTTCAAGTCAGACTTGTTGGTATTTGTAAGGCATTTAGCGTAGCCTTCGAGAAGGAACTCGAGATTCAGAAATCCCGTCTTGAAAGGCGATCTTTCCATCTTCTCATCGTGATAGTAAAGTCCGCTTACATAGTCGCCGTTGTCGGTAACCATGTATCCCAAAGTACCGCCGGCCATGAGAGCGACCTCGCCCTTATCCTCACCGGTCTTGGTCTGAGCAAGCATTCTGCGGTTGGCGTCCATTACCAGCATGATGTTGTGCTTCTTCTCGGCTATATAAGATCTGATAAGTACTTTCTGGCTTCTTGACGTTGCCTTCCAGTCGATATCCTTGATATCGTCACCGGGCACATACTCACGGAGCTCGTCGAAATTCATACTCCTGCCCTTATAGATGGAGTTGTATGAACCGTCGAGAACTCTGCTCGTCGTCTTATCCGTAGCTATCGTCTTATAACGCTTAAGCCCGAATTTAATTTTCGAGACGTAGTCTAAGTTCATGGAGTAACGATTGCTCCGACAATTGCATCAACGATGGTTTCTTCCTTTATGCCGTCTGCAATGGCAGCGAAGTTAAGCATGATTCTGTGACGCATAACTTCATGTCTCATTGCCTTAACGTCGTCAGGTGTTACATAAGCTCTGCCCTGGATGAGAGCAACAGCCTTGGATACTTCCATGAATGCAATGGCAGCACGAGTGGAAGAACCCATTGCAATATAGCTTGCAAGGTTAGGTGCGATGTACTTTGCAGGATCACGTGTAGCCTGAACGATATCAACAATGTACTTCTTGATTGCAGGTGAGATGTAAACCTTCTTGCACAGACCCTGTAAGAACTCGATATCCTCGATCGTTACAACGGCCTTGGATGCTGTGAATACATCACCCTCGATTCTGTTGAGGATCTCAACCTCGTCCTTAACGTTAGGATATGTAATTACTTCCTTAAGAAGGAATCTGTCCTGCTGAGCCTCGGAAAGTTCGTATGTACCTTCCTGCTCGATCGGGTTCTGTGTAGCGATAACGATGAATACCGGAGGGAGCTTGAATGTCTGTCCGCCGATACTTACTGATCTCTCCTGCATGGCCTCGAGCATGGCGCTCTGTGTCTTCGCAGATGAACGGTTGATCTCGTCCAGGAGGAGGAAGTTAGCATAAACAGGTCCGATCTTTGTCTCGAACGTGTTGTTTGTCATGTTGAATGTCTGCGTACCGATGATGTCGGAAGGCAGAAGGTCAGGCGTACACTGAACTCTCGAGAAGGATCCGCCTACCGCTTCGGTCATGACCTTTGCAGCAGTTGTCTTCGCAAGACCAGGTACGGACTCGAGCAGGATGTGGCCGTTCGCGATCATGGAAACCAGGAGCGATACGCCGAGCTGCGACTGACCTACGATCTTGGAATTGTAGTAAGTCCTGATGTTGTTGATGATCGAATTGGCTCTGGCGAGCTCATCAACATTGATGTTCATTACGAGTTGTTCAGCCATAAAAACCTCTCATTCTTTGCGCTTCGGGGCTGTTTTTGTTCTTCTTTCCGCCCTCTGCGCGTTAACCGTAAAAATATTTTGACTTGCCTATTATACTATCTAAGGCGCGATTTGTAGAAGAATTTTGCATGAATGCTTCAAAATTGCGCCATTTTCGTGGTATTTCCCATTTTGTTTCGTGTCCTTTCTTATGTTTTCACACTATTTGTACAGTTATGTTGCGCGAAATGTTGCACCCTTTTTGAAAAAATTTTGAGGCAGCGCAACATTCCCCTCCGGCCAACTGTATTTAGGGTACAAAGCAAAAACAAAGGTGATAAAACGATGGAAACTGACGATCCTACGTTGCTGAAAGCCCAGGAACTCGCCGAAGAGTTTATAGCAGGGCTCGCAAGACCTAATGCCGATATCAAGCTGATCCTTTATTCATACAACACCAACGCGCCTTACGGCGGAACCGAACTTATCGGAACGCATATCGTGTTCGACAGCTTTGACAAGCTCGTCTCCTATTGTGAAGAGAACGGCATCGAACTCGACGTTGAATCCGTGCGCGATCAGCTCGGAGAAGCTTCATACATACTTCTCCAGGTTTTCGATACCGATCAGAGAATGGCAGGCATGATGATCACGGATGACAAAGTGCTTCAGCTTCTGCCCTCACTCGGAGAATTCGAACACGACCCCGCATACGACGGCAAGGTATGTGTCGGCATCACCAGATTCGAAGGATTTAAAGAGGGTCAATACGTCGACGAGAACGGCGACCCGTGGCTCCTTTACGAGTAAATCTTACTCTGCGCCCTTTTCAACCAGTTCCTCGTGTTCCTTCTGGATCGCGGGGTCATAGGAGAGCATCGGCTTTACGTCCTTCTTGCCTTTGAGGCGACGGGCAACGTAGTTGTCGGTGATCTTTCTGACGAGCGGGAAGAGCGCGACGACGCCTATAAGGTTGGGGATCATCATGAGGCCGTTGAAGGTATCGGAGATGTCCCATGCAAGTGAGCTTTCCATGACTGCGCCCGATACGATCAGGAGCACGAAAATGACCTTGTAGACCTTTGCGGCTTTGGTGCCGATGAGGTATTCGACAGCCTTGCTGCCGTAGTGGGACCAGCCGAGGATCGTCGTGAAGGCGAACAGCAGGATCGCAACGGCGATAAACCACTCGCCGCCGATGCCGAAGACGTTGCTGAATGCTTTGGCAACCAGTGTGGCGTCCTCAACGCCTTCTTTTACAAGACCTGTATCAAGGTCGATAAATCCTGATGTGAGAACGACCATGGCGGTCATTGTGCATACGATGAATGTGTCTGCAAATACTTCGAAGATTCCCCACATGCCCTGCTTGACGGGTTCTTTAACGTCGGAGTTAGAGTGAACCATAACGGATGAACCGAGGCCTGCTTCGTTGGAGAAGACGCCTCGCTTGCAGCCCTGTGTAATAACGTCTCTGATGACGATTCCGGCAGCAGCACCGACAACGGGCTTAATGCCGAAAGCGAACTTGAAGATCGCGAGGAATGCAGCGGGAATTGCGGAGAAGTGAATGATTACGAGGACCAGCGCGCCGATGATGTAAGTTACCGCCATAAAAGGAACGATCTTCTCGGCAACTGCCGCGATCCACTTAAGACCGCCAATGATGATTACGCCTGCATTGATCATGAGGAAGATGCCGATCGCAAGAGGAACGACCTTGATGCCGAACAGGGTGATTGACCTGACTTCCTCAGAGAAGAATGCTGACTCGATATTTAATGTAATCTTGTTTACCTGGCCCATGTTTCCGATACCGAATGAAGCAAGAGCGGCAAAGCATGAGAAAAGGATCGCAAGGAACTTGCCGATATGTTTGCATCCCTTGTATTTTCCGAGACCGTCCTGCAGGTAGTACATTGCACCGCCGGACCACTCGCCTTCACTGTTCTTTCTTCTGAAAAAGATACCGAGAACATTCTCGGAATAGTTTGTCATCATGCCGAAGAATGCTGCGACCCACATCCAGAAGACTGCGCCGGGACCTCCGATGCAGATGGCTGCGGAAACGCCTGCGATATTGCCCGTACCGATCGTTGCGGCAAGAGCCGTGCAGAGAGCCTGAAACTGGGAAACGCTTCCCTTCTCATTCTTGTTGTGGCTCTTCTTGTCGAATACGCCGCCGCCTGTCTTCTTCCACCAGTGTCTGATATGCGTAAGCTGGAAAAACTTAGTTACGATCGTCATTAAGATGCCCGTTCCGATAAGAAGGAAGAGGCCGATCTTGACCCAGACAAAAGAGTTTATTGCGTCGTTAATGTTTGTGATGGTGGTTAGAAAATCGCTCATTTATAACGGCTCCAAGATTTTTTGTTGTTAGAAAAATACACAAGAAGCCGTGTGATTTCAAGGGTCAGACCCTTTATCACGCGTAAAAACGGGCAATCTGTTATGAAAACTTAATGTTCAGACGTCCTGAGAAACGGAAGTGAAACAAATAATGTAACCGTCGTAGTCGGGCTTTATCACCTTCGCATAGATGCGGTTGTCGCCGTGCTGGAGCATTATGTTCATCCTGGGTTTCAGATCGTAAGAACATGAGATGAGTGCATGCTTCTTATCTGTCGAGATCTTGCAGACGGTTGCGGAATATTCTGTTGCTTCGACTTTCTTTTCCTGAAGGATGTGGAGCATGTAGTCCTGCTTTTCGCATTCGTCCCAGACGATGACGGAATAGTTCGTATCGACGGCAAGGTCGTCCAGCTTTGAGACTTCGTAGTACCTGAGTTCGTATTTCGCGCCCTTGGGAAGGAAGCTGCCTTCGGAGCAGGCTTCAAAATTGCCCGTAAGCTTTTTTCTTGTGTGGTCGGTGATGAGGACCTGGCCTCCGATCGTGAGGCTCTCGAGTCTGCCTGCGATGTTTACGGTCTGGCCCATGCAGCCGTATTTCATCTTTTTCTCGGAACCAATGTTGCCCACAACGGCGATGCCTGAATTGACGCCGATACCCATTGCGAGTTCGGGATAGCCGTTCTCCTCAGTCCACTTGTTGACTTCCTTGATTGCATTCTGCATGCCGATGGCGCACTTGACTGCCCTTTCGGCGTGGTCGGGGAGTTCTTTTGGCGCACCGAAAACGACGAAGATGCCGTCACCCAAAAATTCGATTACCGTGCCGCCATACCTGGAAATAACTGCAACCATCGCCTCGAAATAATGGTTCAGAAGGCCGATGAGTCTCTGGGCAGGCATCTTGGATGAGAGTGCGGTAAAGCCTCTAAGATCGCTCATGAGTATCGTGACATCCTGCGTCATGCCGCCGCGCTTCTGGCCTTCCTCTGTGGTAAGGACATAGTCGGCGATATCAGGAGACGTGTATCTTGCAAATGCGGATCTGACCTGGATGAGTTTTGTAAGGTCAGTGATTACGACCAGGTAGACTCCCATGTCTGAAGTCATGAAATAAGTAAGCCTTACGTGGAGGTTATATACGGTTCCGTCGTTGCTTACGTAGTCAACGATGGATTCCTGCGAAGTGAGTTTTTGTGCGACCGCATCGATGAAAAGCTGGATCAGGTCGTCGTTGCCTTCGACAAAGGGGATCGCGTCCCAGATCTTCTGGTCTTTGTCGCCGGAGATGCCGAAGAGCTTTTCAGCCGAAGGATTTGCCTCCAGAAGAACGCCCGTCGGGGAGACAAGGCATACAGCATCCTGCGTGTTCTCGAAAATGTAACTGATCTGTTCAGCAGGCATTCTTTCAAACATAATCAATCTCCGTAAAATAATTTAGCCGCGGTAATATTTTATCATCCCGCGGCTAAAAAAATCAGAAAAAAAAACTAATCAGCTGTTATAGATATCGTTAACTTCCTTACAAGCACTAAGGAAATCGTATGTGAGCATTCTCAAACGGTATGAGAGGTGCTTTAAGATCATCTCTACCTTGACGGGTGATTCCTTGAACAGCTTCTCGAGCTCTTCAGGACGGATGATCTCGACGAACGTCTCGTCCATCTCTGCGACTGCAGTGGCGCTTCTTGCCTCATCTGCGATCATGCCCATCTCACCGAAGAATGAAACGGGATAAAGGTCTGTAAGCTTGACCTGGTTGGATGCGTCGTAGCCTGTGTAGATACCGACCATACCGCCGTATACGATGTACATGCACTTGCCGGTCTCGCCTTCCTTGAAGATGACAGTACCCTTGTTGTATGTCTCGATGTTGCCGGACTTTTGGTCCTTGAGGCCTGCGGATGCTTCACGGAGAGCTTCTGCAGAGGGCTTGTCGATATTGTTCTTGCCTGCAGAATAGATATCGATGTACTTCTTGATCTTTGCGAAAATGGATTCGCTCTTCTTATCCTGTGATGCACGGAGCTCTTTGAGGAGCGCGGCAAGAACATCGTATTCAGAAGTAAGTGTCTTGATCCTGCTTCCGATATGCTTCATGATCTCGTAGATCATGTCGGGATCTTCTGCAAATAATCCGTTGAGCTCACTTGAGGTGATCTCAATTGCACGTACATTATCAGCGGCTACGATAGTATTGCTTCTGGGATATGTCTCAATGACAGCCATCTCGCCGAAGAACTCGCCGGGATTAAGAACTGTCAGTTCTCTCTCATCTGCTTCTCCATAGTTGGCAATAACCTGAACGCTTCCCTCGAGGATCTTGAAAAAACTGTTGCCGTTATCTCCCTGCTTGAAGATAACTTCACCTTTGGAAAACTGTCTTTCTGTGCTCATGTTGTAGCCCCTTTCGTAATTATCAATGATTTATTATAACTCGATTAAGCCTTGAAATGCTTTAGTTAACATAATGTTCAACATCAATTAACCGGCTCTTGGTTTTAACGGTAACCGCCGCAAGAGGGTAGCTCGCGGCGGCTGGAGGTAAAGTGCATTCCGGGTATTCGGGTGACCGGAAAACATTATTATGAAAGAACGGGTTATTGAAGAACTACTTTATTACTGTCTCTTGTTTCCTTTCTTGGAGAGGATATCGAAGACAACTGCTGCGAGGAGTACGCCGCCCTTAACGATCTTGATCCAGTCCTGGTCGTATGACATCAATGACATTCCCTGGTTGATAACACCGATAAGCGTAGCGCCGATTACCATTCCCATTACTGTTCCTGCACCGCCGTATGCGGAAACACCGCCTACGATACAAGCTGCGATGGCATCCATCTCGAAGTTCTGTCCTGCAAATGCGTTAGCGGAACCGAATCTCGTTGTAACGATCAATGCAGCAAGAACCGTGAGGACTGACATGTTGAGATATGCAGCGAACATGATGAGCTTGTTGTTGATACCGGAAAGTCTTGATGTCTCTGCGTTGCCGCCGACTGTCATGAAGTGACGTCCGATAGTTGTCTTTTCAGTAATGATTCCGTAGATGATCAGTACTGCGATGATCCAGAGGAGAACTACCGGGACACCGCCGTCGTAAGCGAGCTTGATTGCAAGTACCATGATGACTGCAACCTGAAGTACGCTCTTGCCGATGACGAATCCCAAAGGATCAGCCTGATAGCCCTTCTTAACTTTTCTTGCACGTGCCGAGATGTTGATGTAGACAACTGCTGCCGCACCGATAACACCGAGTACGATGCAAGGGATATTGAGTGTGCCCCATGCTGTCTCGAAGATCCTTCCCGTGAAGAGTTTTGTAAAAGATTCAGGGAAGTTAGAGATAGCACTGGTTTCTGATACTGAGATGAGGATCTGTGTGCCGAGGCCTCTGAATGCGAGGTAACCTGCGAGAGTTGCGATCCACGGAGGTATCCTCAGGTAAGCGATAAGGAAGCCTAAAACAGCACCATAGACGAGACCTATACCTACTACGATGAAGAGTGTGAGAGGTGTATTGACATGCTTGATAACGGAGAAGACACCTGCAATCGCACCCATGAAGCAAACGAATGAACCTACTGAAAGGTCGATGTTACCGCCGGTGAGCATGCACATGAGCATACCGACGCCGAGGATAAATACGTATGCGTTCTGCTCGATAAGGGAAGTAACATTGGACGAGGAGAACATGTTTCCGCCTGTCGCGATCGTGAATGCAACGTAGATAACGAAAAGTGCTATTGTCATTACGTTCTTTTTAAGAACATTCTTCATGCTGAATGTGTTCATGCGTTAGCACCTCCCTTCTCATTTGATCCGGCCTTTTTCTTTATGACCTTTCTGAGCAACTGCATAACGACGTCGAAAAGAACCGCTACGAGAAGAACTATTCCCTTGACTACCGTCTGATAGTTAGGCGGAGTATTGGCGATGACCATTCCCTGGTTGATGATACCGCAGAGAGCAGCACCGATGATTACACCGCCGATCGATCCCGTTCCGCCGTAAGCGGAAGCGCCGCCGATGAAGCATGCTGCGATAGCGTCCATCTCATATCCCAAGCCGTATGTAGGCTGTGAACCCATAAGTCTTGCGATGTTGAGGACACCTGCGAAACCTGCGAGAAGTCCCATGAGCGTGTAAGCACTGAACATAACCCTCTTTGTATTGATACCGGAAAGTCTTGTTGCCTTTTCGTTACCGCCGACCGCATAGAGGTTACGGCCGAGTGTTGTTTTAGATGTAATGTAAGCAAATACACCGAGTACGAGTGCGATCCAGATGAGGACCGTAGGGATTCCCTTATACTGAGCGAGCTTATATGAGATCCAAAGAACAACTGCAACGATAAGGATTGTCTTAATGATTACAACGATGATGGAATCAACTTTGTAACCCTTCTTGACGAGTCTTGATCTGTTAATAAATGTGAAGATTGCATAACCTACGGCAATGATGATACCGGCAACCATACATGTCTTGTTAAGTGAAGTTGCAGGTCCGACACCGGCGAGGAAATCAGGAATGTAGCATGAATCACCGCCGCCGAAAACATTAAGGAATGTCTTGTCTGTTACCTGGTAAGCAAAACCCTTCATGATGATGTTCGCAAGTCCTCTGAACGCGAGCATGCCGACGAGAGTTGCAATGAACGGAGGAACCTTTATATAAGCGATCCAGAAGCCGTGCCATGCACCTACGAGAACACCCATGATGAGCATGATGACTACAGCGAGCGGCCAGGGAAGGTTTGCTTCCATTATGATGGCACCGACACCGCCTGCGAGACAGACGACTGAACCTACGGAAAGGTCGATGTTACCACCGGTTAAGATACAGAGGAGCATACCTGTTCCGAGTACGAAAACGTATGCGTTCTGTGAGATTACGTTATTGATGTTCTGAGGAAGCAATGACTTTCCGCCGGTGATGACGTAAAAGGCAATAACTACTCCAACGGTAATTATAAGCATCATGTATTTTCTAAAGAAATTAAATACTTTATATCCACTCATAGTTATGCCTCACTTCCTGACTTAACAATGCAAGCCATAATGTTCTCTTGTGTAGCCTCGGAAGCTTTCATTTCTCCTACGATCTTTGCCTGGTTCATTATGTAGATTCTGTCGCTCATGCCGATGACTTCGGGAAGTTCGGATGAGATAACGATTACGGATTTGCCTGCCTTGGCAAGATCGTTGATGATGCAGTAGATCTCATACTTCGCACCGACATCGATACCTCTTGTAGGTTCGTCGAGGATAAGAACATCCGGATCTGCAAACATCCACTTCGCCAGAAGGACTTTCTGCTGGTTACCGCCGGAGAGATTTCCTACGAGCTGCTCAACGGAAGGAGTCTTTGTTCTGAGCTTCTGCTTATATTCGTCGGCAACCATGTACTCCTTATCCTTATCGATGAAGGTTGCTTTTGAGATAGCCTTGAGATTAGCAAGTGTGGTATTTGTCTTGATCGAATTTGTAA
>CAJOJI010000029.1:0-6524 GCA_905234715.1 uncultured Saccharofermentans sp.
TGAAGAGACTGTCTTAACTTAATGACATTGCCCGAAAGGACATCCTCTTTTTGTTATGAATGACGGCTCGGGCAGTTTGGTTCCGGGAATGCAGGGGCACCCACATGGTGTGCACCAAAACGTACGGATTTTTCAATAAAAAAGAGCCACTTAATCAAAGCAATGTCATTAAGTTAAGACATCCTTTTCAAAGATCCTCATACCGCAAAGGTATGGGGGTCTTTTTTTAGTTTTTTTCTAAAGGGTTGACACGCACACATAAGTGTGCGGCCTCTTTGAATCCTTATATCGAAGATTCAAAGAGGCCCTTGGAATTAGGAAAACCTGATTTCAAGGAGGTACTGCATGAAACCCAAACACGTAAAGAGGCTGCTTTCGTCAGCCGTAGCCGAAGTTGCCGGTACACCCGAAGACTATTGCGTTAACCCAGATCGCGACTTTACCAGAACACGGAAGATCTCTCTGCAAAAGCTTATTTCCGGAATAATCAACATGGAGTGCAAGAGCCTGCCCAACGAACTGATTGATATGTTCAAGGGAAATGAGGATATTCCTTCAGTTTCTGCATTTATACAACAACGGAACAAACTTAAACCGGAAGCATTCGAGGCAGTATTCAACAAGTTCACCGCCAGGTTGGCAGTTGATTCGGGCGATATGCCTGTACTTGCAATAGACGGTTCTGATGTCCGTCTGCCCACCAATCCTAACGACAAACTGACATATCTTCCGGGGTCCAGAACACAAGTCCCTTACAACAGCCTGCATATCAATGCGTTATACGACCTTCACAGGCACCTTTATAGAGATGCGATTATTCAGGATGGTGCTCATGTAAATGAGTGTTCAGCTTTGCAACAGTTGGTAGACCGCTCCGATATTCCTACAGCACTGGTCATCGCCGATAGAGGATATGAGTCTTACAACAATCTTGCCCACATTCAGGAGAAAGGCTGGTATTTCCTTATCCGCATAAAGGATGGCAACCATGGAATGAAGAATGGTTTTGATCTTCCATATGAGGGATGCTTTGATATAAACATTGTTTTGAACATAACAAGAAAACAGTCAAATGAGGTTAAGGAACTGCTTAAAGACCGCAATCACTTCAGATTTATTCCGAGCAATGCCACTTTTGACTACTTGCCACTACATTCTCGCAAGGCTGATCCGATTGTCTTCTATACTCTCAGATTCAGAATAGTCAGGTTCAAGATATCCGAAGACTCTTATGAAACTGTTATAACAAATCTTCCCGCAGATTCATATCCTCCCGAAGAATTAAAGCGACTGTACGCTTCCAGATGGGGCATAGAAACATCTTTCAGAGATTTGAAGTACACTATAGGTCTTCTTAAATACCATTCAAAAAAGACGGCGTGCATCCGGCAAGAGATCTTCGCACGGCTTACTTTGTACAACTTTGTTGAAGTGATTACCTCGCACGTAGCCATTTCTAAGAAACAAAGAAAGTACACTTATAAATGCAACTTTGCAGTTGCAACACACGTGTGCAGACTGTTCCTGCGCGGACAAACAGCGCCGCCTTGTGTAGAATCCGCAATTGCCAAGAGTCTAATTCCGATAAGACCAAACCGTAGACGAAACAGGTTTGTACTTGGTGAAGTATTGCAAAGATTCTTCTACCGCGTAGCATAACACAAGTGACAACCAAATAAAACTGACAGGCAGACTCAATCTGTCTGTTTGCGCTGCCGTAAAAATGAAAAGAGACTGAAGATTTCACTTCTCCAGTCTCTTTTTGATTTGTTTTTGCGGTCTCCGTGAGTCAAAGTCAGCTTAACTTAATGACATTGCTCGATCATGAGACGCCCCGTTTTATTTGACGAGAATACAGTCAGGTTTCTTTTGGATAAGTTCTCTTTTAATTGCAAGAAACTGATGGGCAATTTGCCTGGTTTCTTTTTTCAATTTTTCAATATCACTTAAAAGCTTGGTCCTGCCCATAGATAGTCCGCTGGAATCGGTTGACAGTTTTTCAGCCAGATAATTTAAATGGCTCATCGAATCAAGCGCTTCCACTTTTCTGTTCAGTTCATCTATATTGCCGTTATTGAGACATATCTTTCCGAGCAGGAATACCAGTTCTTCCAGTCTGTCAAGGAACCCCCTGTCAGATTCAGACACATGTTGCCTTGCCTCACTGATGCGGTCAGTGATCTTTAGCCAGTCTTCTTCGTTTATTACGTCAGATGTATCGATGTCACTTATCCTGGTCCATCTTCCCGCACAGAGAATCCTTCCCAGAAGTGCATCAAAGCTTGACGGGTTTACCATAAGGATGTTTTCAAAACGCTTTAGTGCCTCACCGTAATGGCCCGTATTCATAGAGGTCAGGGCCTTCTCCATAGGCATGCCGAAAAACAGGGAAATGCCGTATGCCACACCACAGGATCTGCATTCGTAGACGCGTCTTTCTTTATCAAGATAGAGCTGTCCTGCACACTTTGAACAGATGACAGTCTCTGCAAGATCCGCATCTGTAATGTTTGTTTCTGCTTTGGTTTCTTCAGGAACAGCTTCATCAGGCTCTCTTGTTATGGAAGCCTGGTTCAATTCCATCAGTTTCTCATATTCCTTGTTGTATTCTTCCTCGTAATTAGCGTATTGTTTTTCCAGATAACCCTTCATTTCCCAGGCATTGTGCAACGGATTATCGTATATTTCGCGAGGCTTATGATAATCAGCGTTTATAGCCCAAACAATAGTGCCTATTAACATTGCTAACATTGACACGATAAACACTATTTCAAAATTTCCGGTAAAGCTGAATAAAGCTCCAAAGGCAATGCTGCCAAGAACGATGGCAGGTCCAAAATATTTATTGTAATTTGTATCCGCATGTTTTCTTTGCTCAAGTTCGATAAAGGTCTGATTTATTTCCGCTCTTGTGTCTGCGTCATACAGGGAATTAATGTTGTTCTGATACATTTTCAGCCTGTCAGCCAGATCGACCAGATTCAAAAGCTGGTCGAAAAAAACATAATCTTTAAATGACGCCTGTTTCTTCAGCCTTGCAACAAGGTTTTTCAGAGAAATAATATCAACAGAATCAAATATGCAGGGAGTGTTGAGACTCTCCAAAGACGACGTGCTGATCTCGCACAAGATCAAACCCTTAAGCGCCTCAAAGTCAGACGGGTTGTTTTCCAATATGAAATTGAATTTTTCTTTAGCCGAAGAGAAGGCCAGCTTTCTCAAGTTTTCTTCAGCCTGGGCAACGAATTCTTCTTCATGAAAATCGACAGCATTAAACGTTGTTCCGCAAAAAGGACAATCAAAAAACTCCTGGTCGTAATCGAACATCAGAACGCCGGCGCAGCTGGAACACGTATAGCTCTTTAACAATGACATATAAGATCTACCCCTGATCCCTTAACCACTGTATAAACGAATCTAAACTATTATTGATAATTATACAGTTTTTCAGTGCATATCGGTATTAAATCTTTACCAAATATGCACGCGTAATCCGGCGGCGAGGGATATACTTATACCGAAAACGCTAAAAGCCTTTAATTGATGCCGTTTTGATGCCGGTTTGCCACACTTTGCACCAAAAAACGGATTAGATAAAAACGGCCGCGATAGTATAATTTCCCTGAAGTGTTGGGGACACTGTTTTTTGTATGGATAATAGGACGGAACAAAAAGATCAGCTAATTGAAAAAGGAGAGGTCACCGGTATGAGACCGGGGTCTGAGATTGCTCAGCCCAAAACTCAGAAAGTCACCAGATCCGCAGTAAGGACTGTCTCGAAAGAAGAGGCAGAACTTAAGCTCATAAACAGACCAAAGCCTAAGAATGTTACTCCGCTTGCAAGCACCAAGCTTACACCTGATGATATTCCCGAATTTGAGGATACACCCGAGAGAAGAGCAACTCTTGAACTTCGCAAGAAGAGACACTGGAAGAGAAGAATGCGTGAATGGGGAATATTCACGGGTTATCTGACACCGAGTTTTGTCGGAGTGCTGCTTTTTTTCTTTTTGCCTCTCATTATGCTGTTTGTAACTTCATTTCAGGCTTCACCTACTAATGCCAAGTTTGTGGGACTGAGAAACTATGAAAGAGTAATTACCAATCCGGCATTCATTGAAGCTTCAAAAAACACGCTTATATTTGCTTTGATCTCGGTTCCGCTAGCTGTAATACTCGCTCTGTTTATAGCGATGCTGCTTAATTCCGGACTTCCGGGAAAGAGCCTTTTCAGGAGCTTCCTTCTTAACCCGATGATGGTTCCTGTCGCATCTGTCGTTCTTATCTGGCAGGTTTTCTTCAGCTATAACGGTGTCATCAACGGTATTGCGGAACACCTGTCCGATTCGTTCCAGAAGATCGACTGGCTGAAGTCGGAATATGCATTTGTGGTAGTAGTGCTGCTGTTCCTCTGGAAGAACCTGGGTTACAACATGGTGCTTTTCCTTGCTGCATTAAACAGCATTCCTCATGAGATATTAGAGTCTGCCGAGATGGACGGTGCAGGTCCTGTTAAGAGATTCTTTGCGATCAAGCTTCACTATCTTTCACCGACGATCTTCTTCGTCGGCATCATGTCGCTGATCAATTCATTTAAGATATTCAGGGAAGTATACCTGCTCACAGGTGACTATCCCAATAAGCTGTATTTTCTGCAGCATTTCATGAACAACAAATTCACGCAGCTCGATTACAGCATGCTTTCTTCGGGTGCGATCGTCATGTGTATCGTAATGATAATAATCGTCGGCGGTCTGTTCTTCGCAGAATCCAAATTCGATAAGGATGTGGAGGGCTGACGATGGACGAGATCAAGCGCATTGAAAGAAGAAAACAGGCAACGCTTGCACGCCGCCATATCTTTACCGAGACGGTAAAGCCGGAGACGTTTATCACTTCGCTTTCCGAAGAGGCAAGAGAGAACTTTTTCGCGGGCGAGAAAAAGAGGATCGAGACAAACTTAAAGAAGAGAAAGATCAAGAAGGGAATACTGACAGGCATCGGCGTCTTCGTTGCAGTACTCGTTTCCGCTTTGGCTTTGGTGCCGATCTTCTTTACATTCCTTAACTCATTCATGTCATCTGAAGAGATCATCTCAAACTATCAGGTCGTATTCCAGAGCATGTCGGGACACGCAACTCAGGGTGCGACATACATGTCCAGAATGCCGGTACTGAAACTCATTCCTGAGCAGGTAACGATAAAGCAGTACACGACGCTTTTGTTCATGAATCCGGAGTATCTTTTCAAGTACTGGAATTCGATCATACTGACGCTGCCTATCGTCGGCGGACAGATGATCGTTGCATGTCTCGCATCTTATTCATTTGCAAGATACAGAAGGAAGAGAAGAGAGGTATTGTTCTTCTCATACATTATCCTTATGCTCATGCCTTTCCAGGTTACGCTCGTTCCGAACTACATGATCGCCGACACGCTCGGCATTCTTGATACGATCTGGGCGATAATCCTGCCGGGCATCTTCTCGACGTTTGCGATATTCCTTCTTACCAAATACATGCGTCAGATCCCGTCGGGATATATCGAAGCGGCAACTTTGGACGGCGCTTCGGAATGGCAGATATTTACGAACATCGCGCTGCCTTTGTGCAAGAACGCGATATTCGCATTGACGATACTTTTATTCATCGACTATTGGAACATGGTCGAGCAGCCACTGGTACTTCTTATCGATACGGCAAAACAGCCGCTGTCGGTATTCCTTTCACAGATAAACGAACCCGAACTCGGAATAGCATTTGCGGCATCGAGCGTCTATATGATCCCGCCGCTCCTGATATTCTTCTGGGGTGAGGATTATCTCGTCGAAGGAATCTCAAGATCAGGAATCAAGTAAACATCATGTGCAGCTAAAAGCACATACGTAAGATATGGAGGAACATTGAAGATGGCAAAGGGTAGCGTAAAAAGATCAAGAGTCGTAAAAGCGATGGTCGCTTTTATCGTAATTCTTGCATTGCTGACATTCTTCTCGAACACACTGATGAACCTTACGATACCTAAGGTTATGGGAACTTATGCTTCAAGAGGCAATCTCTCATATTCCAACAGTGCGAGGGGTACGGTCACTGTCGAAAATCAGACGGAAGTTAAAGGCCTGGAGGGAAGAACTGTCGATCAGATAAAAGTAACCAATTACGATCTGGTACAGGCCGGCGATACGATCGTGACTTTAAAGTCGATCGAGGAATCTGAAGATCTTCAGACAAAGAAGGACCGCTTAAAGCAGCTCGAACGTGAGGCTGAATACGATTCAAGAACAGATAATTCCACAGACTTCACATCCTATTACGATGCCATCAACACGGCAAAAGCTACCCTTTCGGATGCTGAGGATACTCTGTATGCCGTTCAGAATAAAGATTCTGTAGAAGAAGAGAACAAGCAGATAATCAATGAGGAATCCGTAAAGGAGGTTTCTCTTAAAGCAACAGTTACGGAAGCTGCAAAGACTGTTGAGGATATTCAGAAGCAGATAGATGCAATCGATGCTTCTATCGCTC
>CAJOJI010000029.1:6617-24364 GCA_905234715.1 uncultured Saccharofermentans sp.
CCGAGGCAACACTTCCCGAGGGAGTATCTCCCACGCCGACACCGATTCCCACTCCGCTTCCCGCATACGATGCAGACGGATTAGATCCCGCATCTCCCACATACGAGATGGAAAAATTGATGCTCAAGATCAAGCAGTACGAAGACCAGAAGGATGCCTTAAATATCCAGCTCGACGCTGCCAAGACACGTCTTGAAGAAGCATCTGCGGAACTTGCTGAATGCCAGGGAAAGATCAAGGATGCCCAGGCTGAGATCGATGCTCTCAAAACTCTTCCTTCAGAGACAGCTGCACAGAATGCAGTAAACACTGCAAGAAATGCGGTCAACACAGCTCAGAAAGCGTTGAGCGATGCCCAGACTCAGGCAGGCATTACGGAAGACAAGGCAAGAGATACCGAAGAAGACAGAGAAGAGGAGATCGCCAAGCTCAAGAAGCAGATCGAAGAACTCGAGAAGCAGGCAAAGATAACTGAGATCAAGGCTCCCGTTGGGGGATATATCTATAATCTCGCAGTATCTTCAGGCGACGTTCTTACCGCCAAGACACTGGTTACATACATTATCCCTGAGACAGACAGAGTATGTTCCGTTTCATTCAAGTTCTCGGCCCAGGCTGCGCAGGGCATATATGTCGGAATGGATCTTGAAGTCACGAGCGGATTCATTCAGGGTTGTACGGTATCTGCAGTAAAGCCTGATCCTGACAACCCGAGATCTAACAGGATCGTTAAGTGCATGGTCGAAGGAAATGACGCATGGCCGGGTGAGGAGATCACCGTCAATGCCGGAAGAGGCAACGACAACTACAAGTGCGTTGTACCGAGCAGTGCGGTAAGCGAAGACAACAACGGACATTTCGTTTATGTAATAGTCGGATCTTCCACACCTTTGGGTGACAAGTACACGGTAAAGAGAGTCGATGTAACCATCGAGGCAACTGACGGCGCAGCAACAGCCATCAAGGGCGAAGGCCTCGACAAGTACGATGTCATGATCGTCGTCAGAGCCGAGAAACCTTTGGAAGACGGACAGCGTGTAAGACTTGAAGACTATACTTCCAAGTGATCCTGAAGGAATATAACGATGCGATTTATTGATAAGACAAAAGAGCTCTGGAATACAGAGAAGGGAAATGCAAAGGCTAATCTCCTGAAGATAATTCTTGCAGTCCCTTTCTGGATCATTGTGGCAGCATTGTTCCTGATGGCGTTCGGTATCGGCAGGGCAGTCTACCTCATAGATACCAGACCTGACCAGCAGGTGGCTGAAGTATGGCAGAGCAACTCGGAAACATCATTCAGGCACATGACCGTTTATGCAGGCGGCATAAGGTCTCAGGGTGATACATCTCCGATGACATATCAGGAAGGCGGCAAGTCCATTCATCTTGCTGATATCACCTTGATAAGACAGGCCCTTCAGGCTTCATCCGATACGGGTTCTGCTGCAGGAAGCAAGAATATCCCTTATGTTGAAGGAAGGCTCAGAGGCTGGGAAGACTGCTATTCTTCCACGGTAATGGCAACGGTGGAATCACTGGATGTGGTTGACGGACTTGAAGTCAAGACGGGCAAGGCTGACGCGCAGCTCGTTGCTGTCGGAGGCAATTACAAAGCATTCCATCCTTACAGATATCTGTCAGGCGGATTTCTTCCCGAGACGCCCGTGGACATGAACCAGATAGTAATAAACGATGTTCTTGCGTGGAAGTTTTATCATTCATATGACGTTGTCGGAAACAGGCTCATGATCAATGGCCAGATGTTTACGATAATCGGCGTTGTTGAGGAAAGTACCACCAAGATAGCAGAGCTTGCAGGCGAGCAGGAGAACAGGGCATTCATCTATTTCGGATCTCTTGGAACCATCTACGACAACAGCAGCAACGGTGAGGAGGGTGAAGCTGATAAGATAAGCGCACCTTCGGATTATGCGATCCAGTGCTACGAGGCACTACTCCCTGAACTCGTAAAGGGAGTAGGCGTAACGGATTTCAAGAACGCTATGCCTAACTATTCACTCTCAAACCCTCAGCTTTATATTTCCAATAACACGGGACGCTTCGGAGTTACAAGGATATTCGACACGGTATTCCCGTTAGGCGAGACGGACAGGGAAAGAATGGGATATGAATTCCCATATTGGGAGAGGGCAGCCCAGCTTACAGAAGACAGGCTGTTCTACGATTACACCATTACGGGTCTGGGAATAGTCCTGCTTCTCATAGGAATATCCATGATTGGCCTTAAGTTCCGTGCAAAATTTGCCGTACAGAACAGTGATGCGGAAGCATCCGATCCGGAGGCTGAGGCGGAAAGAGAAGAAAAAGAACTTCTCCTGAAAGAATAAGTCCCATTTTCGGGATAGAATAATCGCAACTTTTTACTTATAATTCCCTTTAGGCGACTTGCCTGAAGGGAATTTTTTATGCAGAGGAAATGCGCTAAGTTTATCTCACTTGTTCTTGCAACGGCTGTCAGCTTTACTCTTGCAGGATGTTTTGAGATCCCTGATTATTCGCTTGAGTCAACGAAAAATTCCTATGCATCTCCCACAGCGCCGACCACTTCTACTGCCGCATATGTCAGATCAAGTTTTGACACGTTCAGATACCCTTATTTCGCAATGCTTTCCGAAGATGAGATGAATGCGTATTCTTTCATTTACGAGGGTCTGATGGTCGGCAAAGACAAGATAGAGTGCCCCATAAAACTTAATGCCGACCAGCTTTCAAAAGCGATGGATTCGGTACTTAACGATCACCCTGAGATCTTCTGGGTCGACAATAACTACAGTTATTCCTACGATCCCACTGACGGAAACATCAAGGAGATCACTTTTACATTCTACGATTTTGCGGACACTCCCGAGAAGTTCCAGGCCGCACAGGCGGAGTTTGAGGCTGCGGCTCATGACATAGTTGCGGCTGCTTCAGAGTATCCGACAGCGGTTGAGCGCGAACTCTATATCCACGACTATATCTGTGAGAACACTGTTTACGATGAAACGGCACCTTACCATCAGAGCGCATATTCCACGATAGTTCTTCACAGATCTGTCTGCGCAGGCTATGCGAGAAGTTTCCAGTACCTTATGAACAGAGCCGGCATAACCTGCTATTACGTTACGGGAGCCACCGAGAAGTCTGTTGCAGGAAGCGGTGACAGCGGTGCTCATTCCTGGAACATAGTCATCATCAACGGTGATTACTATAATGTGGACTGCCTTTGGGATGATACGGCAAGCGATTCCTACGGAAGTCCCATCTATCCGTTCTTTAATATTCCTGATTCTGAGATGGTCAACCACGTCAGAGTGCAGATGGCCGTAAGACTTCCTTCATGCACCGCCACAGAGTGCAGATATTCCAATCAGTTCGGCCCCACGATTGAGGCCGACAGCATCGTATTTGCTGACGACGAGTAACAAGGCCCTTACCGATATAAGGACCATACCCGATTCATATGATACTTCTTATTTAAAGGTGCGGCATTTTGTCGTATAATTAACGAATTGATTTATTAAAACGATCAGTCTTTAGGAGATGAAAAAATGAAAGAACTTATGCTTGGAAACAAGGCTGTTGCCAGAGGTCTTTACGAGGCCGGCGTAGCAGTTGCAAGTTCGTACCCCGGCACTCCCAGTACAGAGACAACTGAAGAAGCTGCCAAGTACGATGAGATCTACTGCGAATGGGCACCCAACGAGAAGGTCGCAATGGAGACCGCTTTCGGTGCGAGCAGAGCAGGAAAGAGATCCTACTGCGCAATGAAGCACGTAGGACTTAACGTTGCTGCCGACCCGCTCTTTACTATGAGCTATACAGGCGTTAATGCCGGTATGGTAATCCTCGTAGCTGACGATCCGGGAATGCATTCCTCACAGAATGAGCAGGATTCAAGACACTATGCCATCGCAGCAAAGATGCCTATGTTGGAGCCCGCTGATTCCCAGGAGGCAAAGGACTTCGTAATCGAGGCTTACGATATTTCCGAGCAGTTTGATACACCCGTACTTATCAAGATGTGCACAAGAGTTGCTCACTCACAGTCTGTTGTTGAGACAGGCGAGAGAGCAGACATCCCTGTTAAGCCTTATGTAAAGGACGCAGGCAAGTACGTCATGGTTCCCGCAAACGCAAAGAGACGTCACCCCATCGTTGAGGAGAGAACAAGAAAGCTCGTTGCATTTGCAGAGGAGTCTTCTCTCAACCGCGTTGAAGAGGGTTCTGATACTTCCATGGGTATCATCACATCTTCAACTTCATATCAGTACGTTAAGGAAGTTTTCGGAGACAAGTATCCGGTATTGAAGATTGGTCTTATCAATCCGCTTCCCGAAAAGAAGATCAGGGACTTCGCAGCAAAGGTAGATAAGCTTGTTGTTGTAGAAGAACTCGATCCCATCATCGAGACACACTGCAAGACTTTGGGTCTTGAAGTAACAGGCAAGGATATCTTCCCGCTTATCGACGAGTTCTCACAGGGACTCATCGCTACTAAGCTCGGACTTCCTGAGAAGCCCGCATGCAAGCCCATCGAAGGACTTCCCGGAAGACCGCCGGCAATGTGCGCAGGCTGCCCTCACAGAGGAATGTTCTATGTTCTTTCCAAGAACAAGATTACGGTCATGGGCGATATCGGATGCTACACATTGGGTGCTACACCTCCGCTCTGCGCTATCGATACCACAGAGTGCATGGGTGCTTCCATCAGCTCACTCCACGGCTTCAACACGGCTCTCGGCGCAGAAGCTGAGAAGAATACGGTTGCAGTCATCGGCGATTCCACATTCATGCATTCAGGTATGACAGGTCTTGCCAACATCGCATACAACCAGACAAATTCAACTGTCATCATCCTTGATAACTCCATCACGGGAATGACAGGACACCAGCAGAATCCTACAACAGGTTTCAACTTAAGAGGCGACCCGGCAGGAAAGATCGATCTCGAAGCTCTCGTTCGTGCAATGGGCATCAACAGAGTAAGAGTAGTTGATCCTTATAACCTTGCAGAAGCTGAAGCAGCAGTTAAGGAAGAACTCGCAGCAGAAGAGCCTTCCGTAATCATCTCCAGAAGACCCTGCGCACTTCTCAAGAAGGTTAAGCGCGGTGAGCCTATCCAGGTTAACCCCGACAAGTGCAAGTCATGCAAGGCCTGCATGAAGCTTGGCTGCCCTGCGATCTCCTTCAAGGACGGACACGCAAAGGTAGACGCAACACAGTGCTTCGGCTGCAAGGTATGCAGCGAGCTCTGCAAGTTCGGCGCTTTCGAGACTTTGAACGGGGAGGCAATCACATGGTAACAAGCATAATGATAGTAGGCGTAGGCGGACAGGGTTCGCTTCTCGCAAGTAAGTTATTGGGCAGAGCCGCTATGGATAAGGGCTACGACGTAAAGGTTTCCGAGGTTCACGGAATGAGCCAGAGAGGCGGAAGCGTTGTAACTTACGTTAAGTTCGGCGACAAGGTTAATTCCCCCATCATCGACAAGGGTGAAGCTGACTACATCATTTCTTTCGAGCTTTTGGAAGCTGCAAGATATGTAGAGTTCTTAAAACCCGGCGGACAGATCGTAACCAATTCACAGCAGATCGACCCCATGCCTGTAATCGCAGGCACTGCCGAGTATCCTTCTGAACTCATCTCCAAGATGGAAGCTGCAGGCGCCAAGGTAGATGCTATCGACGCTCTTACGATCGCTGAGCAGGCAGGTTCATCCAAGGCTACGAACATCGTGCTCATGGGTGTCTTCTCCAAGTACATCGAAGAGATCAGCAAGGAAGAGTGGATCAAGGCTGTTGAAGCTTCTGTTCCTTCCAAGTTCCTTGAGCTCAACCTGAAGGCCTTTGAGATGGGCCTTGCAGCAGAATAAGGAGACCTGATGGCTAATACTCTGGAAGAAGTAAGGAAGTTTTTCGAAGGCGACAAGTACGCCACGGAAGCTACCGGAATAGTTATCGAAAAAGCCGAGAAGGGACACAGCGTCGTATCTCTCGAACCCGACGGAAGACATCTTAATGCTGTCGGAGGTCTCATGGGCGCAGTCTATTACACAATGGCAGATTTCGCTTTTGCCGTTGCCGAGAACTGCGAGCTCGATTCTGATACGATCACTGTCACACAGGCTACACAGATGAATTTCCTGAGGTCATGGCACGGCGGCAAGGTAACATGCACCGCTGATATAGTCAAAGACGGAAGATTCATCTGCTTATACGAGGTAAAGGCTTTCGACACTGAAGGCAAAGAACTCGCACTGATTATCGTCAACGGTTTTAAGACCGCACGTAAATAACCACCCCTAAGGAGGGCGCAAGAATGATTTGGAACGAAGCAAAGGAGTGCATGTCGCGTGACGAACTCGAAGCGCTGCAGAGCGCAAGACTCGTCAAGCAGGTAAACCGCGTTTATCACAACGTTGAGTATTACCGCAAGAAGATGCAGGCAGCCGGCCTGGAACCCGGAGACATCAAGGGTATAGAAGACCTTGATAAACTGCCTTATACCACCTATCAGGATCTAAGAGACACATACCCCTTTGGTTTGGCTGCAGCGCCCAGATCAGAACTGGTCCGTGTTCACGCATCCTCAGGTACTACAGGTAAGCCCAAGATCGCAGTCTACACAAGACGTGATATCGATATCTGGGCTGAGTGTGTAGCAAGATGCCTCTCTATGGCAGGAATCACAAAGGATGACATCATCCAGGTAGGTTACGGTTACGGCCTCTTTACTGGCGGTCTCGGAGCTCACTACGGTGCTGAATATCTCGGTGCTCTTGTTCTCCCTATGTCCACAGGTAATACACAGAAGCTCATCGACATGATGATCGACTGCGACGTTACTTCTATTGCATGCACACCTTCTTATCTCCTGCATGTTGCGGAAGATCTCGAGAAGGCAGGCCTCGTTGACAAGATCAAGCTCAAGTCAGCTATCTGCGGTGCTGAGCCCTGGACAGACGAGATGCGTGACCAGATGGAGGCAAGACTCCACATCAAGGCATATGACATTTATGGTCTTACGGAGATGATGGGTCCCGGTGTTGCATGTGACTGCGAATACCATAAGGGTCTGCACATCTGGGAAGATCACTTCCTGCCTGAGATCATCGATCCTGCAACACTGAAGCAGCTTCCTAAGGGTTCTGATGGCGAGCTCGTTATCACTAACCTCACAAAGGAAGGCATGCCTCTTATCCGTTACAGAACTAAGGACTTAACATCCATCGAATACGACAAGTGTGAGTGCGGACGTACAATGGCAAGGATCCAGCGCTTCAGAGGAAGATCAGACGATATGCTCATCATCCGCGGCGTAAACGTTTTCCCTTCACAGGTAGAGGCAGCTCTCCTTACAGTAGAAGGCACGACACCTCACTACATGCTCGTAGTAGACCGTATTGATAACACGGATACTCTTGAAGTACAGGTTGAGGTAGCAGAGAACTTCTTTACAGACGAGATCAAGTCTTTGGAGAAGCTTTCAAAGACAGTCCACGACAAGCTCAAGCAGGCTATCGGCCTCAACGCAAAGGTCAAGCTCGTTGAACCCAACGGCCTTGAGCACTTCGACGGAAAGAGCAAGCACGTTACAGACAAGCGTAAGCTTTATCAATAATTTAAGGGAGGTACCACTATGTTCGTAAAGCAGTTATCGGTTTTTCTCGAAAACACTGAGGGCAGACTTGATGAGGTCTTAAAGATCCTCGCACAGGGCGGTATCGACCTTCTTTCCGCAAGCCTTGCTGATACAATGGAATACGGTGTTCTCCGTCTTTTGGCAAAGGAACCCGACAAGGCTAAGCAGATCTTAAAGGAAGCAGGCTTTGCAGCACGTATCGATGAAGTCATCGCAGTTGTTGTTCCCGACGCAGTCGGAAGCCTTGCAAAGGTCATTGCCATGATCCACGCTGCAGGCATCAACATCAGCTATATCTATGGCCTTTCACTTGACGGTGAAGGCGCACCTATCGCCATTAAGACCAACGATAATGCAAAAGCAGAAGCTATCCTTAATGCTGCCGGAGTAAAGACTCTCGGCATGGAAGATCTGCAGTAATCCGTAATTAATTGCAAAATTATAGGCGTGTCTCATATCTGAGGCACGCCTTATTGTTTCAGGTTATTTCTTTATCAGAATGTTCTGTAGTTCTTGCAGAGGTTGATTACGTCAGCGTGATTGATCTTGTAACGATCTTCACCGTATTCATTGACTACTCTGTAGACGTTGGCATCAGAGCGTGAGCAGTCAGCGTTAATTGAACCAAAAGCTTCCATGAGGACCATGTGGCATGTCTGCTCATCGTCAGCGCCGTAACGGTCGAACTTTCTCTGCCAGATCTTTGCGAGGTCGGGATTGCCGAGGATTGCCTGCTTGAGCTCTGCTGTCTCTGCCTTTGTGCCGCCTGCTACTGTTGCGAGCTGTTCCAAATCGATTGTTCTTGTTGCGTTTGTCATATTTTTTTCTCCTTTTTTTCTTTCTGTCCGTTTTTAGTTTTGAGTTTGTGTTTGACAGGTTTGATAGCTGTATTTAACTATCCGGAGCATGCATAAACAATCCGCAATGATCAAGCGGACTGTTGACTAAGCAACACAACGTTTGCCGGGTGTTGATTAAGGCGAAAAACTTTTAGGATCTTACTTGTTTTCTGGCGTTATTGAAGGCGCCATGATGAGATTCCGCAAATGGCAATGATTAATGCATTTGCTGTCTTAAACCGTGATATCTTTCCTTTGTTGAGATACATTTTTCCCCTTAAATCTATTCCTGAAAAAAATTTATACGATAAAAAAGGCTGCCCCGTTAACGGAACAGCCTTTGATGTTTTAATTGTGATTAATATCAGTTCTCGTCAGCCGGAGCGTTCTCGGGAAGTGAATATCTCTTCTCTACTGTGACTGTCTCGTCGTAGCAGGAGAAGATGCCGTCAACCTTTTCCTTGGAAAGCTTGGGAGTGATAAGGCTTACGAGAGGTACGATGATGAGGCCTGCAACCATTGTTACCGCACCTGCGTTGATAGGTGATGCGATGAACTTAAGGAACATGTTTGCAACAGTGAAGCCTACACCGAAGATGAAGCATACCCATACGGAGAGCTTTGTTGTCTTCTTCCAGTAAAGACCCCAGAGGAAAGGTGCGAGGAAAGCGCCTGCAAGAGCACCCCAGGAGTAACCCATGAGCTGAGCAATGAACGTCGGCGGGTTGAGTGAGAGAAGAACGGATACTACGATGAAGAATACGAGAAGGATACGCATTGTGATGAGCTGTGTCTTTTCTTTCTTCTTCTTATCGTTGCTTGTATTGGGCTTGATCTGCTCAATGAGGTCCAATGTAACTGTCGAGCTTGATGTGAGAACAAGGGAAGACAGTGTGGACATTGAAGCTGAAAGAACGAGTACGATAACTACGCCTACGAGAATTGTAGGGAGGTTTTCGAGCATTGTGGGGATGATGGAGTCATACATGACTGAACCGTCATCCTTGTAGATAGCGGGGTTGCCCTCGTAAAGTCTTGCAAAGCCGCCGAGGAAGTAGCAGCCGCCTGCTACGATGAAAGCGAAGATCGTAGAGATGATAGTTCCTGCCTTAACGGACTTCTCGTCCTTGATGGCATAGAACTTACCGACCATCTGGGGAAGACCCCATGTACCGAGTGACGTAAGGATGATTACGCCAAACAGGTTGAGAGGGTCAGGTCCGAAGAAGGAGGTAAATGCACCCTGCATGCCTGCTGTAACAGGAAGGTCGGACTCTGTCTGTGAAAGTGTTGTGAGAGCTCCGATGAAACCGCCGTTGTTGTTAAGAACGGTAACGATAACTGCGGTGATACCGAAGAGCATGATGATTCCCTGAACGAGGTCGTTGACTACCGTTGCCATGTAACCGCCGAGGATTACGTATATGCAAGTGAGGGCTGCCATAACGATGATGCAGACCTTATAGTCGATGTTGAAGGCCATGTTAAAGAGTCTTGAAAGGCCGTTATAAACTGAAGATGTATAAGGGATGAGGAAGATGAAAGAGATGAGCGCTGCAGCTACGCGGAGTGCCTTGCTGTCGAATCTCTTTCCGAAGAAGTCCGGCATCGTCTTGGAGTTCAAGTGCTTTGTCATGACTCTTGTTCTTCTGCCCAAAACGATCCAGGCGAGAAGTGAACCGATGACTGCGTTTCCGATACCGATCCATGTGGAAGCGACACCGTATTTCCAACCGAACTGTCCTGCGTATCCGATGAATACTACTGCAGAGAAGTAAGATGTGCCGTAACCGAAGGCTGTGAGCCAGGGGCCTGCGTTTCTTCCGCCAAGTACGAAACCTTCAACGCTGTTTGCCTTCTTGCGCGTCATGAGACCGATTCCGATCATGACAGCGAAAAAGACTACCAGGAAGATAATCTTGATAACTAGATCCATGTTGTTTGTTCCTCACTTTTGCTTCTTCCACCCTCAAAATGATAAGAAGCGTTTTTATTCAAAAATACAGCCTTGTGCCTAAAATTAGACACAAGGCTTACATTTTAAGACTGATTTTCCTGTTCTACAAGTCTTTCAGCGCCATATCTCTTACGGAGAACGGGTTTTTCGATCTTACCGGTGGCATTTCTCGGAACGTCAGCGAGTATTATCTGCTTCGGTCTCTTGTAGCGGGGGAGCTGTGTGCAGAACTTTTCGAGTTCTTCAACAGTGCAGTTGCTGCCGGGTTCGATCTCAACGATGGCGCCCGTGATCTCACCGAGTCTCTTGTCGGGAAGACCGATAACCGCAACGTCCTTTACCTTAGGATATTCCTGGAGGAAGTTCTCGATCTCGACGGGGTAGATATTCTCGCCGCCTGATACGATAACGTCCTTTTTACGGTCGACGAGGAAGTAGAAACCATCCTCATCCTGACGGGCCATGTCTCCTGTGAAGAGCCATCCGTCTCTTAATGTTTCCTTTGTTGCTTCAGGGTTTCTGTAGTATTCGAGCATTACGCCGGGACCCTTAACGCAGAGCTCACCGACCTCACCCTGAGGTACGGTGTTGCCTTCTTCGTCAACGATCTTGCACTCCCAGCGGTAGCCGGGAACGCCGATGGCGCCGACCTTGTGAGTATTCTCAAGACCAAGGTGAACGCAGCCTGGACCGGTTGATTCGGAAAGACCGTAGTTTGTATCGTACTGATGATCCGGGAAGTAATCCTTCCAGTGACGGATAAGTGAAGGAGGTACGGGCTGAGCGCCGATGTGCATGAGATGCCACTGGTCAAGCTTATAATCGGAAAGCTTGAGCTCGCCTCTGTCCAGTGCATCGAGGATGTCCTGTGCCCACGGTACGAGGAGCCATACGATAGTGCACTGCTCGTCGGATGCTGCCTTGAGGATTACCTCAGGCTTTGTGCCCTTGAGAAGAACTGCTCTGCTGCATGTCCACAAAGAACCCATCCAGTGGAACTTTGCGCCTGTGTGATAGAGAGGCGGGATGCAGAGGAAGCAGTCGTCCTTGCCTGTGTGATGGTGTACGGCTTCCATCTCGGCAGCCTGCGTAAGACTTCTGTGAGGGTGAAGGATAGCCTTCGGGAAACCAGTTGTACCTGATGAGAAGTAGATGGCTGCATAGTCATCTTCAGTAAGCTCGATCATGGGATCTTTGCTGGAATAGTCAGCTACCTGCTGCCAGTAGTTTTCTGCGAACTCGGGAGCCTGGCCGTCGCCGACATAAAGAAGGAGTCTGTCTTTAGCGAGTTCTTCAGCGTTGATGTTGAGTCTGTCAACGAATTCGGGGCCGAAGAACATTACGGAGATCTCTGCAAGATCTGCGCAGTATGAGATCTCGTTTGCTGTATATCTGAAATTAAAAGGAACTGCGATGGCGCCTGTTTTGAGGATACCGAAATAGATCGGGAGCCACTCGAGGCAGTTGAACATAAGGATGGCTACCTTGTCGCCCTTCTTGATTCCGCGTCCAAGGAGCATGTTTGCAACCCTGTTGGACTTTTCATCGAAGATCTGCCATGTGATCTCGTGACGGTAAGGCATAGCCTTTGTCTGCTGAACTAGGTCGAATTCCTTGAAGGAGATCTTTCTCGTATCTTCCATTGTGGGGTTGAGTTCGATAAGCGCAACTTCATCGCCGTGTTCTTTGGCGTTGCGTCTCAGTAAATCTGTTACAGGCATGAATATTCCTCCCTTGTGCTTTATTTAATTAAATAAAGCCAAGGACAATAATAACATCGCAACCGATGTTCGTCAAAATAATAATAAAATAATAAATACAAAATATTTTTGTGTGATTTATAATATAGTGTCTTAAATTATCACAGAGGAAATCACATGATATCTAAATTGCTGAAATCTGTTCGCCAGTATACGAAGCATTCGATATTGTCTCTCGTATTCATAATCGGCGAAGTTGTACTTGAAGTAGTAATTCCGTTTATCACGGCAGATATGGTCAATAAGATCCAGGGCGGTGTTGATATGAGCACCATTCTGAAAATGGGCGGCATAATTACGGTATGCGCGATCATGTCTCTTGTCTGCGGTGCTTTGGCAGGTAATTATTCTGCTAAAGCTTCGGCAGGATTTGCCGGAAACTTAAGAGGCGATATGTTCGCCAAGGTTCAGAAGTTCTCCTTCGGAAACATCGATAAGTTCTCGACATCTTCGCTCGTTACGAGAATGACGACCGATATCACGACAGTCCAGAACGCATACATGATGCTCATAAGGATCGCCGTAAGAGCTCCGTTCATGTTTATCTTTGCGATCATTATGGCATATGTTCTCGGAGGTTCTCTTGCTACGACATTCGTTATCGTAGTTCCCGTTCTCGGAGTCGGTCTTGTAATCATCGGTAAGCTCGCAATGCCTGCTTTCCGTGCCGTATTCAAAAAGTACGACAAGATGAACGAATCCATCGAGGAGAATGTCCGCGGAATGCGTGTCGTTAAGGGCTTTGCAAGAGAAGAGCATGAGAAGCACAAGTTCGGTCTTGCCTCCGATAACATCAGAATGGATTTCACCAAGGCTGAGAGAATCGTAGGTCTTAACTCTCCTCTCATGGAGATGTGCCTGCACTTCAACGTCGTTTTCGTTCTTTACGTAGGCTCGAAAATGGCGATCACAAGCCAGGGCGCAACGATGAACATCGGTCAGATCTCCGCACTCATGACATACGGCTTCATGGTCCTCATGTCACTCATGATGGTATCCATGATCTACGTCATGCTCACAATGTCCATTGAGGCTGCAAAGCGTATCGTTGAGGTACTTGATGAGGAGCCTTCGATCAAGAATCCCGCAGAGCCTGTCATGCAGGTAGCTGACGGTTCCATCGATTTTGAGGATGTTGCTTTCAAGTATTCCGAGAAGGCTGCAAGAAATGCACTTTTCGATATCGACCTTCATATTGACAGCGGAATGACAGTCGGTATCTTAGGCGGTACGGGTTCATCCAAGACTTCTTTGATCCAGCTCATTCCGAGGCTATATGATGCTACGGAAGGCGTGGTCAAGGTCGGCGGCGTTCCTGTTAAGGATTACGACGTTAAGACATTAAGAGATGCCGTTTCCGTAGTTCTTCAGAAGAACGAGTTGTTCTCCGGAACGATTGCCGAGAATCTGCGCTGGGGTAATGAGAATGCAACTGACGAAGAGATAGTCGCAGCATGCAAGATCGCCCAGGCTGACGAATTCGTATCCCAGTTCCCTGACGGATACAACACATATATCGAGCAGGGCGGTACTAATGTATCCGGCGGTCAGAAGCAGAGACTCTGTATTGCCAGAGCTTTGCTCAAGAAACCGAAGATCCTTATCCTCGACGACTCTACATCTGCTGTTGATACAAGAACAGATGCGTTGATAAGAAAAGGTTTTAAGGAATATATCCCTGAGACCACCAAGATAATCATTGCACAGAGAGTTGCGTCCGTTCAGGACTGCGACATGATCATAATCATGGACGGCGGTATGATCGCAGCCAAGGGTACTCACGAAGAGCTCCTCAAGAGCAGCGAGATCTACAGTGAGATCTATGAAGAACAGACGAAGGGAGGATCTGACAATGAGTGAAAATAAGAATTCTCCCAAAAAGAAAGTACAAGCAGCACCCGCACCGGGCGGCAGAGGCAGAGGCCCTGCTTCCATGTCCCAGGTAAAGGATTCCATGGGCAGCATCAAGCGTGTCCTCTGGATGTATATCAAGCAGTTTCCTGTACTTACATGGGTCGTGGTTGCCTGCAACATCTACAATGCCGTTGCAGCTGCTATGCCTGCCGTTTTCCTTCAGAAGGTAACGGCTGTCTTGGAAGAGACGATCGATACCGGGGACTGGGAATATGCAAAGATTAAGATAGTTTCATTCCTTATTCCGCTTATCTGTATCTATGCTCTTGCTGCGATCTTAAGTGTCGTACAGTCACAGATCCAGGCATACATGACGCAGAAGTTCCTGCACAAGCTCAGAACTGATCTTTTCAACAAGATGCAGACGCTGCCTTTGAGATACTTCGATACTCATAAGCACGGCGATATCATGAGCCACTATACCAACGATATCGATACATTGAGACAGCTTGTATCCATGGCTCTGCCTACGATCCTGAGAGCCGGTGTTGTAGTTGTTTCCGTATTCGTCATCATGCTCAACTACAGTATCTGGATGACGCTTATCATGATCCTCGGAATCGTTGCAATGATGTTTGCAACAGGTAAGGTCGGCGCAGGTTCTGCTAAGTACTTCATCAGACAGCAAAAGGCTGTTGCCTCCACGGAAGGCTATATTCAGGAGATCATGAACGGCCAGAAGGTCGTTAAGGTCTTCAATCACGAGGACAAGGTCAAGGCTGAGTTCGACAAGCTCAATGACGGACTTGCAGAAGACAGCGGCAAGGCTAACACTTATGCCAACATCTTGGCGCCCATCATCGGCAACATCGGAAACATCGTTTACGTTCTCCTTGCAGTAGGCGGCGGTCTCATGACCGTATTCGGCGTTGTTAACCTCTCGTTCTCCGGACTTCCGATGGGAATCGACATCATCGTTCCTTTTCTTAACGGAAGTAAGCAGTTCATGGGTAACATCAACCAGCTCACGATGCAGATGAACGCCATTGTAATGGCAGGTGCAGGCGCACAGAGAATCTTCGCTCTTCTCGATGAGAAGCCTGAGACAGACGACGGTTACGTAACTCTCGTTAACGCTAACATCGCTGCTGACGGCACTATCACCGAAGCTGAGCGTCCTACAGGTCACTGGGCATGGAAGCATCCCCACAAGGCTGAGGGTACCATCACATATACAGAGCTCAAGGGTGACGTATTGCTCGACTCAGTCGATTTCGGTTATGTTCCCGAAAAGCAGGTCCTTTACGATGTATCCGTTTTCGCAAAGCCGGGCCAGAAGGTTGCATTCGTAGGTGCTACAGGTGCCGGAAAGACGACGATTACGAACCTTATCAACCGCTTCTACGACATTGCCGACGGTAAGATCCGTTACGACGGAATCAACGTAAACAAGATCAAGAAGAAGGATCTCAGAAGATCATTGGGTCTTGTTTTGCAGGAGACTAACCTCTTCACGGGAACAGTTATGGAGAATATCCGTTACGGAAGACTTGATGCAACGGATGAGGAGTGTAAGGATGCTGCAAAGCTTGCAGGCGCAGCTGACTTTATCGAGCGTCTCCCTGACGGATACGACACGATGCTCACCAACAACGGTGCAAACTTCTCACAGGGTCAGAGACAGCTTCTTGCCATCGCAAGAGCAGCGGTTGCAAATCCGCCCGTCATGATCCTCGATGAAGCTACGTCTTCAATCGATACACGTACAGAGGCTATCGTTCAGCGCGGTATGGATAAGCTCATGGAAGGCCGTACGGTATTCGTAATCGCGCACCGTCTGTCCACCGTAATGAATTCCGATGTCATCATGGTATTGGATCACGGCAGGATCATAGAGCGCGGCTCCCACGAGCAGCTCATCGCCGAGAAGGGCACATACTATCAGCTCTATACCGGCGCATTCGAGCTCGAGTGATATTGTTATACTCGCTTAGGTCCTCCGCGCTTTGCTTGTGCGGAATCGCTCGCATAATCAATCTCACTCTCAGCGGGCAGGAAGACTAAAAGTGCTGCAATAATTTGGATTTATTATTCAGAGGTTGTCTCGGAAATGAGGCAACCTCTTTCATATACTCGCGTCTGACCCCTGTCGAGTGTTATAATCAAAAAACAATGATAATAAAATAGGGATAAAAGGATAGGAAAAAGGTAGTAAACATATGAAAAAACATTTGCCGGTCATCTTATTAACAGCTGTTTTTTCACTCATGTTTTGTTCATGTGATGTAAACAACAATAACGGCGACGGAATCTGGGATGATCCTGTCGAGACAACGACAGAGAGCACGTTGCCGGATTATACGGTTGCCAGATCTCCGCATCACGATCTTTCAAAAGTAGATGAGACACAGGATTTCGGCACGATCGATTTAAGCTATAAGGATGCATGGGGTCCTTATCAGGATCTCAGAATGGCGCACGGCACCATCCATAATTACTTTGCGTATTATTCGCTCGATGCTTACGATAACAGGTTAAACGAGAACCTCAACACTGTATCGGCAATAAGCAGGCCGACGGTTTTGGAGTATCCCGCTGATAAGGACGGTTATGTTATCTATGAGGTAACATATACCCAGACGTTCCCTATCAGCACAAAAGAACCCAACAGTGTCCATATGTCTTTTTTCTCCTACCACGGCGTTGGTTTCCTGGACTATTACACGGGAACAACATTTCCGACCATCAATCTGTCCACCCAGATCGACAGTTTCAGCGTTACCGGAAAGGTAATCTGGAATGGCAAGACTTATGATATGGGATACTATGAATTCCGTGAGACTGAATGGATCAGCAGTACTTCCGAACCGGCCGATGGCAACCGCATAATAAAGAAGGAACTGGCAACGATTACTTCAACGTCTTATTTTATTGTTCCGGAAGGCTATGACGGCATAGTTATGTATGTTTATGTTGCAGACGATACCAACATGTCCGTTGAAGAAGTCTTGGCTGACAATACACCTTATTACACCGAGGCCGGATTCTTCGGAGACGATGAGAATCCTGACGATTACGTATTCATCGGCATCCAGGCACCGTCGTAAAACAAGGGAAATTAATTAAGAAATGCGAAAAAGAGGCTGTCATGTGACAGCCTCTTGTTATTGGTATCAGTTTTCCTTACCCGGTTGTTCAAGTCCTGAAGTGAGGAGCTTTACTGCGATCGCACATTCTATCCTCTTGCGGAATATGTCACAGCCCATCTCGTATACGCCGTTGATGTCGCCTGATGCGTGATAGGAGTTAGCAGCGCATCCGCCTGAGCAGTAGAGTTTTGCCCAGCAGTCTTTGCACTCGGGACGGCTGTAGGCATTGCAAGAAGCGAATTTGTCTCTGAGATCAGTGTTCTTGACGCCTTCGTAGATGTCGCCCATCTTGTAAGCTTCATCGCCGACGAACTGGTGGCAGGGATAGAGGTCGCCCCAGGGGGTAACGGCAAGGTATTCCGTGCCGGAGCCGCAGCCTGCGATCCTCTTATAGATGCAGGGACCGCATGTGAGGTCCAGCATGTAGTGATAGAAGGTGAAGGGTCTTCCTTCGTTATAGCGCTCGACCATGAGTCTTGCGAGCTCCTCGTACTGCTCAAAGACGACCGGAAGGTCTTCTTTGGTAATAGCCGAAGGGCTG
>CAJOJI010000030.1 GCA_905234715.1 uncultured Saccharofermentans sp.
CCTCTTACATATAACAAGGATATGCAGGAAGTTCAGGAAGCAATGTTTGACTGCATCGATACGATCAAGGCAGTCCTCCCTCCTTTCACCGGCATGATCAAGACAATGACCATCCGCAAGGACAACATGGAGAAGGCAGCTCTCGGCGGATTTACAAACGCTACTGACCTCGCTGACTACCTTGTTAAGAAGGGACTTCCTTTCCGTGAGACTCACGCTATCTCAGGAAAGCTCGTTCACTACTGCATCGAGAACGGCATCTCATTACTTGATGTACCGCTCGATAAGCTCAAGGAGTTCTCCCCTGCTTTTGAGGAAGATGTATACGATGCGATCTCACTTAAGACATGTGTCGAAGGCAGAAAGCTCACAGGCGGTCCGGCTCCTGACACAGTTAAGAATTACCTGGAAAATCTTTAATCTAAAAGCAAAAGGCCGTTCAATCGAAGAACGGCTTTTTTATTGGTTAATTCAGATCAGGTTCTCATCGTAAAACTCAACGAACGATTCATAGAGTTCAGCATTATTCTTGACGTTTAAGAACATGTTATGTCCTTTGCCTTCAAGTCTTATGAATGTAAATCTCGGATCATCTTTATACACTTCGTAATAGATGTCATAACCGTATTCGATTGGAACAATATTGTCATCACTGCTGTGAACGACCATTATCTCTGCTTCGGTTGAAGCGAATCCGTCCAACGCACTGTTAGTCGCATATTCGCCATACCTGGTACGCTCATAGATCTTGATCACAGGCATTAAGACTTTAACCACCGGACCGATTACTTTGGTTCCGCCGCCTTCCACAAGATCAGATGAACTGTTGGGACCTGAACATTCAATAACTGCTTCGATCTCAGGATGATAAGTCAGAACGTTTGAAACAGAATATCCGCCCCAGCTGTGACCAAACAAACCAATCGGCAGATCAGGGAAATCACCGCTGTTTTCAACAAAATTAATTGCATAGTTAAGATCGATAACGCCTTGCGGAACGCCGCCTATTCCCTTTCCGCCGCTTTCATCATTGCCTGTTGCATCATATGCAAAAACATAATAACCGTTCTGAGCAAAGTAATTTATCGAAGGCATATATGAATTGTGTCCGCCTGCACCATAACCATGGGCTAATATGATTATTCCTTTATGGTATTCAGAAGATGAATACATGTATCCGACAATGGTCTGGCCTTTATCTGAAGTGAATTCATATCTTGTACGCTCAAGACCTTCAAAATTCTCAACATGATTCATGTTGAAAGCATTCGTCTCAAAACGTCTTCCGAAATAGATACCATACAAACCGAGAGATATTCCGATCCATGCTGCAGCAAGAACCACAAGACATATCAGTATGATTATTATCGGCTTTGCTGATTTCTTTTTTGCCATTTTATTCTTCCCTATTCCCTGCTTTACATACTGTATCAACGGCGCGTTTAAGATAATCCTCTATAGCATCAGAATCATCTAAACCGTCAAGATCAAACCACAAGAAGCCACCTTTTACAGACAGCTCTTTCGCTCCCATTATACCCTTTAGATAAACCTGGGCCACATGATTGGCGCAAACTCTGCAGTCGTAAAGATCTCTTAGTTCACCTGCTTTACTGATGTCCTGAATATCTGAAATGCCCTTTTCCTTCAAGAGATACATGTGAATTATCCTGGCAATATTCTTTCTGGAAATCTCATCGTCTTTATAAAGTTTGTCTTCGTATTCAAGCCAGCTTTTTTCGAGTCCGGCAGAAAAGGCATCAGCGGAATCTTCATTAAAAACTTCAAGAAGTCTTACTATAAACTGTTCTCGTGTCATGAAACCGGCGTGATCCTATAGACTTTGCAGCCACAGGCTTCAATTGAATCAATTGAAAAGATCTTATCAGAAGTTTCAATATTCTCTTTTGAAAACAGATCTTTTACATGATAAGAAGATGCATTTTTAAAAGCCTTGGAATTCATCTTACTGCCAATACTGCTGATTATCTTTTCAGCTGAAATGCTTACTTTATTCTTCCACTCATCAGTACTGAGATTAAAGAATGCCAAAGCGATGTCTCCGTTATCAAGAGGCTTGGCAAGAACATCTACTCTGTTGTTATCTCTGATATATTCTATTGAAGGATCTTCACACTGGTAAGTTGTAAATATACGTTTTGCCTGAGTTGCGAGAGGATCCTGATCTAATGCGATAAGATCTTTATTGGAAATCAGGTTATAGATCCAGTCTCCTTTATTTACGCGTCTTAAATCCATTCCAAGCATAAGAGGAGAGTTCATCATGCACCACATTGCCATATGAGATCTGCACATTGTTTCGGTTATACCGTCCATGCCGATTACGAGCATGTCAGGATCATTCCAGCCTTTATCGAGACCGGCAAACTCATCCATTATTACAGCTTTGTTGTACTGTGAAGTAATGGCCGTAGTATAGTCACCTTCCCATGCAGCTGTACCGGGATTCCCGTCTGATCCGACCTGGAAAGTAATGTCGTTTAAGATGCGCCATGAATCGCCGACAAGATGTCCCCAGTTCTGCGGCTGAGTCTTACCCCATTCGCATATCGAAAAAACTATGTCACGGCCCTGACCGAAGTTCTCAAGTTCTTTACGGATTTCAGAATAAGAACAGAGAGTATTCTCCTGTCTTCTATGATTCATCAGTCTTATTTTATTGAAACCGGAATTCAGTCTGATCTTTAAAGGTGCAGAATCCATAAATGTTTCAGGAGATTCAGTCTCAGGAAGCATATCGTCGAAAACGATCTCATCATTTACAGCGATCTGCAGCCATCTTCCTATACCCTCTTCTTTTCCGGAAGCATAAGATACGACTAATTCATAAATATCAGGTTCATCGGCTTCAACTTCAAATACCAGTTCGCTTGATCTGATATCTACAGGACTGTGATCAGGAGCTGTACCGTCAAAGGTGCCGATAAAGGTTACATAATCGTCTTTGACTGAAGCTCTGGTACCGGTGATCTCAGCATCGCTAACTGCTGAATATGTTTTACCGGCAATACATATTGATCTGATATTAGGAGCATAAGAATATACGGCATTCTCAGGATTCGAGAATGTTGCATTGTCCCACATATAATAGCAGTTATCGACTTTAATGAAATCGATGTCCCACTTGATATAGTCTTCACAGTCGATCTTCTCGTGTTTATAAATACCGACTTCAGCGCCGGAGCAAAGCTTTTCGCCGATGTCGTTATACATGCCGAACTTAAGGCCTGCACCATGAACATAATCAGCCATTGCCTTAAAGCCTGACGGGAATTTAACAGGATCGGATTCGAGGTGATCGTTAACACGCTCTGGACGGTAACATCCGTCATCAAGAACAACATACTTGTAGCCGAATTCATCAAGACCTAATTCCTTGATCTTATCAACCATTGCTTTGGTAAGCTCTTCGGTATTGCCGCTCCCGAATGCATTCCAACTGTTCCAGCCCATGGCAGGAAGACGTATCTTTTTCGAAGGAAACAAAGCATCTTCAGTGCCTGTAAAGGCATCGAAGCGAAGGCGATTATCAGTAATCTTGGAAGGTCTGTCCTGATTCATAATGTAAGATCATCTTTCCATCAGCCAGATCTCTGATGAGAACGGCTGTAAAGTTGAACCGCCGCCGAAATCATGGATGTTACCGGAAATTAGTTCTTTTGCCTGGCCGCATCCTGCATCAAAATGTGCAGTGTAAGGATTTGAATCCATATTGATAGCGACCAGGATCCTCTGATCAACTGAATTACGCTCAAATATGCACTGCTTATTTGTAAGAACAACAATTCGCAGGCCGCCATAATTAAGAGCATTTGAATTCTTTTTAGCTTCAGCAAGTCTTGCTATGTGATCGGCAAGCCCGTTCCATTCAGGCTTATCAAAGCATGCTCTCAAAGCAGGATCTCCCTCTTCTTTTCTTGCCTTAGCTCCCCACTCGGAACCATAGTAAACACAAGGAATTCCGGGCATCGTAAATACAAGTGTATATACAAGAGGCAGACATCTTTCATCGTTTAAGATGGAAGCAATTCTTGTTACGTCGTGATTATCTGCAAATGAAAGGAGATGCGCTCCCCTGCAGACAGTCCAGTCCTCAGGTCCGAAGAGTCTCATGAGAGAATGCATGATCTCGAACATGTTGGCTGAATTGAATGAGGAATAGATTCCCTTATAGCACTGGTAGTTTGTAAGTGAATGAAGATGCATGTCATTAAGCATTCTGCCGTATTCACCGTGAAGGACCTCGCCTAAAAGGAAAAACTCATTCTTCTTGGAATCAGTAAATTCACGAAGTCTCCTTAAGAACTCGTGATCAAGGCAGTAAGCAACATCAAGTCTTAATCCGTCGATATCGAAGAAATCGATCCAGTAATTGACTTTATCCAGGATGTGATCGATGACTGCGGGATTCCTGAGGTTGAGCTTTACGAGGTCGTAATTGCCTTCCCAGCCTTCATACCAGAAGCCGTCGTTATAGTTTGAATTGCCGTCAAAAGAAAGATGGAACCAATCTTTATAGGGTGAATCCCACTTCTTTTCCTGAACATCCTTAAATGCCCAGAAACCTCTGCCTACATGATTGAAAACGCCGTCCAAAACGACCTTTATGCCCTCTTTATGGAGCTTGGTTACAACCTTTTTGAAATCTTCATTAGTACCGAGTCTTGTATCGATAAGACCGTAATCTCTTGTGTTGTATCCGTGTGTATCTGATTCAAAGACAGGTGAAAAATAAATGGCGTTGATGCCGAGTTTTTTCATGTGAGGGATCCAGTCTAAGACTTTTAATATCCTTGATTGGGGAATGCCGTCATTTTCGAACGGTGCGCCGCAAAAACCCAAAGGATAGATCTGATAAAAAACTGCTTCTTCAAACCACATTTATTTGTTTCCTTCTTTCTTCTCTTTTCTCTTAAGTTTAATGCAGGTAATGAATCCCGCAAAACCCATTATAAAGATAATCGCGGCAACTGCTATACCGCTGTATTTTTCAAAAAATCTGGCCCAAATGGAAAGATTGCCTTCATCTCTGTGGGATAATGCCCATTCAAGTGCAAGCATTGATACCATTGCATCAACGGCACCGAGCTTTCGCAATGAAAGAGCCGTAAGTGATTTATGCTTGTGAGCCTTGAACATGTTGATGATCGCAAGAGTTACCTTATATGCGACATAAATGCCGTAACCATATACCAGGATTCCGGGATAATCGTGAGGAATATTTACTTTTACGATCAGATATACAGCAAATGCAAATACCGCATCGAGCAGGATGAGATTTCTTGAAAACTTACGGTAATTGACTCTTTCGCTGAATCTCTTGCTCTTAAAAATAGCTCCCCTTCCTGCTCTGTAAAGGATATTTATTCTGAGCATGCAAAGCAGGACATGGTATATGGACATTATGAAAGGCCAAAGCGACAATGACAAAACTGCCATTGCCGACAGAAAGCCTGAATATACGATATCGAATACTACTGAAGGTAAAGAAAGAGTAACCGTCTTACGTTTGTAATCGGTTACATAATCCCAGAAATGCCTGAACTTAGACTTCTGCGGCTCAGCAGATTCGTTAAGTTCCGTATCATTTGAGATTACTTCTTTATCTTTTTTCATATATCAGTTGCGCATTGAATGAATAGGTGCAGGGATCCTACCGCCTCTGTGGATGAAATCAGCACATGATGCACGGTTAACGTCCATAATAGGAGCCGTACCGAGAAGTCCGCCGAACTCAACGCTGTCACCTACAGTCTTACCCGGAACAGGAATAAGTCTTACGGCTGTTGTCTTATTGTTGAATGTACCGACTGCCATCTCGTCAGCTATAATGCCTGAGATAGTTTCAGCTGTCGTATCACCGGGAACAGCGATCATGTCGAGACCTACTGAGCATACGCATGTCATGGCCTCAAGCTTTTCGAGCTTTAATGAACCTGATCTTGCTGCAGCGATCATGCCTTCGTCTTCGGATACGGGAATGAATGCACCGGAAAGACCGCCCACATAAGAAGATGCCATGATACCGCCCTTCTTAACAGCATCATTGAGCATTGCAAGTGCAGCCGTCGTACCCCATGTACCGCATGTTTCAAGACCGAACTCTTCAAGAAGTCTTGCAACCGAGTCACCTACAGCAGGTGTAGGTGCCAGTGAAAGATCGATGATGCCGAAAGGTACTCTTAATCTTTCGGATGCTTCTCTTGCAACAAGTTCACCTACTCTTGTTATCTTGAAAGCAGCCTTCTTAATTGTCTCTGCAACTGTACCGAAGTCTTTACCCTTTACGCCTTCAAGAGCATGCTTTACAACGCCGGGACCTGAAATACCGACGTTGATGACGCATTCAGGTTCACCGGGACCTAAGAAAGCTCCTGCCATGAACGGATTGTCTTCAGGCGCATTTGCGAAAACAACGAGCTTTGCACAGCCTAAAGCACCGGATTCTTTGGTAGCTTCAGCAGTCTTCTTGATGATGACACCCATGTCGCGTACGGCATCCATGTTGATACCGGATCTTGTAGAAGCGACATTTACTGATGAGCATACAAATTCTGTTGCGGCAAGCGCATCAGGAATTGATTCGATAAGGACCTTGTCTGAATTTGTATAACCCTTCTGAACGAGTGCCGAGAAACCGCCGATGAAATTTACACCGCATGTTCTTGCAGCTTTATCGAGGACCTGTGCAAAAGGTGTATAATCCTTTGCTCCGCAAGCTGATGCGACAATTGAAATAGGTGTTACGGATATTCTCTTATGAATGATCGGAATACCGTATTTCTTGCTTATGAGCTCACCTGTTTCAACGAGTTTTCCTGCATATTTGCAGATCTTGTCATAGATCCTGTTGCAGGATTCCTCTACTGTGGGAGCTGCGCAGTCCATGAGCGAAATTCCCATGGTAATCGTACGTATATCAAGATGCTGATCGTTGAACATCTGCATCGTTTCAATTATTTCGCGGTCGTTGATCATATGAACCTCTCAAAAATCAGATTGTATGCATGGCATTGAAAAGACCTGTGTGCTGGATGGTGATCTGCACACCGAGCTTTTTACCGAGTTCGCCGAGTTTTTCGGAGATATCTGATTCCTCAATTACAACATCTTTAAGATCTACCATCATTACCATCGTAAAGATGTCATCAAGGATCGTCTGGGATATGTCTTTGATGTTGATTCCGTAATCAGCAAGAAGTCTGGAAACATCAGCAATGATGCCGACTCTGTCCCTACCCAATACCGTAACTACAGCTGTATTCTTTTCCTGATTCATAATTGAAACACCTCCTGCTATTTATGGCTTTGATTTTATCGCTAAAACGGGTAAAACAACATTGATATTCAAGTTTTCGAACAGCTAAGCAAAGAAACGGCAAGTTTATTGGCGCATTTTATTCCGTCAATTGCAGACGACATAATTCCGCCCGCATAACCTGCACCTTCACCGCAAGGATAAATGCCCTCAACGGACGTACTCTGAAGCGTTTCAGGGTCCCTCACAAGCCTTACGGGAGATGAGCTTCTTGCTTCAACTGCAGTAAGAACCGCATCAGGATCGTCAAACCCTTTGATCTTCCTGCCCATTAAGCTTACGCCGTCCTTGATCGTATCAAGAATAGTTTCAGGGAAAACATCCGAAAGATTACCGCAGTAAACACCGGGCATAAACGAAGGCTTAACTTTGCCGAATTCAGTCGTAAGCCTGTTCTCCATAAGATCACCGTATCTTACGGAAGGTGCCTTTCCGGTGCTTCCGCCTGCTTCAAAAGCTTTATGCTCCAGTTCTTCCTGGAATCTGATTCCGTCAAGAACGCCGTCTCCATAGTCATTGCTGTCAACAGGAACAAGCAAAGCACTATTGGAGTTATCCAGGTCACGGGCGCGGTAACTCATACCGTTCGTACATATACTCCGGCTGTCGCTTTGAGCAGCAACAACTTCGCCGCCCGGACACATACAGAATGTATAGAGCTTACGTCCGGTAACCGTATCTACTGAAAGCTTATAGATCGCAGGTGTGACATCAGAAGAATAGGCAGAATCAAATCCAAATTGCGATGTATCGATAGTAGATCTCAGATGCTCTATTCTGACGCCGACAGCAAAAGGTTTGGAATGCATATCCATTCCGAGTCTGTTAAGTGCCCTGAACGTATCTCTGCTTGAATGACCGATCGCCAATATCAGACAATCACACGATAACTCATGAGTACCGTTGTTATCTTCAATTGAGATGGACTTAAGTCTGCCCTTTTCCGTTTTATATCCCAGGAATGTAGTGTTGAATCTGACTTCGCCGCCAAGTGCAATAATGTCTTCCCTGACGCTTGTAACGACCTTTCTTAGCCTGTCAGTTCCGATATGGGGATGAGCATCGTACATGATGTCCGAAGGCGCCCCGTGGGCTATCAGAGACTGAAGAACGAAATCTTTTAATCCCGAACTGATTCCCGAATAGAGTTTGCCGTCAGAAAAAGTTCCTGCACCACCCTCGCCGAACTGTATATTGGAATTTTGTTTAACCTTATCTTTACCCTGCTTTACGGCTTCAGTGTCTTTGATTCTTTGATCCATTTGAGGACCGCGTTCAAGAACAATCGGTCTCAACCCGTATTTGGCAAGGATCAGTGCAGCATAAAGTCCTGCAGGACCTGTGCCGACAACGATAGGACGCTTATATTCATTTTCGCCGTCAAAATCATTAACATATGGAAGACCTGTTGAATTTATCTCTTCAATCTTTTGTTGTTTGGATTCAGACGTAATGAAATCAAACCTGTAATTAATATATACTTTGCCATGTCTTGCATCGATATACTTTTTATTGATATCAAGGACCTTTTCGCCGTCTTCAAGCTCTTTTAAACCGGCCCTCATGGCTTTGGTGCCTGATCTTTTTATCTCTCTTACGATCAGGACTGAATCGGGATTTTTGGATGAAGCAAGCTTATCCTTACATACTTCAGGTCTGACTTTGATCTCAAACATTCTGAGATATACCTTCCGCTGCAAGTGCTGCCGAAGTCCAAGCCCACTGCAGGTTGTAACCTCCGCAGATTCCGTTTACGTTAACAGCTTCACCGATGATATATAGACCGGGACAGCTCTTAACCTGCATGTTATCGTCTAATTTCGAGAGCTTAAATCCGCCTGAAGACACCTGTGCCTTATCAGCATCTCCGTAACCGGTAACACTTACGGGGAATGCGCATAAGAGATTTGAAAGCTCGGCTATCTTTCTGTCATCGAGTTCACGGAGCGTCATCTTGTCGCACTTTAAGCCCATGCTCTTCATTACGAATTCGGTGATGTTTCTTAAGAGCATTCCGGACAGAGCATCAGCGCAGTTTCTGTGAGCATACATCTGACGTCTGATATAGATCATCTGGAAGATCTCACCTGCAGATTTACCGGAAAGATTAAGAACCGCCTTGATGTCAGTTTCACCATTATCAATAAGCTGGACAACGCTGTCTGATACGTCCATGACACAGATTCCCGAGACGCCGCCTTCTTTGGTAAACAGTATCTCTCCTTCAGACTTTGCCTTAATAACGCCCTTGCTGTCGATTATCTTAACTTCTCCCCTGCATCTGATGCCTGCAAGGCCCTTGATACCGGGAGTATCGGATGTAAGTGAAGTAAGCGCGGGTCTGAAAGGCACGAAGAAAGACTCATCTGCCATGCCTTCAAGGATATTTACGACATCACCCGTGGAACCTGTCGACGGATAAGTGATTCCGCCGGTTGCTATGACAACGTTTTTAGCCAGGTATTCCTCATCTGAATCAGTCTTGATCTCATAAAACTTGTTTCTGGAAATTGATGTAACGTGTTCTTTTAAAACAGTCTCTATCTTACTGTCAGTCAGATAGAATCTTAATGCATCTACTATTGTTGAACTCTTTAATGTAGAAGGATAAATGAGCGTGCCTTTCTGCTCAAGAACAACGCCGAGAACATTCTCATAGAAATCAGCAGTCTCAAGATATCCGTATCTGTTAAGACTCTTTTCGAGCTTAACCGCATCATCTGTGTTGTACTTGGAAATATCGATAGCGGAATTTGAGAGATTACATCTGCCGCTTCCTGTAAGAGCAAGCTTCTTGCCTACTCTGCTGCCGCCTTCAAGGATAAGGACCTTCTTGCCTGCATATGCAGTCCTGGCAAGTCTGGCAGCACAGTAAAGTCCTGCTGCTCCTCCGCCGATGATCACACACTCATAGATGTTATTCTTCATGATCTGTTCCCCTAGCCAGTTTTAATGTTCTTCCGTACTTGGTGTTATCAAGCGGAACACAGCCTGTTTTGTCAGTAATTATCTTAGCCAGTTGAGCTATATCAGACGGATCGCCTGTCTTTAATTCCAACTCAAGTTCACAAATCTCATCTGTCTTTGAACCGTCTGAATTTGATATCAGACCATAGTCAAAGCACGCTTCTATTGTACTATCGCCATATGTAAGATTATAGACAGTTCTGTTGAAAGAATTCGAGCACAAGGGATACAGATCTTCATCTTTTATTCCTGAGAAAACTTCGGAAAGCATGTCGGAAGAATCGTCAGAAGAAGCGAGAGACATAAAGCTTTCAATTGAGAACTTCCCGTCTTCACTCTCAGCATTCCACTCATAACGTTTATGGTAACCTTCAGAAACACCGCCGCCGTATTTAACGGTGAATTCGTAATTATCCTTATAAGAGCCTTTACAGTGTCTGATCCTGATCATGCCGCCGCGTCCGGTGATCTTCATGTCTGAAGTATCAAGGTACGTGTTTTCGAGAAGCACGGTCTCAGGCTTAACAGCATCGGAGCAATACTTCAGGAAATCTCCCGAGTCTGCCAGTCCGTATAACAAGTCCCTGCTGTCAAAACTGAGCTTAACTTCTAATTCCATAATCAGTCCTTAGGTTATCGTATGAACACCGCTCGTAGATACAACGCAGAGCTTATTGCCGTCAAGGAAATTCATTCTGATGATATCCTCATCAACTGAATAATCGTTGGTAATTACACCCGACGTGTTATAGACGAATACTCTGTGGTCAACATTTATCGCATAATATCCGACGCCCTGACATACACAGATAATGTTTGAGCCGATATTTGAGTTATAGATAATGCTGTCGGAAGAATTGATTATCGCAAGCTTATTAAGCTGGCTTACACCGTCAGAATATGTGACGAAAAGGTTATTTCCGACCTTTTTAACATAACCGATGGCAGAGAAATCAAAGTTCATCCTGGAGAGATTGTTGTCCTTAACCTCATATAGTGAGTTTGAAGTAAAGCAGCAGAGCTTATTGCCTACATAGCAAATAGAAGCAAAAATTACGTTATCTTCCGTGGTATATACCGCATAGTCATCAACTTCGTAACCCTTATTTGTCTTGTTGATCGAGAATACTCTGACATAAGGTACGATAACAGCACCGCTGGTATTGATCGTTGATACGGCGAGAAGAGTTGAATCGGAATTAAATGCACAACAGACCGGGAAACCGGAATTGTAAGATGTCCATTCAGCGATCTGATTTCCGCTCTTATCGAAAAGAACAACGGCACCAAATGACTCTTCACTGCCGCAGATAACAGAAACAAAACCGTCATCGGATATCAGAACTGACTTAACCGGATTGGTGGTAGGTTTGCTGTACCATATGCCGTTTTTATCAAGTACTGTAAAATTGTAACCGTCACGGTCAAAGACAACAACATTATTACCGAACGTAACACACTGTGGATTTTGGTATGAAACAGCCTGAGCGAATATCTCATCACCGGAAAGATTAAGATATGCAATTCGTTCTGAAGTTATCTTTATAACCCCGTCTGCATAAGGATATAGTTTTTGCGCTTCTGAATACTCACATGAGAAACCGCCCTGAGCAGAAAGCTTGATCTGGGCATCCGCACCTGACATGGAATCGATCTTTTTGGAAACAACGAATATAAGAACGATACTGACAATAAGAAGTGCGGCAAAGATCATGACGGCAATGGTTAGCCCCTTACGGATCATTGCCTGCGAAATGCTGCCGTCTTTCTTATTCTCAGAAGGCTTCTTATTTACCGGTTTATCAATCTTTTTATTCGTATTATTCTTTTTGTTCATCTTATACTTCTTTCGGCATGTCATAGATACCGTTAACGTTATTGGAAATAGCCTCGTTTAAGAGTTCATAAGCTTTCCAGCAGCCGTAACTGTATGTGTCAGAACCGCCGTCATTAAACAGTTCTCTCGAATATATATAGAAATTCATGTACTCGCCGTCCTTAAATACATATAGCGAGTCGCTGTCTCTGGTATAGAAATCATATGTCGTCGTAACATAATTCTTATCAAGTAAAACCAGAGAAAGAACAGGCCCCGATGCCGTATTTACATTGGCACCTGTCTCGATTCCGCCGATTTCAATGCAGGCAATGCTCTCAAAGAGAATGGAACAATAAGACCTGCCTGAATAATCTGATACCTGTGCGTTACGACCATCAAGAGTAACGATTACACCATCAGATGTTATGCTCTTCCCTTCCGGTACTTCCAAAGCTAACTTAAAAGTCGTATCTCCGTATATACCGGTAATGGATGCGATGTCTTTTACATAGCAGTAGCAGATATAAGGATCAATAAGAACCAGTTCTTTAAGCTCGATACCATCCAATTGATGTTCATCAACCATAAAGTAAAAGTCGGTACCTGTTATATGACCATAATACAGACCATTAATGCTTCTGCTGAAATAAAGTTCCGTCTTATCTCCGTTATTGGTGGTAAGTACAAAATGGAAATTGGGATCATCCAGACCATAAACGGCAAGATCACCGTCAGTAACAGCAACATACTGGGAAATCTCAAGACCGACAATTGCATCGATCAGGTTTCCGAAATAATGACTGGCAGCATGATTATATGGTTTATAGATCTCAAACTCTGCAACACCTGATGAGGTAAAAGAAACATTCGTATCAAGTGACAACCCGTCATTCTTTCTGTCGAAATGTACTGTTTTCAGGTCCTCGTAATTTATATTAAGAGCCTTTGAGTCCAGGAAACTCAAAACTGTGGCATTTGCACCACTGAGTTTTGCAGCAGCAACCGTATATATATCCTGTGAACCTGAAACATTAAGATAACAGTTGCTTCCGTCAGGTGTTTTATTGCCGAGATATACAGTTGTTACAGTGCCGTTTACTGTGTTAATGGTTATCGTAAAAGCAGGATCATCAAGACCGTAGTCTGCAAGATTTCCTGCTGAAGAAACTTTCGCATAACCTGAAAAAGAAGTCATTAATGTAACATAAGAGGCAAGCTTTGTCTGTGAATAACTCTCAGAAGGTTCCTTATCGTCGCCCTGATAATCAAAACTTATTACGCCTTTGGAATCGGAAGAACAATTAATTGTAACGGTATGACCGGTTTCACGGTTATATACGGAAAGGCCGGCAATATCCGCTGAATTAAAGTAAACAATATCTATCATCCCGGTTCCCGTTGACTCTTCAATATGGTTAGCTTTGATCTTATCGACAGCAAAATATACTATTGCGCTTATAACAAGTGCAATAAATATAATCGCAGGAACAATAAGATTCTTTACAGACTTCATATCAGAGATTCTTCCTCTTTGTATATACGTAAACAGCCAAAGCGATCAAAACAACAGGAAGAATGATCATAAAGATAACCATCATCATGGTTGCCGATGAAGTAGTAGCTTTTGTGTTATCAAGTGAATAGTTATCAACGTTCTTAACAGCTACATTAATCGCATTTGCTGATTTTGAACCGGTAAGTTCTCTGATACAGGACTTAAAGAACTCAACGTTAACATCATTTACGCCGTAACCCGATATGTATTCATCAGATGAGAAATTAGCAGTTCCGAATACAAACATCTTAGCAGGATCTTCACCCTGACCTGCCGCATACATGGCAACATAATACTGACCTGTCGTATCAGTGCTGCTTTCAATAGCGTTTCCGTTTGTATCAAATTCAGTTAATGAAGCTTTGTCGCTTGTTCTAAGCGCAGGTATTCCTGTGATGCTTGAATTCGGATTATTATAAGAACTTATAGATCTGCTGTAAGTAGCATGATAATAAGGCACAGAATAATAATCACTAAAATCGTCTGTTGCAATTACGGTATGATCAATAACGTATCCGCCTCTCTGAAAGCCCGGATCATTCTCATTGATCATCGCAGGGTCGATATTAATGCCCATCTGGTTAACCAGCTGGTTTAGTCTGTCAAACCTCTCGGTAACGTTTCTGATGCTGAAATTAACGGCAATAAAGATCTTTCCGCCCTTACTAATGTAATCAGACATAGCAACATACATCTTTTCGGATATATCTGCATTAGGACCGTTTAAGATCATAAGATCGCAGTCTTCGGGAATAACAAAATTATCAGATGAAGGAAGCTCTTCAACAATGATAGACATAGAATTCAATACCTGGGTTATATAGAAGCTGGTATCTTCTTTTAATCCGGATACGATATATGCTTTGCACATATTTTCATTTGTGAGCATATTAATAGTATTGGTGAAGACATATTCCGTATTGTTGCTGTTAATATAATAAGTGCCGGTGTAATAATACTTTTCCTCATCATATGAATAGCAATCGAGCGGTGTAATGATCTTAATCCTGCCGTTATATTCAACGACGAAATTGCCGGCGTTTGAAGCAAGATCATATGCATTAGAAGGATCCAATTCATTTATTATTGTGGGATTCTCTGTAAGATCATAATATTCGACCGTTATCTTACCGTCAGACTTCTTAGCATAATCGTCAAGCAAAGGAATAATATACTGATAAGGTGTGCCGGAAACATTATCAGGACGGCTGAACAATCCGACAATTCTCACATGAGTATCAGGTGAAAGAGAATCAATGAATTCCTGACTTTCCTGAGAGATCGTGTTCTGACCAAAATCAGAAAAATCAAAGGTCAAAATTTTACCAAAGATTCCGTCAAACAAAATATTAGTAACAAGAACGATTCCGATAAGCAATGCAATGGAACCTATTGAATAGAGTTTGAGCTTATGAGCTCTGTCATGTGTTCTCTTTTTAATATTAGCGGGTTTATTACTCATTCTAATCACCAACCTCCGTCAAGCCTGACTCCAGCGCTTCTTTTCGAGCACCCTGAATGTCAGATACATAAACAGGACACCGACAGAAACAAGAAAGATCAGAGCAGAAACTGAAAAGATACCAAGACGGAAGTCCTGTGTTTTAACAAAAGGATCAAGCCAGGATATTGCCTTTTTGATCGCATTTGAGAATGCCAATGCTTTATATGTCTTGACTCCGAAAACCGTAGCAATCGAATTAGCAGCAGTACCAGCATATTCTGAAATGACTGAAAGAAGCTGTGAAATGAGAATTAACACAAACGAAACGATAGCGGAAACTATCTGATTGTCGGTAATCGCAGAAGCAAAAAGTCCCATGGAGATAAACATAAATGCCATGAAGAAGAATACGATGATGGTACCGATTGCACCTACACCAAAAGTGCCTCCGCAGGCTACAGTTACGATAATGTGGATGATTACATTAATGAACATAACCGCGAACAGTGCGAAAGCAGCAAGGACCTTACCTACAACAACATTAAATAGGCTTACAGGTGTTGTGTAATACAGAATGTCGGTACCTCTCTTTTTGTCTTCAGCAAGAAGTCCCATTGTGATAATGGGTACGATAATCACAAAAAATGATCTGAGTGAGATAACTTCGCTGCCGATATTTACTGATCCGGAGCTATACTGCGAATAGAAGATAAAACCGGCAAGGAAAGAGAAAATAGCTATAGCCACATAGCCGACAGGAGATCTGAAATAAGACAGGAACTCTCTTTTAAAGATCGCGTACATAGATCATGCCCCCTTCTTTTCTGAAGTAATACTAAGGAAGACTTCCTCAAGTGTAGGCTCAAGCGAGCGCAGTTCAAGTATCGGCCAGCCTTCTTTGGCCATCATAAAGAAAATAGAAGCTCTGATCTCAGTTGAGTTCTCACCTACTACTGTTAGTTCTATCTGACTGACCTTGTTCTTTGTGATCTTAGGAACAGCAGAAGATATTCCGTGAAGAGTGCGGATCTTTTCAGCACACTCCTTGGCAGGACCTGTGTATGTCATAAGAAGTTTTGTCTGGCCTAAAAGTCTCTTTGAGAGATCGCTCAAAGAATCAATGGCGGCAATCTTACCGTGATTGATAATTACTACCCTGTCAGCAACTTCCTGGATCTCAGGGAGAATGTGAGAGCTGATAATGATTGAATGGGATTTTGAAAGTGATTTGATGAGCTTTCTGATCTCAATTATCTGACTGGGATCAAGACCTACCGTAGGTTCATCCAGAATAAGGATCGAAGGATCTCCGACCATAGCCTGAGCAATACCTACACGCTGCTTATATCCTTTGGAAAGATTTCCGATAAGTCTATCGGTAACATCAGAGATCTTTACCATCGTAATGATCCTGTCAAGCATATGCTTACGCTTAGCCTTGGCAACACCTTTGAGATCACAAATAAAATCAAGGTATTCATTAACAGTCATATCGTTATAAAGCGGAGGGTTCTCAGGAAGATAACCGATCTCTTTCTTTGCAAGCTCAGGTTCTTCAAGAATATCATGACCGTTTACCTTAACTGTTCCTGAGGTGGAAGAAAGGTAACCCGTAATAATATTCATCGTTGTGGACTTGCCTGCACCGTTAGGGCCGAGGAAACCCAGCACTTCATCGTCATTTACCGTGAAAGATATACCGTTTACGGCTTTTTTATCGCCATATACCTTCACAAGTTTGTTAATCTCGATCATTGTTACCTCCAGATATGCCAAAAAAGCGCATACAACCTCTTATTATAACAAAATAAGAAGAAAATAATAATAAATGGCAAAAAGAATTGAGTAATCAGCCTTGCTTGAGGGTCATCTCGCAGGCAAACACCTTTGTATCGATATTTTTATAGCCGAAAACGCTGACAATTCCGTCATTCTCGGCAATAAACAATTCAACCTTCTCCCCTGCCTTGACCTCACTGTTATAGTTGATCACAAGGTCTTCAATAAGGGTAACATCATATCCGCACTTAAAAAGAGCATCATAAGCCCATGCTGTATAGCGTGAGTTATTAACATGCCTGTTGCGGTCAAGCTCGGTATAATCAGCATATTTGATAATGACTGGCTTTTGGGTCTCATCAGCAATGTCATTTCTTGTAGGGAAAGCAATCTTAGGACACTTTTCACCGAAAACAAGTCTCGGATCCTGAATTATCGGAGGCGGAAGCTCAGGCCTTTTACCTGCAATAACAGGTCTGTGTGTGTTCCAGTCAGCAAGTATCCATGTGGATGTCGCCTGGCCGATTAGCCTGTTGTCGCTGCTGTATATTTCAAAATCACGTCCGTAATAGAATTTATCCAGATAATTAGACCATGTTCTAATACGGAAAGTATCATGCCAATTCGGAAGCTCCGTAAAATGAAGCCTCATCTTAAGAATTATCCA
>CAJOJI010000031.1 GCA_905234715.1 uncultured Saccharofermentans sp.
TATGGAGCGGTATCCTCCTGTTGCTTCGGCCTGTTCTTTAATCGCTCCTCTATCCTTTTTCATATCCTCGGTGGCTATGGTAAGGCCACGGCTACCGGCCAAAGCAATCGGACTGGTTAATGTCCCTACAGGCAACGACAAGGCCAACATGGTCAGCTACTACATCTCTCAGAATCCTGAGTTCGGTGAGAAGTACACTGTTGATTGTACAATCGTTGCTACAGACAACGGTGCTTATCAGCAGGCTCTCGACGCAGCTCTCGTAGCTGGTGGTGACACAGCTCCTGATATGTACGGTGCTGAGGCAGCTTTCGTTCTTAAGTATGCTCAGGGCGACATGGCTAAGTTCGCTGCTACATACAAGGAACTCGGCATTGACGTTGATGGCAAGATCGCTGAAGCTGACATCGCTCCTTACACAATCGAAGTTGGTTCTCGTGACGGCGAGCTCGTTGCTCTTGGTTATCAGGCAACAGGTTGCGCTATGATCTACAGAGCTTCCATCGCTAAGGAAGTATTCGGTACTGATGATCCGACAGAAGTTGAGAAGATCGTTGGCGCTGGTACACAGAGCTGGGATACATTCTGGGAAGCAGCAGCTAAGCTTAAGGAAGCTGGTTATGTAGCAGTTTCTGGTTCTGGTGATATCTGGAACGCTTGCGAGAAGTCTGCTGATACAGCATGGATCGTTAACGGCGAGCTCAACATCGACCCTAAGAGAGATGCTTTCTTCGATATCGCTAAGAAGCTCAAGGACGAGGGTTACTCAAACGATGCAGCTGGTTGGACAGAGGCTTGGTATGCAGACATGAAGGGTGAGGGTGCAGCTCCTGTATTCGCATTCTTTGGACCTGCTTGGCTCATCAACTACGTAATGATCGGTAACTGCGGCGGCACAGCAGCAGGTGAAGGCACATACGGTGACTGGAGAGTTTGCGCTCCGCCGGTTGGCTTCTTCTGGGGCGGCACATGGGTTCTTGGTAACAAGGACACAGACAACAAGGAAGGCGTTGCTGAGCTCATCACATGGATCACTCTCGACTGCTCTGAGACAGGTCTCCAGTATATGTGGGCTAACGGCACATTCGCTGAAGGCGCAGCTAAGGATACTGTAGCTTCTGGTACAGTTATGGCTATGTCTGATGGTGCTCTCGACTTCTGCGGCGGCCAGAACATCTTCCCTGCATTCATCGCAGGCAACAAGTATGCTTCTGCTAAGGCTATGACACAGTACGATGAGACAATCAACGGTTACTTCACTGATGCAGCTACCCAGTATGCTAACGGCAACTTGGATAGAGATGCAGCTATGGACGCTTTCAAGACGAACGTAGCAGATAACCTCTCATTCTAATAGAATTTAGTTATTAGATGCTGTGGCGGCAGGGTAGATCCAGGTTTACCCTGCCGCTTTTTAAACCTAGAGGAGGCTATGTAATTCAATGAGAAACAAAAAACTAGTTGATTATTCGAAATACGGATATATTTTCGCTATTCCGTTTATGCTCACATTTTTAATCTTTACCCTTTATCCGGTTTTATACACATTTGTAATCGGATTTACGGACTTGAAGGGTGCAGGTAATACCGAGTGGCATTTCCTTCCTTCAGTAGGTAAGAACTTATTCCAGAACTTTAAGGAAGTTCTTACATCCCAGACATTCCATAAGGCTTTCAGAAACACATGGATTATCTGGATCATGAACTTTATCCCTCAGATTGGTTTCGCTCTCCTGTTTACTGCATGGTTTACAGACAGAAGATCCAAGGTTAAGGGTCAGGGCTTATTCAAGATCCTCTTCTATATGCCCAACATCATTACTGCAGCTACAATCGCTATCTTGTTCACAAAGTTGTTCGGTTACCCGAAGGGTGCTGTTAACGATTTGCTCAACAGCCTCGCAGCTTTGTTTGGTAAGACCAGAGATAACTACGACTACCAGAACAATGAGTGGCCTGTAAAGATTGTTGTTGCTTTCATTCAGTTCTTCCAGTGGTATGGACACACAATGGTCAACCTCATTGCAGGCGTTATCGGTATCAGCCCTGAGATCTTCGAAGCTGCTGAAATCGACGGTGCAAACAGAGTTCAGACTTTCTTTAAGATTACAATTCCTTGTATCCGCCAGATCATGTTGTTCGTTCTCGTAACATCACTTATCGGTGGTCTCAATATGTTCGATATTCCGCAGTTGTACATCGGAACAAGAGCAAACAACGCAGCACTTACAACGAATATGTATATCAAGAACCAGGCATTCGCAGGAAGCTATATGTACAACAGATCAGCTGCTGCATCAGTAATCCTGTTCATCATAATCGTTGCACTTTCCTCAATCCTCTTCTATATCCTCAGAGATAAGGACGAGGCTAAGCTCAAGAAGCTTAGAAAGCAGGAATTGAGAGCTGCAAGGAAAGGTTTGTGAGGTGAATAGATATGAGTGATAATACAATTAAAATGTCATCTATTAAAAAGAATGAGACATGGCTTAAGGTAGTTATCTACATAGTATCTATCTTCTTCTCTCTCATGACATTGTTCCCGTTCGTAATGATGATCGCGAACTCTTTCAAGAGTACATACGAGATTCAGCAGAGCACACTTACTCTCTGGTCCGCTCATCCTTTCCAGAACCTCGCTAAGAACTGGCACATCATCAACAGTAAGGACTTCCACCCCTTCACAGGTTTCTTGAATTCCTTCATCGTTGCTACATGTTCCACAATTCTTAACGTATACTTCTCAGCTCTTACTGCTTATGCTATTACAGCATATGAGTGGAAGCTCAGAGATGCATTCAACGGAATGATCATCGCTATCATGATGATCCCTTCAACAGTAACCACGATCGGTTTCTATCAGATGGTTTACAAGCTCGGTTTGGTAAATAAGCTCTCAATGCTTATCATCCCTTCCATTGCTGCTCCTATGACAGTATTCTTCATGAGACAGTACTTGCAGGCTTCACTCTCAATGGAAATCGTTCAGTCCGCAAGAATTGACGGTGCTGGTGAGTTCAGAATCTTTAACCAGATCGTTGTTCCTCTCATGAAGCCGGCTATTGCCACACAGGCAATCTTCGCTTATGTAGGTTCCTGGAACAACCTCTTCATGCCTCTCATCCTCTTAACGGATAAGGACAAGAAGACACTCCCTGTAATGGTCTCCTTGCTTAATGGTGATATCTACAAGAAAGAGTACGGTTCAGTTTACTTAGGACTCTTGATTACAGTCCTTCCGCTCATCGTCGTATATGCTTTCCTGTCCAGATACATCGTTGAAGGTGTTGCATTGGGCGGTGTCAAGTCATAAGACTTACGCTTCTCAATTAGCTGGATTCAGCTAAGGCTGAAACAAACAAAAACTTACACTGCGTCTTTGGAAATTGCCTCCCCAAAGACGCAGTTTTTTTTATGAATTAATTAGCAAAAGAAAAGCACGGACCGTTCCGTGCTTTTTCTGTATCGTATGCTGTTTATTTCTTCTTGGATCTTCTTATCCTGTTCCTGAACTGGGAAGGGGAACACCCGTATTGCTTTTTAAAGCAGCGGCTCAAAGAGGTGAGGTTATTGAAGCCGCAGGACATTGCGATATCGCTTATCTGAAGATCTGTATCTGCAAGCTGCCTTTCAACTTCCTTGAGCTTTAACGTTGTCTGATAGTCGTTGAATGTCATTCCGGTGTACTCTTTGAAGAGACGCGCGAAATGGAACTTGGAATAGCCTACGTGCGTTGCAGCTTCGTCCATTGATACATTCTCAGAGCTGTGCATGGCAAGCCATTCAGCGAGCGATTTGAACTTGATATAGACTTCGCGCTGCTTGTCGTTCTGGATGACGACAAGGCTGTCAGAATAATCCTTCTTCATGAGCATTCCGAAAACGTCCATGAGCTTACCGAAGATCGATATTTCCTTTACCGTTGTAGAGTAGAAGAAGTACAGATCATTTATCTCCATGAACTTCTCGAAAATAAGGCTGTATACTTCCGGATGTGTATCGGGAGTAATGAGAAGAGGCTCTCTTATGAGCTTCTGGAATTCATCGTAATCGAAGAAGCCCTTAAGGAAATCAACATTAAACAGATAGATGAATCTGATACCTGATCTTGTTCCGGCAATCTTGTGGAGCATGTCCGGAGGTACGAAGAGGATCTCTTTTTCCTTAAGAATTATCGTTCTGTCATCGAAAATGTAAGTATAAGACTTCTCGATCGGGATAGTTATCTCAAGACAAGTATGTCTGTGGACAGGATAGTCCTCAGAGCGGTTGTTGTACCATATACGCATGTTTGAACCGGGAATAAAATCAACTTCCTCAACATCGTTGCTGACGATTCTGCCCGCAAAACTTCCGATAGGCTGCTGATACTTGCCCGGTACTGAATTATCGTTAAACTGCATTAATAATCCCCATTCTTAAAGGTCAATGCTACAATTCTAAATGCTCGGAATACCATTTTCAAGAAGAAATAGCAAAATCTGTAAAATAAAAGCCAAATCCACGACAAGATTTGCTGACGAATCATTTATAATAAGAATAATTAAATATTTACGACAGGAGAAGACCGCTTATGAACAGGGAACAAGCCGTTAAAAGAGCCGAAGAATTAGTCGCTAAGATGACTGTTGAAGAGGCCGCTTCGCAATTGAGATACGATTCTCCTGCGATCGAAAGACTGGGCATTCCCGAATACAACTGGTGGAACGAGACACTGCATGGTGTAGCTAGAGCCGGCACGGCTACGAGCTTCCCCCAGGCAATCGGACTTGGTGCTACATTCGATACTGAACTTCTCGGAGAAGTAGGCGAGGTCTGCGGCAACGAGGGAAGAGCAAAATATAACGAATACATGGCCCAGAACGACCGTGATATCTATAAGGGACTTACATTCTGGTCACCTAACGTAAACCTTTTCAGAGATCCCAGGTGGGGCAGAGGCCAGGAAACTTACGGTGAGGATCCTGTCCTCATTTCCGATCTTGCTGTTCCTTTCATCGAGGGACTTCAGGGTGACGGCGAATACATGAAGACTGCCGCATGTGCAAAGCATTTCGTAGTTCATTCCGGCCCTGAGGCTGTTAGACATCAGTTCAACGCAACATGCTCTGACAAGGACCTCAACGAGACTTATCTGCCTGCATTTGAAGCATGCGTAAAGGATGCAAAGGTCGAGTCCGTGATGGGCGCTTACAACAGAACAAACGGCGAGCCCTGCTGCGGTCACTCTTATCTGCAGGACATCATCCGCGACAAGTGGGGATTTGAAGGCCATATCGTATCCGACTGCTGGGCTATCCGTGATTTCCATGAGAACCACAAGGTCACAAAGACGATCGAAGAGAGTGCTGCTCTCGCGCTCAAGAAGGGATGCGAACTTAACTGCGGATGCACATATATCCATCTCATGAAGGCTTATAACCAGGGCCTCGTAACAGAAGAGGATATCAGGACTGCTGCAGTAAGACTCTTTACCACAAGATTTATCCTCGGCATGTTCGATAAGACAGAATATGACAACCTCACATATCTTGATGTCGAGACAAAGGAGAATCTCGCAGTTGCAAAGAGAGCATCTGACGAGAGCATCGTCCTCCTCAAGAACGACGGAATCCTTCCTATCGATAAGAACAAGAATAAGGTCATCGCCGTAATCGGCCCTAACGCCGACTCCAGAGCGTGCCTTATCGGAAACTACTATGGAACATCTTCCGAGTACATCACGGCCTTAGAGGGCATCAGGAACGCCGCAGGAGACGATACAAGGATTCTCTACTCCGACGGATGTGATATTTCCGTTCCTAAGCCGGACTTCCTCTCACGTGAATACCACAGGATCGCAGAGGCAAAGGCCGTAATGAACAGAGCAGATCTCGTTGTCCTTGTTATCGGTCTTAACGAGAATCTCGAAGGCGAGGAAGGCGACCAGGGCAATCAGTACAAGTCGGGCGACAAGCCGGATCTTTTATTCCCTAAGACACAGCGAAAACTTATCGACACGGTAATCGCTTCAGGCAAGCCTTTCATCACTGTCGTAATGGCAGGCTCTGCTATGGACTTAAGCGTTCTCAACGACAAGTCCTCAGCTATCCTTCAGGCATGGTATCCGGGTGCAAGAGGCGGCCAGTCCATAGGTGACATCCTCTTCGGCAAGGTCAATCCTTCCGGTAAGCTTCCCGTAACTTTCTATAAGGATACAAACGATCTTCCTGACTTTGAGGATTACTCAATGAAGGGCAGAACATACCGTTATCTTGAGACAGATCCTCTCTATCCGTTCGGCTACGGCCTCACATACGGCAAGATGGACATCACATCTGTTGAACAGTCAGGCGAAGATCCTAAGAACAACGGTCTCACGATAAAGGTAAACGTAAGCAATGCGGGCGATATCGCAACTTCTGAAGTAATCCAGGTCTACATGAAGGCCGAAGATCCCAATGAAGTTAAGAACACCAGACTTGCTGCATTCTCAAGAGTTACTCTCGGAGCAGGCGAGACGGGTTCAGTTGAGATAAAGATCCCTTCTGAGAGATTTACGGTCGTAAATGAAGCAGGCGAGAGGGTAACAGCTGAAGGCAAAGTAAACTTCTATGTCGGATTCGGCCAGCCTGACAGCCTCACAGAGAGCCTTACAGGCAAGAAAGCATACAGCTTCGAAATCTGACAGAAAACATCAATAAACCGCTAAAATACGGGCTTTGTAACATTGTTACAGAGCCTGTTTTTATTACCATCCGAAAATGAGCCGTAACATCAGGTCGCCGAAAAGCGCTGCCGCACCGAGTCCGTAAGCAAGGAAGGGTGCGATATGCAGTTTGGATTTGGCGCCTGCCTTTTTGCGTATAAGAAGATATATTCCGTATAGTCCGGCGATAAACATGCCGACAACAAGTCCTGCAAGTACGTATTTCCAGCCAAGGTAAAGACCTGCAGCAGCCATGAGCTTGATGTCACCGCCGCCGAATGCGCCTTTGATTATCAATGCCAGTATGAGCATTGGAACTGAAACACATACGGCTCCGATCAGATAAGGAACGGCTGTATTGATTGAGAAAGGTTCCGTCACAAAGAATTTCACTACGGCCAGAACGGCTATGAGAATAACAAGAAAATCAGGAACGATACCTGCATTAATGTCTGCTACTGCGCATCCTGTAAGGAGCAATAGAAAAAGGGTGGCAAAGATACCATAAGGATTTAAGCCGACAACAAAAAGGCCCGCAAAAACAGCAACCGCCGCAAATATATAAAACATTAGCGACGGAATGCTCTTTAGATCTTTTATCAGTTTCGGTGAAGCCTTTGGCGTATCAGTCGTCATAGTAGGCGATACGCTCAAGCTCTTCCATAGTTGTGATGCCCTGTTCTACAAGAGATATAGCAGCTTTTTTCAGGGTCTGCATGTTCTGGTGTTCGATGGCATACTGCTTCATTTCTTCAGCCTCGGCACCTGCCGTGATGAGTTTTCTCATATGCTTGTCGACAACGAGGACTTCGTGAATGGCAGTACGTCCGAGATAGCCGGAACCGTGGCACTGACCGCATCCTACAGCCTTTCTGGCATTCGGAATATCGTGACCTACGAACTCGATCTGTCTTTCCGTAAGAGGCTCGATCCTTGAGCAGTAAGGGCATACCTTACGCATAAGTCTCTGGGCAACAACGCCGACCAGTGCGGATGAGAGCATATAAGGTTCTGCACCGATATCAACGAGTCTTACGATCGTTGAAGCTGCATCGTTGGTGTGCAGTGTGGACAATACCAAGTGACCGGTAACAGCCGCTCTGATAGAGATTGAAGCTGTCTCGGCATCACGTGTCTCACCGACCATGATGACGTCAGGGTCCTGACGCATGAGGGCACGGAGACCGACTTCGAATGTAAGACCTGCGGTAGGGTGGACCTGTACCTGGTTAAGTCTCGGCAGGTTCTTCTCGACAGGGTCTTCGATGGTACTGATATTGATAGGCTTCTGAGATAAGGACTCGAGAGCCATGTAAAGCGTCGTGGACTTACCTGAACCCGTAGGACCTGTGATGTAGATAAGGCCGTTAGGGGACATGAGCATGTTAACGAACTTGTCGTAAGAGTCTTTGTCCATACCGAATGTTGTGTTGTTATCGATGTGAACAGCTGAAACGATAAGTCTCATAACGACCTTCTCGCCAAAAACGGTAGGTATAACGTTAACACGGACGTTGATGATCTGTCCCTGGATCCTTACACGGAAGTGGCCGTCCTGAGGGATACGGCGCTCAGCGATATCCATCTCACCCATGATCTTGATTCTTGCAACGAGTGAATCCTGAACGTTTTTCTGCAACTGGATGTAGTCGATGAGAGTACCGTCGATACGCATTCTTACGACTACGTTTGTCTCGAAAGGTTCGATATGGATATCTGAAGCGTTATCCTGGAAAGCCTTGTCGAGAAGGGAGTTAACGAGGTTGATGATAGGAGCATCGTCAGCACCTGCTGATGTATCGATGACGAGCTCATCGATGTTTATGCCTGTAGTATTTGCGTTAGCATTCTCGGCAGCCATCTGAGCCTTGATGCCGGCATACTGATAGTCGATAGCATTCTTGAGAACGTGCTCCTGAGCGATAACGGTTCTTACGGGCATACCGACCGTTTGTCTGATATCCTCGATCGCATAGAGGTTAAGAGGGTCGTTAACAGCCAGGATGACCTCGCCGTTCTCCTGGCCGATCGGGAGCATTACATACTGCTCAGCCATCTGCTTCGGAACGAGCTTAACTACCTCAGGATCTATCGTATATGAGTTAAGATCGATAAGCTGCATATCAAGTCTGTTGGCAAGTGCGGAGAGCATCTGCTCTTCGGTAACATAGCCCATCTCAATGAGGACCTGACCGATTCTCTTGCCTTCGGACTGCTTCTGAATACCAAGTGCTTCCTTGAGCTGGTCGTCGGTAATATAACCGGCCGAGACCATCAAGTCGCCTATACGAATCTTTGAATTATCTGCCATAGATTAACCCTCCACTCCGGCAACTTCATAATCGGCAAAGTCTGCCATATAGAGATTGACATCAAGTTTCAGTCTTACTTTTCCGGAGTCTACATATTCATACAAGCCGGTCGTCGGATTTAAACGCTCAACCGGATCAAGCTTCTCCCAGGAAAAACCTGTGATGCGTACTGCAGGCTTGGTGCAGAGGTCATCGATCATGGCCTGGCATGCAGCCTGTGAACCTGTCATTGTGATCGAAAGAGCAACGCACTGGACACCGGAAGAAGATGTGGAATTAGCATTGTTTCTTGCGCTGTCGTAAGGTACAAGAAGTGTCTCCGCGTCGCTGTTGTTTGCAGTTGCTGTTGAAGAAGAATGACTGCTTGTGATCTTTGAATAAGCATAAGGACGTTCTTCTACAGATCCGTCAGGCATCTTGATGTTGAGACTTTCAGCGAAAAGACCGGACTTCAGGACATAAGAAGTAACCATACGGTCGATCTCAGAGCTGTCCATGACAGGATAGAAATCAGCTGTGGAATCATTGAGATCCGTTACGGCTTTTCCGTAAAGGGATTCAGCGCTTGTAAGATACATGATCTTGTTCTGATACTGTGTTCTGGTGGCTTCAGCCTGCTCGATCTTATCGCCTGTTGTCCTGATGGCAGATACCGTAGGCCTTATAAGGAACCATGCGATAACAAAGATCAGAGCTGCAAAAAGAACCCAAGCAATTGTCTTCTTATCTTTTTCGTTGAGATTGGTCTGTAATGCCATATCAGTTTACCTCCTCTGCAGCAGGTTCTCTTCCTGCAAGAGTACATACAACATTGATCTGCCAACTCTTTCCGTCGGAAGACAATGAATAACCTGTGTAGTTGACGTTCTCGAAAATATCCATTGCCATGAGGTCTGCGATGAACTGGTTGATATCTTCAACTTCCGGTGAAGAAGCAGTGATGCTGAAGACACCCGTTGAAGCACTGTAAGAATTGAAATCAACATTAACATCGTGCTTCTTTGCTGCTTCGAGAATGGACTTATTGATCGATGAATCGGGAACAGGGTAGGAGTCAAGATCATCCATGAGGATGTCTACGCCGCCCTGGATCCTGCCCATCTCAGCCATGTTATCGTACATTGCATCGTACTCGGCAACCTGGTCGATCACGCTCTGGTTGTTGATGTATTTCTCTACATCATCGAGTTCTGCTTGTTTCTTCATTTTGACCATAAAGCATACGCCATATGCGATCAGTGCAACTACCAGGATAAGACTGAAGGGAAGAATGAGATTTGCCATGAAGCTCTTTTCCTTCGTCTTCTTGCTGGCCTGCTTTGTATTCTTGAGGATCGGCATTCTCTCGTCGATCTTTCTAAGACCTGCGATAGGATAAACGAAGAACGGGAACTGTGACTGGTCAGAACCGACCGATGTTCCCTGAGGCGGCTGAGCAATCGAGATGTCAACCGTACTGTCGAGGTTCAATATGTCGTTTGCAAGCTGGTTAACGTGTGAATATGCCAGACCGCAGAACAGAATATCCTTAACTGTCTCTGTGAGGTGCTGGGCTGAAATGAACTGTCTGATGGATGAGACAGAAGCATAAATTTCACGTGCGAATTCAGGTGTTCCGGGCTGTGCGAAAACACGTGATGTTGAGTCGTAGTAGTATTTACCTTCTGCAAAGAAGATGGTAACGAGTGACTTACCGTCAAGGATCATGTAAAGAACAGTCTTGCCGGCAGCCTGCTTTGTGAAATACTCGGTGGCAAGCTGTACGCCGTTGTGAATCGTCTTTAACTTAAGTCCTGCTTTTCCGAAGATATCAACATATTTATTTACGAAGTCGATCTCTGCTGTCTCGTAAACGACTTTCTGTGTCTTAGCTTTTGCGTCTTTTCCGACAACATACCAGCCGGTGATAGGATTCTGGAATCTGCCGTATTCAGAATCACGTGTCTCACGCTCGATGAATTCAGTCGTCTTTTTGTCAGCAAGGATAGGCGCATCAACTCTGTTTGCACGGAGCTGGGGGCTGTTGATTATGAGTGTAACTTCTGACTTTGGAAGCTTGTTAGCCTGCCATGCGAGCTTGATGGCTTCGATAAGCCTGTCCTGATCCATTACGACACCGTTCAATACGGCGCCTTCAGGGAGAGGAGATGAAATCAGCTTCGATATTCTGACGCCGTCACCGGCAGCAGAACCTGATGCGATCTGGATGTTGGTATTCGACAGAAATACTACTTCAGACATTTGCTTTGTTTCCTTTCGTTTACTGTCCTGATCTTACGATCCTGCTCCGATCGTCTGATAAGACTGGTATATCGGATAAATGATGGAGATCATGATGAAGCCTACGGCTACAGCCATGACTACGATCATTACCGGTTCAATGTATGATGTCAATTTAAGCAGAGCCTGCTTTGAATAGAAATCGAGGTCATTTGCAACGGATTCAAGCATGTTTCCGAGCATACCGGTTTCTTCGCCGACCTTGATGGTGGCGGGGAGTTTGGATACGAATCCGTCGACTTCAACAAGAGCTGAAGAAAGTGGCATACCGCCTGATACCTTTTTCTCGACTTCATCAAACTGTGCTTCGATGTATTTGTTGCCGATAGTGCTCTTTGCGATCTCGATGCAGCTGTGGATCGGGATGCCTGCAGAGTAAAGAGAGCTCATGGTACGTGCAAATCTTCCTGAATAGATGATCTTGGTAAGCTTGCCCCATTTGCCCATGACTTTGATGCGGTCAATGAGCATTCTGACTGCAGGGATCTTAACTATCATCTTTCCGAAAATAATGGCCAGAACAATGATTACCGCCAGGATATACCACTTGTTTGCGACAAAATCTGAAATAGCCATGAGGATCCTTGTCGGAAGAGGGAGCTCCGGAAGTGTAGCGAAGATATCTTCAAACTGCGGAAGAACATATCCGAAAAGGATCGCTACAACGATTACGATGAGTACGCTTAAGATCTTAGGATAAGTAAGTGAATTCTTTGCTGTCTGCTCAAGCTGTGCTTCGCTTGTGTACTGCTCAGCGAGTCTTAAGCATGTAGTATCAAGAGTACCTGAAGTCTCCGCAGCCCTGATCATGAAGATAAGAAGCGGAGGGAATGCAGGTTGAAGTTCTTCCATAACGGTTGAAAGGGAGACACCCTGGACGATACGGTCGCGGAGTCTTAAGTATAGCTGTCTCTCGTAATCGGTAATGGATTCGTCGTTTGCGATGATCTCGATTGCCTTGATCAGGACGACGCCGGCCTTGATGAGCGTTCCAAGCTGGCGGCAGAAATCCGCAAGTCTGGGCTTTTTCAAGGGTTTTAATGCCATCTGCTTTATGATCGGCTTGGCCTCCAGAAGAAGGAGTCCCGAGTCATGGAATCTTTTCTGCAGATCAGCTTCATCAAAGGCATCAGCCTTACCCTTAACGATCTTGCCTTTACTGTCCTGTGCCTGGTATTTGTATTCCGGCATAACTGGAGTCCCTTTCTTAAATACTTATTTATTCCGCTTCATATTTGAGAAGCTCGAATGAGTAATACACCTTAAAATCGCCTTCCACACCAGGCTGTATTCCGTTTTCATAGCCTGTATCGGTATATGTGACCCTATAAAGACCGGTATGGTATTCGAAGCTCACAGGACCATTCGTCTCAGCATCCCATTCATACAGCGTGACTTCCCCGTTGCGCTGGGAGAGTGAGGCTATTCTTTCAGCTGCACCTTCTGTAAGGCCTGTGCTGCTGTGAGGATCATAGATGGAAGATGCCTCGCCATAATATTCTGTGCCTACAGCTCTCAAAGCCTTACGCACGTCGCGGGCCTCTTTGTATGCCCTTCTTGCACCTGAATCAATGGCAAACCATAAGATAAGGATAGCCAGACATACAGATACTACGAGCGTGATCACTACGATACGGAGTATATCCGCAATGTTGCTACGCTTGTAAAACTGAATTCCTTCAACTTGAACCTGGTTGGAATTGCTGTCCGGCACTTGGGGCATCCTCCTAATAAGTTAAAATAATTTTAGCACGAAAATTTGTTAAAGACAGTTAATAAAATAAATTGTTACAGCACGGTCATAGTTTCTTAATCAGTGATTTTTTCAGGCGTTTCCCGGCTATTCTTATAGATCAATTCTTTTGATAATTGTGCGGAAATTAACAAAACTCATGTTTGCATTGAATTATAGGAAAAGGAATATCTAACGTTTTAACTTTCAGTTGTCTGAAAATGCTTGGAATGTAACATTGTTACACTCGATCAGCGGACGTTTTTTTGCTTAGATTAACAAAACTACCACACATCTGAAACAAAAGATTCACACTGCATTATTTGAATATTGAGACGCCAAAACATATAATTTAATTAAATTAATTTGCGGTATTATGCTCATTACTAAGAAAGATTTTGGGAGGCCGGATGACAAGACTTAGCATTACAGGCAGAAATCATTTTGGAAGAAGTGGAAAGAGACACCACGGCTTTACTATGGTTGAGCTTATCGTAATACTTGTGATCATTGCAATCCTTGCAGCTGCAGGTGTTGCTACTGCTTTAGGATATATTAAGAAGGCTAAGTTCGATAAGAATAATCAGACTGCAATTACAGTCTATCAGACAGCTCAAACTGCGCTGGCAAATAAAACAGCTAACGGAACAATTGAATCCTGGATACTGAACATCCCCGGATTTAATGCGGAAGATATAGATTTTTCCTATGAGTCCGACACTAATTTCTCACAGCACAAAACAGTAAGTCTTACTTATAATCACCTTACTCCTGATAGTACAGCTGATAAGTATCTCTATGATTTTTTGTCCCAGTATTTTTATTACCCGACAGTTTTTGCCGGTACTATGGCTGTTGAGTTTGACATCTGTATTACCAAAGATAACGGGCACTTAACCTATACTGCTAATATACTATCCGCTTTCTACAGCTTGGAGAATGATTCTGCCGGCGGGTGGAATTCAACCTGCTTGAGTGATTCCACAGACGGTCTTCCGTTAAGAGATGAAAGCTACCGCCGGTCAACAAGCCTGGTGGGATATTATGCCGGATCAGATGATGATATTAATGTGGTATCTTCTGTTACATTGCCTTGGGACTCCGACCTTGAACTCGAAGGTCATGTTGTCGGACCGACAGAGGGAAACAAACAGGTAACAGGATATCTCTTTAATCTCAGGAATGCTGAGACTCTTGATGTCTCATGGGCAATCTTTGATGCAGACAGAGATCCTGAAAGAGAAGATGACAGTGAATACACATATAAATATACCTTAAACGAACTTCATAAAGAAGAACTCTACATATATCTTCACGAATATGGAGATGATGATAATAAAGTTGAATTGATCGTTACTGAGGAAGCCCTTGCTAAGGTTAATTTCGGTTCGGCCACTACCGTATATGAAGTAATCGATGGCAACAAGATATCAAGAGAGAATTCAACAGGTTTTATCACTGTCAGAGTTTTACGCGGTAATGAAGTTGATAATTATTCTGATGGAACACCTGTCGGAAGCAATGGTAAAGACTTCACTTTCCCGATTACCAGATGTCTTGTTAAAGGCGATCCGAGAACAGGCTGCCCTACAGATACTGAGACTGGTTACTATGAATACAGAATATCTTTAGATGCGATAAAGACACGTTCAACAGCAGCATATAATGCATCAAATAATTATAAAGAATACTTCGGAAGTACAAGATTATTCGGTGATACGACTCCGAGAAACATATATGCTGTACTCGGGGCGGCGTCTAAATGGGGTTATACAGATAATAATGGAAATCCTCAGTCCAAGAATGCAATCAAAACATACGCAGCGAGAGCTATTGATGATCCGGTCTATTTTGAAGGTGCCGGAATACGTGACGGTGAACTGAAATATTGTTATCAGGTGAAGGAATACTGCGGTAAGTATGACGGTGCCGATGATACCGATATGTATGCAGATTATGTTATAACCGGAGAATGTGTTGTTAATACATTCTTTGGTGACAAGGTCTATGACACACCTAAAAACGCTTCCGGGGAAACCATGCATATTGGTGGAACAACATGGGGTCACACAGATAAATCAGCTGTTCTTACGAATTGCAGACATCTCTATAACATCGGTTTAATGACAAGTAACGATGCTGTCACTTATAGAGTTGTTTCAAATATCAATTGGTATTTCCATGAGATTTCAGGTGGAGAAGATTATTATGCGAGTGAAGTTCAGGTATTTACTAAGAATGCTTATAATTCGCCGGTAAATAGTGACGGAGACTTATGTGTTGTTGCGTTCCCTGCAATACAGAAACTGCAATCTGCTTCAACATTGACTTCAATCTCCGATCTTAATAGAAGAGTTTATTCGATCAACAATATACAGTTAAGAAAAGCATCTTTTATTAATGGTACTGATGCCGGTTATGGTCTTATATGTACTAATGAAGGAACTATCTATAATCTTTATGCTGACAATATCAGCATGATAATGATCGCTGTTGCTGACGGATCTCCAAGTGACTATCAGTCGATAAGTTCGACTTCAGAAATCAGCAGTAATTCAGCTAACGATTACAAAGCTTTTCCGATGGGATCTCTTGTCGGACTTAATATAGGAATAATCGGTTCTTCAAGTGAGACTTTCGATAATAGAAATACTGTCAGAGTCAGCAACAGTATAGTAATGTCCGGCGGTTATTGGCAATACAATACCAATCTTAATGATATCGGCGGTGTTATCGGAAAGAACAGTTATCGTAATGAAGGTGCAATCTCCAATTACGGTGTGATCGAGGTCTGCGGTTCTTTCGCTATAGTAGGAAACAAGAGTACCGGTGGTATCATCGGATATAACGAGGCAAGTATCGGTGCAAGACTTGTAGTTGACGGTTCCAATGTAGGAAAGAGCGAATTTGATTTTCCTTCATTAAATGCAGGCGGAGAAAGCCATGACATCACTTGTGCCGTTATTTCCAGGTACAGAGCCGGTGGAGCTATCGGTTATTTTGAGGCTAATGATAAGCGTGTATTCGATTATGATGCTGCTTCATACTCTATATCAGATGCTGATACTGAGACAGGTGAGTTTTCTTTTGGAGAACTCGATAATGAAGATTTCAGCATATATGTAAATCTTCCCGAAAGCGGTCTGATCTTAAATCTTGATGGAAATTCCAACGATTCTTCCGTCGGCGGTGCAATAGCTTGTGTTAATAATCCGGCAGGTGATTATCTCAGCATCCGGGTTAATAATTCAGGAAAGATCATTTCTGCATATTCCGGAACAGGATTCTGTTATTGCGGCGGAGCAATAGGAAAAGAAATGGGAAATGAGAATTCCTATTCTATTAAGACCATTTATATCGATTGTAAGAATAATGCAGGTTCCAGGATCGGATCGATCAGCAATAGCTATGGAGCTTCTGTTGCCGGTGGTGCGATCGGAAGATTAGACGGAAGTACTACTACCGGAAGAAAGATCGCCATCAATGTAGTTAACAATGGTGTGATCATGTCAAGAGGCAATGGTAATGATGCATCCGGATCCGGCGGTGCCATAGGCGGTTCAAAGAGCAGCAAGATTCCTTTTACCGTAAAAGTCGTAAATGGATCAGATTCGAGTATTATCGGTTATGGCAACAGCCAGAGTAATGCTGTAGGAACAGGCGGAGCTTTTGGTGGATTTGGAGAAAGTGCTAATGATAATTGCAAATTGCCTGCTGATACATTGGTTTATGTTGAAAATTACGGAACTATCAGAGGAGTTCACCATGTAGGTGGTGCAATAGGTAATTCACCATCGAACAGCGGACGTGTGTATGCGATCAATCACAATAATACTATTGAGGGATCCGATTATGTCGGAGGCGCTGTAGGTCGAAACGCTAAGAATCAATATGGGTCCGTATTCTCATTATTAGATGGAACAACGGTATCAGGTCGTTCTTTTGTCGGCGGCGCTTTCGGTAGGTGTTTGAATCTACGTAACAGCGGATCTGTAATTACATCTGTTAAGGGATCGTCAAGTGTCGAAGGTTCCGAATATCTTGTCGGAGGCGTAGGCGGTGATATAGGCATTGCCGATAATAATTCTACTGCTGTTATCAAGCTTAAAGGCTTCAGCAGCAATCCGGAATTGACCGTTAAAAGCGGTTTGGATGATGCCGGTGGAGCTATAGGTTTGTTGCGTTCTCAGCAGAATATAATTTCTGCTGATTTCAGTATGCCTTCGCAGTCTGACCTTGACAGACTGGTAATATTAGTTGATGGACGAAATGATGTCGGTGGAGCGATCGGAAGATTAATGTCCTCGACAAATAATAAATATGATAGTAGTACTCCAAGTGAATTCTTGGCTAATGCTTCTAATAAAGAAATAGCGCTTAAGCTTGATCAGGCTCTTAATCCGAAGTCTCATGTCATTGGTACCGGCGAAAATGTCGGTGGAGCTATAGGACATATTAAAACCAGTGGCGGAAAGTTTACAGGTCATATAAATGTAACTTCGATTTACGGTTCTTCAGACACGACGGTGGTGCTGTCGGAAAGATGGATAAACCTGTTCCGAACAACTCGAATTCCGAATCGGGCATTTATGTTGATTTCACTAGATATCCTGCACGTATTACGGGCACTGTATCCAATGAAGCTGACGAGGCAAACGTTGGTGGTGCTATTGGATATATTTATGGTGACGCAAAAACTGAAAAGCCTTCTTTCACTGTGGCTTCCAGCCTTGGAACATCTACTGTTTCTTCAGGCGGTTCTAATGTCGGTGGCGCTATTGGTTACAACAACGGTTCACTTGCCAAGGCAGATATCACGTCTACTTTAAACAAAGGTGGCACGATACAAGGTGGCGGCAAAGTTGGCGGTGCTATAGGACGGAACTTTTGTGATCAAGCCCTCGGCAAGATTAACAGTATATCAGCAACTATAAATGGAGACGTCAAAGGTACCGGAACAGGTGTCGGCACACCTACCGGCAGCGGAAACTGGAGTATTAGACGTATTAATATTGGTACCGGCGATTGCGTAGGCGGTGCAGTTGGTTATAACCATTCAAGCGTTGAGGAAGTGTTTGTTACGATATCAGGTTCAGTTTCAGGCTCGGCCGACAGTGTCGGTGGTGCGATCGGATATTGTCATTCCAACAACAAGAATTATTGGATTATGCATATAAAAACGACAATTCAAGGCGATGCTGAGATAAGCGGTCTTTATAATGTCGGCGGTTCTGTCGGTCACAATATTTGCAATATCTATGAGATAAATACTATTATTACCGGTACTTCACATATCGTTGGTGATATGAGAGTCGGAGGTTCTGTAGGTTTTGCTTCTGCCGATCCCGGAAAACCCGGAAACAACGTCAGAAACGGAGAAAACTGGGGCCGAATCGACAGTATCAAGACCACAATATCTGCTGACTACGCACTTCAGGGCAAATCAAGGATCGGAGGCTCTGTTGGTCAGCAGGGAGATAAGTGGGGAACCGGTGATAATTATATTTCAGCAGCTCTCCTTAAAGTTGAAGCAGAGCTCAATACTGCTTATTTGTGCAAAGCTTCTGAAACCGGTCCGGATGATCCGAGCGAAAATGCTTGTGTAGGCGGAGTTTTTGGTATTTTCGTTGACGGACGTGTAGGTGGTGAATATCCTGTATTTGCTTATGATTCGTCAGGTGCTTGGACCAAAACCCAGAATATATCGAGTGGTGAAGGTGTTATCTTAAGTGGTACCGGCGGATTGGTAAATCTTGATTATCCTAATCAGTCTTATACTCATGCGGTTCTTATATCTGCCAAAGGACGTTCAATCGGCGGTCTTGTAGGCCAGATCGGTGTTGAAGCTTTTAGTAAGAGTGAGACATGGTTTAATCAAAATGTTTGCATGTCGAACATTAAAGTTTCAGATAACGGCCCTGATATCTGTGTTGTGTCTGTTAATGGTGCAGATAGAGTAGGCGGCTGGATCGGAAGCGGTTTTGCTGCCCATGGTGGTATTGGTGCTGACGCTGTAAAAGATCCAATTGTTACTTATAACGTAGACACAGTTAAGGTTGTATATAGTCAAGGCAGTTATGTCGGTGGCTTCTGTGGTTATTCAACCAGTTTTAATAATGGTTCTAATAATTATAGATACACCCATGCGATTATTAACGTTACATTGGATAATGCAAATATTAACGGCAGCACCTGTGTAGGTGGTGTATTCGGAGGAGTTTCTTGCTGCAATTTTACAGAAGGAAGTATTAATGTTTCACTTTTGAACCGCACAAACATTGGTGACATCATCGGTAATGCAATGCCGGGAGATAATACCGCTTATGAAGCTATCTGCTATGATGCGGGTGGTGCAATAGGTTGCGTTTCAAGGTATGACCGTTTAGGAAACACTCTTGAATCAACAATTATGATCCCTATTAATGTAACAATTGATGATACTTCCAGAGTCTGCGGATACGGAGAAGCAAACGACCAGCTACTTGCCGCATCCGATGCAGGTGTGGGTGGTGCGTTTGGTCGGTGTGCTGCTACTTTCAAAGATTCCCAATATTATACGTCTTCTGTAAGAGTTGAATGTTTTGATTCGAGTAATGTAGCAGTATATTCCGAGAAGTCAAATGCAGGCGGCGTATCCGGTGTGATGAATACTGACAGTTCCCTTAAAATGTGTTATGCATTGGTCTCAGTAAGCAGTGCTGCTGATGGTGCCAGTGCCGGTGGTGTTATAGGAAAGATCCTTGGCGGAACAATTAACAACAGTCATTTTGGACCGGACAGTTCTTATATTTCAGACACATCATATAAGTTTAAGGACTGCAACTATTTTGTAAAAGCAATCGGAGACGATGCGTTTGCCGGAGGTTTTGTCGGATCTGTTGAAGTCAAGATGAACATTGAGAATTGCTATACTACTGCAAAAGTAATAGCAGAGAAAGGAACCGCAGGTGGATTTGCAGGTCTGTTAAATCTTGCTTCTATTAAGAAGTGTTACGTTGGCGGACATACATATTCCGGACAGTATCTTTCAAATAATTGTGATGTTACAGGTTTAAGTAATGTTGGAGGATTCGTAGGAAAGACCGTAGGAGCAGCCACTTTCGAGAACTGCTATACTACTTCTTCAGTTCTGGGAACAGGTAACTATGTCGGTGGATTTGCAGGATACAGAGATGATGCAACAAAAGTTACCGACAGCTATTGCACAGGTTTAGTAAAGGGCAACGATATTAATTCTACCGGAGCTTTTGCCGGATATTCAGCTGCAACAAACTATAACAAAGTTTATGTAATGTCAGGTATCAATAACGGAATGAAGCTCGCAGGTAACATTGAAAGTACAGATCCTATTCCGAACTTGTCTTATAAGGATGCCGAAGTAATAAAAGGCACAGGATCTTATATTGCTTATCCATTTGATAGCACTCTTGGCAATCTTGGTGATACTTTTGCTCTTCGTGCTGTTATCAGCAATGAGCATTGGGGCGATTGGCCAATTCCTGCAGAAAATAAAAAGAATATTACTGAAAACGTTGTTATTACTCTGAATAAAAATGAATATGATTACGATAAAGATGGTGTTAAGATCGATTCGGAATTGATCCTGACGGATGGAAATTATACTCTTGTTTTTGGCGAAGACTATAAGATCGACTATCTGAATAATGAAAGGGTCGGAGATGCAACTGCAAATATTTCCGGAATAGGAGAGTATTCCGGCGCATTCTCGATCCCGTTTAAGATTAATAAAGCGTCGATAAAAGATGCCGTTGTAACTATAGATGGTTCTGAAGGAGAAGAATTAGCTGCATACGAGTATACAGGTGCACCTGTCGTCCCTGATATTACAGTTAAGCTTGGTGATGATGTCCTTGAAATCAATAAGGATTTCTATCTGGAGTATGATCCGAATAATACAAATATCTGCGATCGTATTACAGTTACTGTTATAGGTAATGGCAACTATAAGGATAAAGCAGATATGACGCCTCAGTTCAGTATCGTTGGCAGAAATATTGAAGATGCTGAAGTTACCCTTACAAATGCTACTGCAGAAGAACTTGTATATACAGGTTCTCAGATTACTCCAGGCGTAGTAGTAAGAATCGACGGCAGAACGCTTGCTAATGGCACTGATTATAAAGTAAGTTATGGTGAAAATATCCATGCAGGCAGAGATGCAGGCATTATTATTATTGAGCCGTTAACTGCTGAATACAGTGGTGAAAAAACAGTTAACTTTACAATAACTCAGGCAACCAACACAGTAACACAAGAACCTGCGATTTCCGACTGGACTTGGAAGGAAGAACCAAGTGTACTTAGCAGCAAACTTGAAGCCAGATTCGGAGAGCCGGTTTATTCTGTATACACAGAGAGCACCTGTACTGATCCTGATAAGTGCAAGATCTCTAAGGTAAGTGAAGAAGAGCTGCATGATCAGATGGCAGACCTGGATGCGGGTTCTTACTATCTCCTTGCAGAGGTTCCTGAGACAGAAGATTACACAGCTGTTTCCAAGATAGTTCCGTTTAAAGTTAATTCGGCTGATATTACCGGAAATGCTGAGGTAACGCTTTCTTATGAAGTCGTTGCATATAATGGAGAGTCTCAAACTCCTGATGTAACACAAGTGCTTTATAAGTCAATTAAGTTGTCATCAGATGATTATGAAGTTAATTATGGAAGCGATACAACCAATCCCGGAACTAAGACGATAACGATAACAGGTAAGCATAACTGCACAGGTTCAGTAACAGCGGATTATAAGATCAATCCGGTATATACAATTACATTCAACGCTACCGGCGGAGAACTTAATCAGTCTGCCGGAGTAGTATATGTCGAATCCGGAAAGAGCATCAGTGATCTCACAGATTTCGCTTATGAAGATCCTACATATGAAGGTCACAGATTTATATGCTGGTACAACAATGAATCATATTATGGAGATCCATATACATTTGATTTATCTGTAACAAGTGATTTCACACTTTATGCGAAGTGGATTGATACATATACCGTTACATATGTGCTCTATGAAGAGAATGGTGAAAACGTTGTAATGACACAGGTATACGATCTTAACGAGAGACTTCAGCGTCCTGAAGATCCGACAAGACCGGGCTATGTCTTTGACGGATGGTATTACAATAAGCAAGGTGAAGGCACCACAGATGATTTATGGACTTTCGATATTCCTGTACAGTATAACTACACCATCTATGCTCATTGGACTCCGAGGACGGATATTAAGGTTACATTTGATTCAAGAGGCGGAACGCCGGTTGACGAGCAGACACTGACATATCCTAACCCTGCTGTCAGACCCGCAGATCCGACGCTGGATGGTAAAGTGTTTGGCGGCTGGTTTACGGATGAGGAATGTACAGTTCCATTCGATTTTGAAGCTTCTGTACCGGATGATGTGACCGTATATGCTAAATGGAATTAAAAGAGGATCAAGGCTGATATGAGACGAATTGGCAAATCTTCATTGATTAATAGGACAACTGCTATTCTCAGCAATAATGAGGGGGCAAGCATTGTGCTGGTCACGATTATTGCAGTCATAATAATTGCCGGAGTAATCATTCTTTCAATTAATTCAAGTACTCTTTTGGCTTTTGCAGATAAACAGTATAGTAAAGATCAGGCATATGAAGCTGCCACAAGTCTTGGAATGACAATAGATGAGTATATCAGCAGAGGCTCCTTGAATCTGTCGGATTTAGTTAAAGACAGCCAAGCTGAAAATGTAGTATTCACTGATTCTTTTAAAAATATTGATGTTACTGCAAGCGTGAGTTGTATAAGCACTGATACATATGTTGTCAGCGTGAAGGCTCTGTCGCATGGTTCGGAATATGTTTTCTCGGCTACATATACCGGATCCGGTACAGCATACATGAGGGTTGCATGAGATGAAACTAATTCATAAATTGAGTAGACATCATTTTGACGGAAGACGAGGTGAGACTATTATCGAAGTAGTAGTCGCTTTTGCTCTTCTTACGATCATGCTGGTCATATTTTCCCAGGGATTGGCTTATGCTTCCAGGTCAGATATCAAAGCCATGCAGACACGTGAAGCAGCTGATAAGGCTATGTTACTGCTTCAACAGAAAAAGATCACAGAGTCAGAAGAAATGCCTATTGTCGGTGATATTGATTACAATTTAATACACAGAAAGTTATATTCAGTTGAGGTTGATGGTGAGACTTATACTTATGTAGTTTATTCAACAGGTGACTGATCTTATGAAAAGGCTGAGTAATAGAATAAGGACAAGAAAAGCGATAACGCTGGTTGAATTGATAGTGGCCATGGCATTGACCGCTTTGTTTGCATTCGCTTGCATCGCATTGATCCTTCCGGTCACCAAGATCTACACTGAAACTAATAGAATATCCAGATCTCAACTTGTAGCTGATTCTGTAGTTGATGCTTTGAGAGCAGAGTGTTCGAAAACCATAGTTACGAATACAGGAGATGTCTGGATCTATAATCCCGACAGTTACGATGGCAAGGTGCTTGCAGACACAGATGTTGTTCCTTCAAGTGACAGTGGCAGCGTTTTAGTCTTAAGACGTAACAATACATATTGCGAGACGATCGCGGCAAACTATGAGATCAGCGACGAGCTTGTTCAGGCTGTTGCAGATAAAGATGAGATGATATCAGGAGCTGATGGAAGTACCGGCGCTGTCACCAGCAAGTCGGTTTATAATATTTCTTCTGCTGATGCTGCAAGCGGCTATGTTCACTATGGTTACTTCTTAAGCAGTGCCGTAGATACCAAGGGATATGTTTTTGTTTATCCCGGTGACTATTTCGATTATACGAATCCTTATACTAATGATGCGTATCTTGGTTATACCGTATCTTTGAATTTCCATGATATTAAACACGATTCAGCAAATGGCATGAAGCCTGTATATGTAATGTGTGATGTAACAGTTGAGGACGATTCCGGAGCTGTTTGCACAAGAAGTGTTGTGCTTTGTTTCTCTTGATATTTATTTGATATATTCCTGTTGTTTTTGTTGTGTTTCCCGTTTACAAACCGTTTGCAAAAAGGGGGTTTAGCGGTATCGGGTTAATAATTTGTTACCCGAAAATGAATTGTGGCATAAATGTGTTGAAGTCTGATTTCGATTGGTTTATAGTTAAACCATCAATCAAGTCAAAGGGATTTGACAAACAGACAAACAAACTCAAAACTCACTTTAAGGGTGAACTAAGAAGGAGGTCACAGACATGAAAAAAGTAGGTAAGTCATCAAAGAAGGGTTTCACATTAGTTGAGCTCATCGTAGTTCTCGTTATCCTCGCAGTTCTCGCAGCTATGCTCGTACCTGCACTCATCGGATACATTGACAGAGCTAAGAAGGAAAAGGAATTCCAGGCAGCTTCCACAGTTTATACAGCAGCTCAGTCACTTGCTACAGAAGCCTATGGTAAGGGTAAAACATCTGCAGAGGCTAAGACATATGCACAAACTGTAAGTGAAATTAAGACATTGACCGGTGTTGATGTTAAGTCCGTTGAAATTACTATGGTAGGTGATACTGGTATCGATGGATATACAATTAAGCAGATTAAAGTAACATTCCCTGATGATCACGCTTATTACTACACACTCGGTGCTGCTACATGGGATACAACTAACTATCCGACAGTTACTTCCGGCGCTTCTAACACAGGTACTTAATCTTAAGCATCTAACTGAAAGTTAAATAATAGCTTAATCAAGACCGGGTTCGAAAGAACCCGGTTTTCTTTTGTGTCTTTTTGCATCTGGTATCACAGTGTATAATCAAGGTCAGAAATATCTTCTAAGGAGATCTTGACCTTGATTCTTTCTTATCCTTTGTTTGAAATGCCTGCGATCGGCATTTATCTCATTGTTATGGCATTCTTGTTCGGCTCGATCTTTGCAAGTTTTATCACTTGCACGGCATGGCGTGTTGTACGTAATGAGGACTGGATGCTGGGACACAGCCATTGCGATACTTGCGGTCACGAGCTGTCCACGGCAGATCTTTTCCCGATCATTTCATATGTTGCTTTGAAGGGTAAGTGCAGATACTGCGGAGAGAAGATTTCAGCTAGATATACAGTAATAGAAGTACTTGGAGGCTTGTTTGCTGTTGCAGTAACGCTGTTACTCGGAATAAATATATGGGCTTTATTAGTGTTTATTTTTCTTGGTATTCTAACAGCGGCGTCATGCATTATATATGATAAATTTGTGGGTAAAAGAGAATAATATTGTAATTGT
>CAJOJI010000032.1:0-17403 GCA_905234715.1 uncultured Saccharofermentans sp.
AGAAACGAATACCGCCGTCAGGGCATCGCACGCAAGATGGTCGAGATGCTTATAGATGCGACATGGGCAAAAGGTTCGACCGAGATCAGCCTTGATGCAACTGTCATGGGAAGACCTCTTTATGAGAGCCTCGGATTTAAGAATTCAACCGAGTGCATGGTGCTTGCAAAATAAGTTTTCGGGGACTTGTTATCAGCGGTTGAAGAATGCGTTGATAACGTCGTAATCCATACACTCCGTGATGACTAAGAAACGGTTTGACGGATCGACATATACATAATGTGTCTCTCCATATGTCATGCCCTCACAGCCTGCATCCCGCATATAGACAATATCGATCGTATCGTCGTTGAAGTTAACTTCCGTACCGTCAACATTTGTATCTTTTTTCCAGGTTTCGAAACTGTCGAATCTGACGATCTCATATACGACTCCGTTATAAGATCCTGTGATGCAGATTTCGTCTTCTGAATCGATGCTGTCCAGGTTCTCTTCTGCATATGCTTTAAGAGAATCCTTATCTGATGCAGAAGGCGTGCTGTCTTCAGTGATCCTGCGTGATGTCAGATCGTAGTAGTCGTATGTGTAATTACGTACGGCATAATCAGAATTGAATTTACCAAATCCAAAAACTTCGAAATATCTTAGTCCCGTATCCTCCAGAAATCTTTCGACGGTTACGTCTTCGGGAAGCATTTCATCCGTCATGCCGCATTCGCTTCTCAACATATCGGCATTGAGTGTCTCTATTTCTGTACTGTCTGTAAGAGCGGTCCCGCCGTTTGCAATATCATTGGTATAAGAAATGATCTTGCTCCAGTTATCAGGGAAACTGCCGTAACCATACTTCATTACTGCTTTTTCATAACCTGTCTCATCGAAGTAATCCAGTCTTATCATGTATGCATCAGGATCGTTCGCGTCTCCGAAAACATCAGGAAGAGACATGATCTCGTCTACAAGTTTCATCGCAGTCTCACCCTTGAATCTGGTGTAATCGAATTTAGGGTTCTGGGTTCTTCCCCAATCATTCTTGATCGAGGCATAATTAACATTCTCCACATGGCCGGTCGCTGTAATGATCGACAAAGAATTGATGGCATCCTTCTTAACCAGATCCTGATCTGCGCAGCCTGCAAAACTAAAGATCATTGCTGCAAAAAGTGATATTGCCATTATGATAGAAACCGTTCTCTTCATCTTCTGTTTCCCCTCTGACCTGAAGGTCTGTTTGTGGTCTTGATACCATAAAAACAGATATATAAAGAGAATTGTTGCAGTCTTGGATCAATGCACAATGATCGTAACATCGTAATAACCGGTTATGCCTGTCGGCAGTGTGTATTTATGCGGTTCATCGTTTTTTAGAGCATCGTCAATCATATGATCAATATCGATATTGGAATCACTTGTATACGAAGTCAACGTGTGATTTCCGAGATAATAAAATCCATTTTCTTCATCAGGGATAAAATATTGGATCTCCACATCGGCCTTCATTCCGCTTGGATATGCATTATCCTTGTTTGCCTGTTTGAAGATATCCCTGAGTTCTTTCAGATATTCTTCTATTTCTTCGATCTCTTCATCTGTTGCTTCACTTGAAATATAAATATCGATTCTGTAATAGTATACTTGCTGGTTTTTGGTTGTGATCTGTGTATAGACCTCATCGAAATCATGACTTTCAAGACTTTCCATCATCGCTTCGTAATAAGGACTCTCGTCACTGTTGATCTCAACTTTAGCTAATGAGTGATCTTCAACAGGAACAGGATTGTTTATCAGATATGCAGCAGATATTATCGGGAAGACAATGACCGCACAGTCAACAATAATGTTTACCAGTGCCCAAACACTTCTGTGATTTATTATCTTTGCAACGATCGACAAAGCAAGGCTGACAAATACACCTAATGCAAGTGCAATGCAGACACCGATGACCTGAAATACCGCCGGTGCCATCGCGCCGAATCCGACCAGTAATATCATAAAGAAAAGGAACGGAGCCGTAATAACACTGAGAATGGTCAGGATTGTCGATATGATGTTCAGAGCTTTAACTGATCTCGGCTTCTTTTCTGCAGTATTGATCACCTGAACATTCTGATAGACAGGATAATTAGGATCGTACTGATAGTACGGATTGTTGGGATCGTAATTATAGTTTGCATAATACGGATTGCCCTGATAATTCTGATTGTTCTGAAAGTTATTATCCTGCTGCATTAATTCGTCCTCTTATTCCGTAAGGGCCATTATGTTTTATTATACCAATTATCATGGCCGGTGATAAATCGCACTATTCAGCGTTATAATCTGTCGTATGAGTATCGAATTAAGACAGGCAAAAAGAGATGATATGCAGACGATCTGGCAGATGCAGGTCGAAGCATTCAAGGGCCTTTTGGAGACCTATCAGGACTACGACTTAAGCCCTGCCGCTGAAGGCGTCGAAAAAGTCATGGCCAGATTCGAGCAGCCGTGGACAACATACTTCTTCATCGTTGCTGACGGCGTGAATGTCGGAGCCGTGCGTGTGGTGGATAAAAAGGACGGCTCGAGAAAGCGTATCTCACCTATTTTCGTGATGCCGGATAAAAGAGGACTCGGATATGCGCAAGCAGCCATCATTGAGATCGAGAAGATCTACGGTGCAGACAACTGGTGCCTCGACACGATACTTCAGGAGAAAGGCAATCTGCATTTATACGAGAAGATGGGTTATCATCAGACCGGCCGTATCGAACACATAAACGAACGGATGGACATCGTATTTTACGAAAAGGACTAAAGCTATGAATTACAAAATAATCGATAAAGAAACATATTACCGCAAGGGCGTATACCGCCATTTTACAGAGGACTGCAAGTGCTCTGTTTCCATGACCGCACGAATCGACGTAACGGAACTCGTGAAGTATTCCAAAGAAACCGGCACCAAGTTCTACATCAACTTTCTCTACCTTCTCACCAAGGTGATCAATTCAAGAGACGATTACAGGATGCAGTATCTCTGGCAGACTGATGAGCTTATCTGCTACGACGTGGTCAATCCGACCCAGTATGTTTTCCATGAGGATACTGAGACCTGCACGCCTGTGTACACAACCTATTACGAGAACTACGAAGAGTTTTATAAGAATGCATTAAGCGATGTCGAGAGCGCGAAAAACACCCGCGAATACCTGCTCGACTCCGCTAATCATCCGAACTGGTTTGACGCATCTTACGTGTCATGGCTTTCTTACGATTCGCTCAATGTCGAGCTGCCTGACGGATACATCTACCTGCTGCCGATAATAAACTGGGGCAAGTACAGGGAGGAAAACGGGCGTCTCATGATGCCCCTCACCGTGCGCCTCAACCACGCTGTGGCAGACGGCTATCTCGTGGCTAATGTGTACTGTTTGCTCGATAAAGAAATTGCTTCATTTACCAAAGGAGAAAACAAATGAAATTACGTGCATATACAAGAGAAGATTCACCCGTAATCGCAAGCTGGGTAAGAAACGAAAAAGAACTCTATCAGTGGTCAGCAAACATCTACGGCTTCTATCCGCTCCTCCCCTACAGCATCGACGACAACTACGTTGAAGCCATGAAGGGCGGCCGCTTCATTCCTCTCACCGGAATCGATGAAGAAGGAAAAGTCGTTGCACACATCATCATAAGATATCCGAAAGAAAACGACGATTCATCCGTAAGACTCGGCTTCGTTATTGTTGATCCCGATATCAGAGGCAAGGGATACGGACGCGAACTGATGCAGCTCGCAGTCCAGTATGTAAGAGATAATCTTACGGCAACGAGAGTTGACCTCGGCGTTTTCGAGAACAATCCCAAGGCTAAGAAATGTTATGAATCAGCCGGCTTTACTGACTTCGGCGAACACACTATAGACACACCCTTCGGTGAGTGGCGCTGCATAGACATGGAGCTTTATCTGTAAACCGCTTAGTGCAGGATTATCCGAGAAACTTCTTTACGATAGCTTCCCACTCTTCATAAGTTTTTGAACCGACGATCAGTTCCTCATTACCGTAGGCTCTCACAACATGGCCCTTGCTGTCGACGAATATTGTCGTGGGAACATAACCTGAATCAAACTGGTCAAACTCTGAAGTGTATAAAAGAATCGGGTAAGTCGTATTACAGTCCTTGAGGATCTGATCGACGTTGTATTCCATGGTGGTATCAGAATAAACGCCGATGATCTGGAAACCCTGATCCTTATAGTTCTCGTAAAGCTTTTCAAGGTCAGGCATCTCGCCTACACAGGGGCTGCACCAGGGCTCAAAGAAATTGATCATGGTGATCTCTGCATTAGCGAAAACACTTTCGTCCCATACGTTGCCGACTCTGTCAGTAGTGCTGAAAGTAAAGTCAGGTGTGAAGTCTGCACCTGTCTCAAAAGTGGTATTCGGAGCAGATGCCTGAGGGCGTGAATCTGTCTCAGAAGTCTCAGTTTCAACAACGGCTTCGACGCCTTCCCTCTTGGAGTCTTCGACTGTCTCGCGTCCGTCATCCCTGTGCTTATCTGATGTGCCGTCAGATTTGCTGCATGAAGCGATGCCGAATAACATCGACGTGCACAAAACTGCTGCAGCTATCTTCTTAAAATCTTTCATGGTTATTCTCCAATCCTAAAATCCTTGTGTCGGATTATATCACGGTGCGTTTTGATAAAGTTCGTCAAAACTGTGTTGTCTTAAACCAATAAAGCCCTCTGCAGGCTGTAATCCCTGTTGCGGTTCTTCACGCGGTATTCCTTGGGCGTCATGCCGCAGTCTTTTTTGAGCACGTTCGTAAAGTAACTCTGGCTTGGAAATGCCAGCGAGGCGGATATCTCTGCAATCGAATAATCCGAAGATGCAAGCATCGACTTTGCCGTCTCAAGTTTTTTATTCAGGATATATTCACTCACCGCATAGCCTGTTTCCTTCTTGAACAATCGCGAAAAGTAAGGCGCTGAAAGATTCGTCTCAGACGCGAGTGTTTCAAGCGTGATGCGTGTGTGAAGATGCTCGTAGATGTAGTTGATCGCTGCCGTAACCGCTTTTGAAGTTATCGCACTTCTTTGCAGGGCAAACATCTGCTTGGTGTAGTGCAGGCACATCTCGTTGTGTATCTCTGATATCTCTTCCGGCGTTGACGCTTCGTCTGCAAGGCGGATATAGTAGTCGCTCAAAGAATATGCCTCCGACTGCGAAAGACCGCCTGAGATGCAAAATCGGGCAACCAGCGCAGTCGTAATCGTCATGTGGTATTTGATGTTCTGAAGAGGGTTGTCGGATAAGATTCCGAGACCTGTCTTTTTATGGAAAGGTTCCGATAAAAGAGTTCTTACTTTGCGCAGATTTCCGGAACGGATCGTCTCATAGAAATCCATCTCGGGTGCGAGAGGCGCGTGGAAGAATTCGTATTCGCGGTGAAGGAACTCCTGGTAGGAAATCTTTTTGCGTGGTGCGGGCATATAAAAGCCTCCAAAGCGGATAAATCAAATATGCGTGAGAAACAAGGGCTTCACGAATTATTATAGCATGAAAACGCAAATATCGGTTATCAAAAAGCAATAACGCCACAAGGTGAATTTGTTATTTTGAGGGCAAAGGACATATAAAACAAGGAGGCAGTTATGAAGAGCAAAAAGATCATCAGTTCGATCCTTGCACTTGCGATGATTCTTCCCATGGCCGCTTGCGCCCAAAAGAAGACAGAGACACCGCAGCTTGAAGGATACAATCTTCTCTGGAGCGACGAGTTCGACGGCAAGAAGATGGATGAGACAAAGTGGAATTACGAGCCGCATGAACCCGGCTGGACGAACAACGAGCTGCAGGAATACACAACTTCCACAGACAACGTTTTCGTGCGCGACGGCAAGCTTGTATTGAAGGCCATCAAGACCACAAAAGACGGTCAGGATTACTACACATCCGGTAAAGTTACAGGCCAGAACAAGACTGACTTTATGTACGGCAAGGTAGTTGTCTCCGCAAAGGTTCCTGAAGGACAGGGTCTGTGGCCCGCCATCTGGATGATGCCCAAAGATGAGTCCTACTACGGCCAGTGGCCCAAGTGCGGTGAGATCGACATCATGGAGTCACTCGGAAACGATACTTCAATCTCTTATTCAACAATTCACTATGGTGAACCCCACGCCGAGCAGCAGGGCACCATCACAAAGACAGGCGACGAGAGCTTCTCTGCAAAATTCCATGAATACTCTGTTGAGTGGGAACCCGGCGAGATGCGTTTCTACACCGATGACGAGCTCGTGCTCACAGTAAACGACTGGTTCACAGCTGTTGAAGGTGAGGATGACAAACCTTATCCGGCACCTTTCAACCAGCCTTTCTTCGTTCAGATGAACCTCGCAGTCGGCGGCAACTGGCCCGGCAACCCTGACGAGACAACTGATTTCAACAACGCAGAATTTGAGATCGATTACGTCCGCGTATATCAGAAATCAGCTTACGACACCAATGTTACGAAGCCTGAGAAGGCTTTCCGCGACGCACTTCCTGATGGCAACTTCATCCGTAACGGAGACTTCTCAGTTGCTGAAGACCTGACAGACGACGTCGACTGGAAGTTCCTCCTTTTCTATGACGGCGTAGGCGAGGCTGAGATCAAGGATGGCGAGATGATCATTACGTCGACCAACTGCGGTACGGAAGAATATTCAGTCCAGCTTGTCCACCCTGACCTGCCGATGCGGAAAGGACACACGTACAAGATAACCTTCGACATACGAGCGGACGAGGCCAGAAAGTGTATTGTGTGCGTCTCGGCACCGAATGCCGGATGGATCAGGTACTTCCCTGATACCTCGATCGATCTGACGACCGAATGGCAGACATTCGAATTCACGTTCGACATGACCGAGAAGGACGACAATAACGGACGACTCGAGTTCAACATGGGTAAGCACGGCGACACTGCCACGATACACATTACGAACGTCAGAGTAGAAGAGCTCTGATTTTACCCGCTTAGATCAAGAGTTATTTAGCCTGGGGCTGTCTCAATATGAGGCAGCCCCTGTTGTATATTTTTTCTTGCAACAATAAAGTTAAGTTAACTGTAAATATGGTATCTGACTGAAATTGTCGAAACGCAAAAACGGAGGAACATATATGAAGATAAAGGCAGCAGCGATGCTTATGACACTGATACTGGCAGCAGGATCTGTCACCGCCTGTGCAGAAAAAACAAATGGATCAAGAACTTACAGTCCTGATACCACAAAGAAGAGCGCTGAGGCTCCCGTCGATGAAACCGTTCCTGAAACAGAGAACGGACCTGTCGTAGAAACGGTATATACTGATGACGGAAGCAGAAGATACGCAACTGATTATCCAATCGAATTAAAAGAACAAAAAAGAGGTTTCTTTGACGACTGGAGCATCTGGAAAAGACAGGAAAACGGATTGATCTTCCTTCAGATCTCCAATTCGGGAAAGAACGGAAGGGAAACTGAGATAGAGTATCTTCTATTCTGGGTATACGATTCCGCAGAAGACGCCAGAAAGGCATATGAGGGTTATTACAACGAATCCAAAGAATTCGATAAAGGCAGGTTCTGGGAAGAAGGCACTAACTGGTTTATCTCTGAAGAGCCCGGCGTAATGGATGCATCCATTGTCTGGATGAACTACATAGAAGGCAATGTCATTATCTCGGCAGATCTCGGCACAACTTCTTCGTGGAGTAAATCAAAAGATTCGGACACGCCTTCTGATTCCGACAAATTCAACAGGGCAACTCTTAAGGATTATGTTCTCGAAAAACCGTCTGATATCAGATCTTATGTAATCGATGTGATCATGGAAGCATAGTTCTGTTCACCCGGGATTATCCCGTCAATTAAACTCTGCAGATAAGGATATGGTATGATTTGCTTATGAAAAACGTGTTAAAAACATTAACAGCAATAACAATTCTCTCACTCTCGGTCAGCTTATGCGGATGCTTAAAGACCGAAAAAGAGCATTCCACAAGAGAAACTCTTGAGTCGCAGGTCATGGAATATGTCCAGGAAAAATACGGGTTTAAGCCCAAGATTGACGACTGGCAGGAGAAACAGGGGCTTTATAATAAATGGTCACACGAGGTTCTTGTTAATGACGGAACTGATCAGTTCATAATCAAAATCGATCCTAACGATAACATCACCGATAACTACGAGATCGATGCTATCAATGAAGACCTCCAAAAGTGGGCTGACAGCATACTTCCCGGAGTCGTATATGCATGTTCCGATTACTGCTTTTTCGCGAAGGATCAGAAGTACAACGGCGATGTATGGAATTTCCTTGCAGAAAATAGTAAAAGAAACCCGGAAACGAAAGATCTGAACTTTATTTATGTGAATCAGTCATTGGACAGCCAGGAAGCAACGGATTTCACGAACGAACTCGGCAAATTCGACTTCAGTTATTGTTGCTGTATAGTGTCCTGCCCTTCCATGGAAGCTGCAGAGTTTATTCAGAATAAGGCTGTCTCTTACAAATACGCTGATCTTGTTGGATATGCACCATATGTGGACGAGAGTATCTCCTATAACAGTTATTACAAGACTCTCTCACACTATAGATACGACGGCAGACAAGCAGGAAACTTCCTCTATTTAGAAGGCGGAAATAATGGAAGTGACCCTATTCCTGAAGAAGATTACTATATTGAACAAGCTGACGGCTCCATGTCGGATATCTATCCCACATATGTAATCCATAACAACCACCCCGTATCCGACGGCGGTAAAAGAAAATTGAATGTAGTTATAATCATGCCGCTGTCAGATATTGGCGAGAATTTGGTCCTTTCGGATTCTACTGTTCCGGACGTCCAAGTCGTTAACGGCTTAAAATGTGTCTATTCTTCTTCTCCGGACGGAGAACTGTCCGATACAACTGTATTTGTATATGGAGAATATGCCGTTATCAATATGTATTTTGAGCCCGGCACTACATACTTCTCGATCAAATAGGACGTGTAAAAGAACCCCGGATTCAGTTCCGGGGTTTTTTCGAAATTTGTTACTTATTGATTAAATTTATGAGTTTTTGCCCTAAAAACAACACAAGAGCCATTTGAGAAGCTAAAATAGTAGAGGTGGTAGTGTTTCACCAATAGTCAGGTGAATGTTGAAGGTTTCTAATAATGGCTGATTCAAAGGGTAAGGAAAGAATCTCCAAGTCTAAGATCACACGCGGCAGAAGATATATCCGTGTGCTCCTGATCTTTATTCTGCTTGCACTGATCTCAGTTGCTGCAGGTATTTACCTGAGCATTTCGATGTTCACGAAATATGCCAAGAAATACAGAGAAGATACTCTCAGCAAAGCCGCTGTTCTTGCTGCTTCCGAAGTTAATCCCTATAAGATGGACGAGTGGATGGCAAATGGTCCTGACATGGAGTTTGACCTCACCGTTGAAAAACTCCAGCACATTCTCGACAACACGCCGTTCCTTCAGAACATGTTCCTGGTCCAGATCGATGGTGAGGGTTTCCATACTTTATGCGCACTTACGACTAACGACGGAGATATACGCCATGAAGCCAGGATGAGTCCTGAAGAAATCGCATTCGGCGAAGTCTTCCCTTTCGATCCGGCCTTTGAGAAATATGCACCCACTCTTATTTCCGGAGGCAGAGTTGAAATCATAGAGATAAAGGATGAAAACGGATGGAGCCTGGTTGCATACGAACCGATCTACACTCACCTTCAGGAGTGCAAGGGCTATGTAGCCGTCGACATCTCCATGAACGGTGTCAACAATTACATCAACACATTCTCAATCTGGGTATCCATAATCTGCATCATATTCCTCAGCGGCATCGGACTGCTCGGCGTTTTGGTAACAAGCTATGCACGCCGAGCCGACGATCTCGACGTTACAGCAGAACAGCAGGCCAGAGAGCAGAAGCTCCTGCAGGAACTCATTGAGTCTTACGCTCAGGTGGTCGACGCCAAGGACCCTTATACCAACGGTCACTCATCCCGAGTTGCCGAGTATGCGGTCAAGATCGCAGAGCTCGCAGGCAAGAGCGATGAGGAATGCCAGAAGATCTACTTCACTGCCCTTCTCCACGACGTAGGAAAGGTCGGCATTCCGGATGCAATTATCAACAAGCCGGGCAAGCTCACCACCGAAGAATTCAACATCATCAAGCAGCACCCCGAAAAGGGCAACCGCATACTTTCACAGATCGATGAGTTCTCATATCTCAGCGTAGGCGCACACTTCCACCACGAGCGCTACGACGGAAAGGGATACCCTAACGGACTTAAGGGTGACGAGATCCCTGAGATCGCAAGGATCATTGCATGCGCTGATGCATACGACGCCATGACTTCAAGAAGAAGTTACCGTGATCCCATCCCGCAGCACATCGTAAGAGAGGAATTCGTCAAGGGTATCGGCACGCAGTTCGATCCGGAATTCGCAAGAAACATGCTCCATCTCATCGACCTTGATGCAGAGTATGCAATGAAGGACCGTGGCGAGAACAAAGAGCTCCTCGACAATAACCAGCTTCTTCTCACCTATCACAGAAGCGCCATTTCTCCGGGAATCCTCTTGGGAAACACCATAACAACAGTCAAAGTCACGGTCAACCCTGACAGCCCCAATTCAAGAAATAATCCGAAGCCTTCGCTCGTTTTATTTGACTCACTGGATGGCCACATCCATGAACTCGAAAAAGACAAGAAGGAAATGCTCGATTTCGAATACGGCGAGATCTGGTTCGGCGGCAGATTCTCCGTTGCCGGCGCACGCAAGATGGAATCGACGACAGATGAAGGTTACAACGCTACAAAGGGCAAATACACCATAGAGGCAGTCAGGATCAGGGATCACGCACTCGTAAGAATTAAAGGCGGTGACAATAAGAGCTTTGAGACCATCGTGGCTCTCCCCGACAGCTCCAGATTCGTATATCTCTCGCTCACAGGCGAGCATTGCCTCCTCACTGACATCGAGATAATCAAGTCAGAAACCGAAGTGCCCGAAAACTATATTCCGCGTATCGCAGAAGAGATCAGCTACATCAACGGACCTGAAGGCGATCTTCCTAACGTTCAGATGGACGGCTACAGGACTGATTCAACAAAGGGCATCCTTCTCAAAGATAAGCTCACGGTCTCATTCCATACGATGAGCCTCCCTACTGCAAGACTTGTCTGGCACTGCCCGTTCGTCAGCATTTTTGCGTCCGACGACGGAACGATAGGAGGCAAAAATTTCCGCGAGCTCACGCTCATGAGACTCGACGGTGAATGCTGGGAAGGCGACCCTGTCTGCTCCATGGCTCTTAAGGTCACAAAGACCTCCGATTTCAAAGACTGGAATTACTGGAAAGAATACAACCATAACGGCTACGACGTTACTGTTTCAATAGTAAGAGAAGGCAACGAGATCAAGACCACCACGACAAACGGCGGAATCTCTATCAATGCCACAACGATCCTGAATTCGGAAATCGGTCCCATCTACATCGCACTCACAGGCGACCAGTGTGCGGTAACAAATATAAAGATCAGGAACGCTTAAAAGAAGATTGTCCCATTAAGTACGGTCATTTAATGATCTAAAACTGATAACCTTAAGAAACTTGACGAGATCGGTTCACTTAAGGATAACTGGAACGGCAATGGTGCACCAAGCATTCCGCCTGCACTTATAAAGAAAACGCGTGCACTACTAAAATCATTAACAATGCAGCCTGAACTGTTCCACGCCGGCTTCTATAAACGAAAGAGTCGCTGCATTTTATGGATGAAATTATAAAACTCTCACGGAGAGGGGAATAACCGTGAGAGCCGGGGATGTATGAAGCAGTAAGAACTGCATTGCTGGTGTTATTGGATACCGCAGATTCTTGTGATCTTAAGCTGCGGATGTTCGCTTGAACCCTGGTTGATGTCTACCATCCAGATGTCGTCTTCGCCGAGATTCAAGCACTCCTTGGCGGTATTGATGTCGTGGCAGGTCTCGTTTTCCATGTCTCTTCTGCCTTCGCTGCTGAGCGTTCTGCCGTTCATGTAATCTACAAACTCTTCAGCGTCCTTGATCTCTGTATCGTTGATCTTGATCGGATACTTGATCAGATTCTTAAGAGTATTCCAGTCCTCGTTGAGGTATGCCTTGCGGACGTTATATGCGATTTCTTCGACTGCGGGCTTTTCCATTGTTGTGATCTTTTTGTAGATGCCCATGTTGCCTGTGCCGAGAATTTCAGGAAGCTTTTCCTCTTCGACGATATCTGAAGGATCCTTGAACTTGAAGACCATGTTGCGTGCGATCTCTTCGTTATAATCGTTCCACTGCATTCCTTCGTTTGTAAATGTGATCCTTCCCTTGCCGCTTCTGTAGATCTCGATGTCGGAGATCTCAGCACCGGACTTGTTATATGTAATTACTCTCTTAACTGCGTTGTCGTAATCGATGCTCTTTGTCTCTTCATTGAATGCACCGCTTAAGTACCAGATGGCCTTTGAGTTATCGTTACCGGGCCACTCTACCGTGACTGCCGCGCTCTTAAGTCCGATTGCGTCGACGCTGATCTTTGCTCTGTCGCTGCAATAAAAACCTGCTACGTTAATCGTCGGGTTCTGGCTTTCGGTTTCTTCTGTCTCTTCTATATATGCGTTAATCTCAGCTGTTGTAACTGTGGCCTGAGCCGTGGGTGCTGCCTTTACGAGTTCTGTCTTGGGCTTGCCTGCGATAACTATAATGCATGCTGACATGACTCCGATGACTGCGCCGCCTGTTAATGCCAATGCTATAAATTTGCCGTTGTTCATTTTATTGTCCTCACTTTCTTCGAATATCGTGTTCCTTTACTTGATGGCCTCATTAAAACATCCGTAAATATCACTAACAATGATCAATGAAATACCCTTGTGTCGATTAGGCAACACATCTGTTTTGCCGTGTTGCCGATCATCAAAAAAGTCCGTAGTTGGCATTGCGAAAATAACTTCAGCCGTGATGTTATAATCAGTTCAATAAGGCTTAAGGAGGAGTCCCATGATCTTATTCATCAATGCCTGTGTAAGAAAAGATTCAAGAACAAAGAAACTTGCAGAAGTCCTGCTGTCAAAACTTGAAGGCGACGTTGTAGAAACAGATCTCGGAAAGATCAGATTCCCTATAGCCGATGAAGAATTCATTTCGAGAAGGGACGAGCTTGAGAAAAAATGCTGCTGGGACGATCCGATGTTCGATCTTGCAAAGCAGTTTGCTTCGGCAGATCAGGTCGTTATCGCGGCACCTTACTGGGACCTCTCCTTCCCTGCAGCATTAAAACAGTATTTCGAGCAGATAAACGTGCTCGGCATAACATTCGAATACAGTCCCCAGGGAACACCGATCGCGCTCTGCAAGGCTTCGCGCCTTTATTATGTAACCACAGCAGGCGGCGCATTCGTTCCTGAAGAATTCGGCTTCGGTTATGTCAAAGCTCTTGCACAGGGCTTCTACGGCATCAACGATGTCCGTCAGATAAGAGCGGTCGGCCTTGATATCGAAGGCGCCGATATTGACGCGATAATGGACAAAGCGGTTGAATCTTGTAATAATATGCTCGTGTAAAAAATCTTTTAGGGGGTAATTCGACATGGGAAAAGGACCGTATTTTATAATTCAGGGAGTCTTCTCAATAGTAATAACAAGCCTTATCTGGTTTATGATGTTTAACTTCCTGGACGTTGCATTAAACGCTACGGATACGTTATCCACTACCACTTTTTCTCCTTTTATCGTGCTCGCATTAGGCGGAGTCTTCTATCTGATACTGACGGTCATATACATCATTATCGGTTCAAAGAAGGTCGACGACTGGAGACCGTGGATGATAATCATAAGCATCGTCATCCATATAGTTATGTTCGGTCTGGGTTTCCTCGGCGCATCTTATTTCGCTGCCATGACATCTCCCTACCTCTTTACTTAACTTGATAAAACTGAATTACGCTTGTAAAATCTATCACTGGATTGGATAAAGATAGATTTGGAATAAGGCATATAGCGTATGGGAAAGACTAAGGAAAAGAAACTCAGTTACAAGAAACTGCACAAGTACGACCACATAGACAACAATTATCTGACTTTCGATGAGAACATCTCGAGAGCCATGATGTTGTGCGGTATTTCGACCGGCGTCTCCTGCCTCTTCTTCAGCGCACTGCCGTTCGGCATTATTTTGTACATGATCTCGGTAATCGAAAAGACTTCCAAGTACATAGGCCAGTCAACATTCATACTGATCGTATGCGGCGTTGCCATAATCGGAAGCCTTGCCGCTTCCATCGTTGCAAAGGTAAAGTACCGCAAGAGCAGATGGGCCGTCACGAACATCGTTTACATCAGCATCAATCTCGTGATCTCAGGCCTCAACTCCTGGTTCTTCATCTGGCTCGTAAATACATATTCCTGATCTTTTATCAGCCTGACAGACCCTTTCTGCACCACTTGATTTTTGTTGCTGACAATTTAATGCGGTAAAATGAATCATCAACACAGAGAGGAGAACTCATATGTCTGAAGAAAAAGGTAAAACTCTGTCCACCGTATTTTGCGGTCTTTCTACTGCACTGTATGTCTTAAGCGCACTTGTGGCTCCTGTCTGTATGTTCCTGTGGCTTGGCGCGTCAATGCAGATGCCTCAGGATACTGAAATAATGGATAAGATGGTCATCGCCGTCAGCTGCTGTGGCGGAGTTCTTATCATCAGTCTCATATTAGGAATCATCGCAAAGGTTAATAACCGCAGAAGTAAATGGGCTGTGGTATGCATCGTACTCTCGATCGTTTTCCTCGTAACAGGAGCTCTCGCGGCACTGTTCTTCGTCTGGGCGGCAAGCCAGTACCACTACTACACATAAAACAGAGGTCTCTTGAATGGGATATATTTTCGACATCAGGAAAAAGCTGGGACATGATCCGATAATCCTTACGGGTGCAGGGGTTGTCCTGGTAAACGACAAGAACGAGATCCTGTTAGGAAGACGTGCCGACAACGGCTACTGGGCCTACCCTGCAGGATCGATGGAACTGGCCGAGAGCTTTGAGGAGTGTGCCAGACGAGAGATTCAGGAAGAGACCGGTCTTTTGTGCGGTGACTTGGAGCTACTCATGATCAGGTCTGGCAAAGACACTTACTACGAATATCCCAATCAGGACAAAGTTTATTTTGCGGTTGTAATTTACATCTGCTTTGACTTTAAAGGTGAGATGAAAGTGCAGGAGGAAGAAGTCATTGAGCAGGCTTTCTTCCCTTTAGATGCACTCCCCGACAATATGTCACCCGGCACGATAGAGGTAATCGAAAAGGCAGGAGAATATCTTGCAAACAAAGCTTCAGGGAAGGATATCAAATGAAGAGATCAAAACATTCATCGAGGAAGTTGACGACGACAATGAAATTCATCGCAGTGCCCGACCTATCGTCCCGGGCTTTCTCATCATCGAAACCCTTCTCAACGATCCGCGTTTGCTCGAGCATAAAAAAATTCGGCTGCGGTTCAAAAACTTTACGGCAGTCGATGAGAAATTATATTTGACGGTCGACGGTGATCGGTTTTACGTCGACGCCGACGAGAGGAAGGTTGAAGGTTGGATACTCGACAGTTGACAAAAATGGCTTTGTGTGTCGCGCTCAATTGCGTGGCGGCATTCATCTCATTCCCGTTGCCCTTCACGCCCGGACTGGTCACGGCGCTCACTCTGACGTTGAGTCTGACGGCATTTCTATTGCCGCCCAAACAGACTTTCATCGTGATCGCCATTTACATCTTGCTCGGAGCAATCGGAGTGCCGGTATTCGCGGGCGGTCAAGGGCTCGCTCGACTGTTGAGCCCCGTCGGCGGATTTTATTTCGCGTGGTTAGTCGCATTCCCGCTGTTGAGCATGGCAAAGGGATCGGAACCGAATTTCAAACGTTATGCGATCGCCGACGTGTTGATCGCGGTGCCGGTGACATACGTCGGCGGAGTGCTGTCGATGATGTTTGTCGGCGAAGTCGGTTTGACACAAGCATTGACGATGGCAGTACTGCCTTTCATACCCGGCGACGTGATGAAGGCATGCGCGGCGGCGTGGTTGGGCGTCAAACTCAATCGAGCACTGCCGAAATAAAAATCAGCGGACGTCCTTGTCGAGAAGGCGCCCGCCTTTTTTGTCAACTCCGTCAGATGGAACAAAATCAATCAACGGCTTTGAGCACGGGAAATGCTCCCAACCGCTTCAGCCAAATCGATTTCTTTTTGACTGCCGCAATCGCCTCCTCCAACATTCCGCACGGAGCATTGGTATCGAGATCGAAGAAGAAAATATATTCGCCGAGCTTCGTTCGTGCCGGTCTCGACTCAATTCGCGTCATGTTGACGTTCCGAGACGCAAACTCCTCGAGCACCTCACATAACGCGCCCGGACGTTCGCCATGTATCTGACAGATGATCAACACTTTGTCGCCGACCGTCGGATCAACATCTTGCCTTTTGACTACTTCAAAAAAACGAGTACTGTTGAAAACATTATCTTGTATTTCCGCCGCGATTGTGGTTAAATGATTGAGCTCACCCGCCCGCGCCGTGCAGATAGCCGCGATCCCTTCTTCGATCGTCGAGCTCGCCGCTATCTCAGCCGCCCGAGCCGTCGACTGCACCGTTTCGAGCTTCGCCGTCGGATAATGTTCTCGTATGTACCGTCGACATTGAGAGATCGGTTGAGCATGCGATATTATTTTTTTGATCTCAACCACGCCATCTCGAGCCATCAGTTGATTGTGCACGCGCCGGATCACTTCTCGTGACACCGTTAATCGCTCCGAACGCGCCAATGTGTCGAGCGTAATGTTGATCGAGCCCTCCAATGAGTTCTCAACCGGCACCAGCCCCGCGTCCAGTACTCCGCCCTCTACCCAATGCAACACGTCAAATATATCGGGACATTCGATTAACTCCATCGGCTCTTCAACATGCCCGTTAAGCCAAAAGGCCGCCGCCTCTGAGTGAGTGCCGCGCGGTCCCAATATCCCCATTCGTTTCATGATTTACCTCGTTAATTGTCATTCGTCGAATTTCAACTTCGACAGCTCCGGATACAGTTCCCCGATCGACGATGACAGCCGCTTCGGATTGATCAGATCGATGATCGGTTGCATCGTCTTCTTGAACGCATCTTCGTCTTGCATCAACGTCAGGATCGCCGCCGTGTTGATTGCGTCCGCCAATGCCGTGTGTTGCGTTCCTTTGAAATTTTTATTCATTGCACCCACCGCATGGTTGAGCGCCAGATTGTTATGCAATCCGATCCGATCGTCGCATTGCTTCTGAAGGTCGACCCAATGATCCTCAAGCCATTGCGTATCAAAGTCATTGAGCTTGA
>CAJOJI010000032.1:17431-19485 GCA_905234715.1 uncultured Saccharofermentans sp.
CCAAGAATAGATCGTCACCTCGTCCGCCACAATCCAATCCATGAAGTTTTTAAATTCGACCGCAAAAACATTCTTATCCTCGAGCAGTTCATCGGTTATGCCCGTCAACTTTTTGATATGACGAGTTATCTTGCTGTGTTCCGGTCGAACATAACATTGGAACTCGCTTATCTGATTGAATTTGTCATCGAGCTTCACCGCTCCGATCTCTATCACTTCGTCCGTCAGATACCTCCGTACTTCCTTGAGATTCTGTCGAACGGGATTCATTTCCAAATCGACCACAATATGGATCATATTATCCTCACTCCGAGCGTTTTTGATATTGTACTAGAAAAAAGTTTTTTGTTCAAGAGATTAGAATGGAGGCTGTTACATGAAAATCATCGATGCCCATTTGCATTTTGCGCCCGGAAGTTATTTTAATGAGGTGGCTCGTGCCGCAGGTCATGAAAACTCTGCCGCTCATCTCGAAAAGTGTTATGCCGAGCTTGGCATCGAGCGCGGGATCGTCATGAGCAATCTGACGCTCGACCCGGAAGAATTGATTTATCCCGAGTTGCTGCCACACCCCAATAAAATAGGGACCTTCCGATCCTTAGACTGGGGCAACTGGAGCAAGCTGATCAAGCGCTCGATCGTGTCGGACAATCATATCCGTTACTATAGTAAAAGCAGACGGTGTGAGGATCTTTGCTTTGCTTTCGAGTGTACGATCCACTCAAAGTCCTATTATGTGATGGAACCGGAACCTCTCTATCATTACACTCCGAGCGAGACTTCCAAATCGCGACATTATACTAATAGTATGTGGCGGTCTATCAGCATGCTGATGCATTACCTGATGGAATTGGGAGAGAATTATAAGGAGTATGATTTTTCCGAGAATATCCAATACTGTATTCTCTACTTTTGCACGATCGTTATCCGCAACGAGACCTTTGGTCCGGAGGATAAGGAGCAAATGCAGCGGATTCAAGAAATACTCGATGATCCTTTGTGCAGGGACTCGTTATACCTGAGCAACAGGAACATTTACAATAAAGAGTATACTGCGGTATTTGAAGCAATGCGCAGCGGTAAAGCGCGCAAAGTTTATAAGACCCTCAAATGGTTTGCGTGGAAAAAGAAATACGCAGCGCCGATTTTGTCAAGGATCAAACGATAAAAGGATTATTTATGGATAAGAAAGCACCATTGGTCAGCGTAGTTGTTCCTGTGTATAATGTGGAACGCTTCCTTGATGAATGTGTTGAGAGCGTTCTGAAGCAGACAATGCAGGATTTTGATATTATCCTTGTGGATGATGGATCTACTGACAGTAGTGGGAAATCTTGTGATGAGCTAGCTGAAAAGGACAATAGAATAAAGGTGATCCATCGCGAAAACGGAGGATTATCCGCTGCGAGGAATACCGGCTTTTCTGCCGCGACGGGAACTTATGTTTATTATCTCGATAGCGATGACTGGATCAAATCGGATACGCTGGAAAAACTCGTATTCTTTGACGCGTTTGTGTTCTTTACCGATTGTGAGCCCGATCCAAATGTTTATCGATATGAGCGAAGCAAACAGTATGAAACAAAACGTGGGCAGGATATGCTGATCGATTTGCTAGCGACTGATGAGTATCGTACTGCAGTTCCGCTGATGCTGTTTCGTAGGTCGTATCTTACGGATAATAATCTGACATTTCGGGAGGGGATCCTCCACGAAGACGAGTTGTTTACCTTTTTGGTGTATAACGCTAACGGTACGGTGGCTCATTGTCACGAGGAATTTTACGCGAGGCGAATGCGGGCGGCGTCGATCATGACCGCTTCCTCGATGATAAGACGCTATGACAGCGTCTATCAGATCTATTTTGAGTTGTCGGATATGTATAAACAAGGCGAGATTTCCGGACAAGCTGCAGAACTGTATCTTGCAAGAATGGCAAGATCGGTGATCGCTAAGTACAAAATGCTGGATGAAAAAGGTCAGTCGGAACGCGAACAGCAGCAAAAGTTGTTTAGAAAAGATGTTATCAAATGCAAAGGATTTGATGATATGAA
>CAJOJI010000033.1:0-39511 GCA_905234715.1 uncultured Saccharofermentans sp.
CGCATTTACTATGCACGCGTAAAAGAATATTTGGAAGCACAAGAAGCGGCATAAACTAAATCTCTCTAAAACAAAGCGAACTAGAAATTCACTCTAGTCCGCTCGTTTTAACATGCGCATTTTTCTTAGAACAAAAAATTAAAATTGCCTCTTGAATTAAATTAGCGGGTTTCCTGATGAAATGTATCGAACATGTTCCTCCGCCGCTCTTATACATCGCACATCTGTAGAAGTCCTGATTCGCTCCAAAAGATTTACTGGTGCAGAAGTGAAGTTTTGACCCACAGTCGTGACAGTAAAGTAATCCTGAGAACATACTGGTCTTCCCACTCTTTGATGGCCGTCTCCTGTTCTGGCGCAGTTCATGAACTCTCAGCCAGTCTTCTTCAGAGATAATAGCTTCCTGCTGATCAGGAATGATCTGCCGCTCTTCTTCAGGGGCTTTATTCAGCCTGTGAACCTTATAGCTTACAGTCGAATAGACATTGTTTACCATACATCCGGTATACTTCCTATTGTCGAGGATGCCTGATACAGTCGTGTCTTTCCACCTGTAAGGATTATCCGGAAGGTAAACGGAGTAACCACGTCCGATAGAAGCATAGTAGGAATTAGGTGTGAGTACTTTCTCTGCTTCAAGTCTTCTGGCTATCTGTGATGTTCCCATTCCAGAGAGGAACATCTCGAAGATATGTCTTACGACTTTTGCTGCTTCCTCGTCTATAAGCCACTTCTCTTTATCTTCCTTATCTCGGACATAGCCAAAGGGAACATGGTGAGAAACACGCAAATTATGTTCCGACTTTGTCTTCCAGACTTGGCGAACCTTCTTGGATGTCTGTGCAGCATACCATTCGTTAAAGATCGTATGGAATGGCATAATCTCCACGCCTTCACCGATAGAAGTATTCACATGCTCTTGTATCGCTATAAATGTGATACCAAGGGAAGGGTAGACAATCTGTGTAAGACGTCCCATCTCGGTCTGTTCACGCCCAAATCTTGACAGATCTTTAACGATTATCGTTCCGATCTTACCATCTTCTGCAAGAGCTTCCATTTCCTTGAACCCTGGACGGTCGAAAGTGGTACCTGAGACACCGTCATCTACAAAGAATCTTGTGTTATGGTATCCGTTCTTCTTACAGTAGTCCTGAAGTATCTGCTTCTGGTTCTTGATGGAATTGGATTCCTCGTCTGACTGCTTATCTGTATCATCTACTGATAATCTGCAGTATAGTGCTGTTATTTTATTGTTGTTGCCCTTATTCTCTGATGTTGTCATATTAATTCGCTCCTTTCTGACAACCGGGCATAGCATCAGTATTTTCAGAATACTCCCCAAAAGAAGAATCGTCCACGTTTTTCAGAAGATACTCCTGAAACTGTTTCATTACAGAAACACGGCCTTGGGGATTATAGTGTGTCTTTATCTCAAACACGGTATTGACGATCTTCATTTCAAACGACTGCTCGCCATATCTCTCTATTGGCTCATAGAGATCAGGATTGATTAGTCTCTTCCTTGCTTCGCTATCTTCATTCATATCTATCGCCTCTCAAAAGAACAAATGTTTGATTGGATTATAGGAGGCGTGGTAAAGTGTGTCAATAGCATATCCACATGGGAGGTGCAGACTGTCCGTTTAATCGCCCAAACTGCTAAAAAACTCCGAAACTCTCGTTCCGGAGCCTTGATCATTGTCGGTTATATTGCTGGAGTTTCTTATCAAAGACGGGTATTTGAGGATTGCTCCCGAAGTGTTTATGCGTATAGTTCAAAACTGGAAAGGGCCGAGAAGCATTACCGCCGGATAAAAGAATATGCTACGAAAACAGGTGTTGTCAGAATGCTCAGACTCACGGAAAAACAAAACGACAACATCACCATGATAACCGGCGAACCAGATTATCAGGAACAAACCGTTGGTACGAATTGCCATATTATGATATGAAGATAAATGGGTGAGGTGCTGAAAAGCCTTAAAATACTACTACCTGAATGATACTCCAAAACTGGTGCATCGTTCAACAAAAGGGACTCCGGATTGATCCAAGAGTCCTTTTTGAAATACTGTTATTAGATTAGTTCATTACTATGCGATATAAGTGTAGATCCAAACGTAGAACATATAGCCGCCGTAATTGTCTTCAAATTCAGTACCATAACTGTCATAGCCTATAGGCACGCTGAATACAATTGCTATCTCATCTCCGTTTTCAGCGTTCTGGGGGAACTTAGCAAATAAGTCGGTCGAAGTATTCCATTTATGAGACCAGTCTTCACCGTCTTTATCTGCAAAATATCCGATACTTGATCCGAAGAACCTGTCGCCTGTAGCTTTTCCATTGCCGCTGCTGAAATAGACTCTTGCGGGGTCAAGGGTTTCTCCGTAACTGTTATCCGTCTCGCAGCGAAGTGTCAGCATTACATCAGCACCAGGCGCATAATACTGTTCCGGATTCGAACATTCAACTACAAACGTAGCTACAGAAGGATTAAAGGGCTTATCGTATTCAGGACCCTGATAGCCGCCGTAAAGCTCGAAGCGAATAAATCCGTCACCGATATCACCCTTAAAGTATTCATCAAACATGTAATACCCGTTCTGCCGGCTTACATATTGTCCCTCATAGGAAAAATATGATACATCCGTGAGATTCCACATTCCATTCTTCAAAGCACCTGAATCAGGCTCTTCAGATTCTGTAGTCTCTTCTGCGGCAGTTGTCTCTTCAGCAGAAGTTGTAGCTTCAGTAGTTGTCTCTTGATCTTTGGGTTTTGTCGTTTCTTCAGTAGATCTGCTATCCTTTACAACAGTTTGACAACCTGTCAAAAGGAGCGTCAAAACCAATAATGGAGCAATTATCTTTTTCATCAGCAGCACCTCCGATCTTCAAGTGAAATAGAATCGTATCAAGATGTTTACCTTATTGAATAATTATACCATACGCGGGTAGCGCATGCTTCCTTAAGCAGTCCTATAAGAAATATATGGTGAAAAACGCATTATTTGAAAATCTGACATATAAAACTATGTCAAAAATCGCCTGAATGATACTCAAAAAATGTTGCATCGTTCAACGAAACCTAATTCAGGCCTTCCAAACACTCAAGTATTCGTTCAAATGCCACAGAAGCCTTAATCCTGAGCCAGTTGTCCTTTCCACTTTCTTCCACTGACTTCGTAAAGTCACGGTCAGTAAAGATTTTCTTTATTCTCCGCCTTATGTCGTTCATATCGTTTTCAAGCATATCGGGATCGTCAAGGATATAGGTATGAATGCACCGCATCAGCTTTTCGCCGTCAACATATTCGGAGAGATAACAGAGATCGAATATATCTTTGACCCTTCCTGAAAATGTACCGAACTTCACAAGTGCACGCAGTTTCTCAGCGAAAATCTGTTCCTTAGAATTCATAAGCAGACAAACACCTTCATCGTCATGGCAAACATCGAAACAGTATTCGTCTTGCTCAATCTGAATATTCTTGTGAACCCCGAGATCCATCTTCGTCTTAAAGGTATGCCCGCTGTTATCCCTGATCACAACCCATACTCGCTTACCACGATATTCCTGTTGTGATAATTCCTCGATCGGACCTGAAATCTGTATCGTTATTCCTTCGAGGCAGTTCAATTTATTGATAAATCGGCGTATTGAATCCTCTTCGATAGAATACTTTATGAAGTCAAAGTCGATATCTCGCGTAGCACGCCTCACATCACCTGTAATACTGCGCATCACTACGCCGCCCTTAATTGTAACATTGCGGTTTAGTGGACTTTCGGCGATTGCCTTCAACATAATGTCCTGACATACCCTTGATTCCGCCAACAGGTCATTATAGCCCTCAGAAACGTACTGAGCTGCCATTTCCTCAAGATCGACCATCAATATACCTCCGTCCGAAGAATTCTTACCACAGTATCACGCTTGGGCATAGCTTCCGCATAGTCTCGAATCTTCTCGGGATTAAGCTGCGGCAGTAATCTACGGTAATTGTTCAATATTTCCTTATAATAGTTAAAGGATAATTTGCTCTTAAATCTGATCAATTCCACTAGCATCCTCTCCCGATCAAATATCGGCAGAGAATACCCCTTATAATCAATGGTTGTTTTTCCTATATCCAGAAGTTCCTTGGGCATGAACACCTGCTTTATCCTTGAATCTGCAATCGGTGCCGCTTCACGTTTGGTTGCCAATGTATATAATTCCGGTATTTCGTCGGTCAATCCATATAAATAGAAGGCAGTATCCATTGTTATGATCGTTTGCGGATATTTAAAGGAAACAACAGCCAACTCGGGAACATGCTCCGTTTCGGAAAAAATGCCTTTATCCACACGGAAGAGCTTGCCCGAATTAACCATCTGATTGATAAAATAATCAGATCCGTATTCTTTTATACATTCAGCTCGCGTTTTCAATGTAATACCTCGGTTTATACGCTTATATGCATTTCACATCGTTTTGCATAGATTTGTATAAATTGTAGGTATTATCTCATTTGGTGTCAACACTAATTTTAATAATCATATGCAAAGCATATTATTTTGCATAGGACTGTACAACGATTAATCTTTGAAAACAGTTGAGTCTAGGCCATTAAATTTCTTTCTTAGATCTGCTTACTGCGGTTTTTTCACGACTAGGAATCCTTACTTAGCCGTATACCAGTATAATATCAGTAAATGTCAATAATTCGTGCTTTTTATGCTTGTCCTCAAAAAGGTGGCTCTATGACTTTTTTTAGAATCATACGCTTGATTCTATCCTAAAAGTATCTCTTATACTAACGAACCAGTAAGATGATATTTACGTATTCAAATAAACTCTTGACTCATTTTGATTGCGCCCCTATTCTCTTGACATACTCCCTGTTATAGCAACTCGGAATGGTTTAGCAAGCAACGTATTTGTGTACCACAAATACAAAATGCTTGTTAGGGTGCGCCCCCTAAAACCCCTTTATGCTCTTCCAAATAAGTAGCACTCGGATCGAGTGCGTCAAAAGGGTCTCAGGGATTCCCTGACAAGCTCTCCCATGCGTTTGTGTACACAAACGCGTTGCTTGCAATTCCATTCCGAGGTCGTAAGACAGGCTTGTGTCAAGAGTAAAGCCCGGTCAATGTAATGATAGAAAAAGACCGACAGGATATGTCAAATCCCATCGGTCTCTGTCCCTGTAAACTGATGCTATGCTCTGTCTTTGCATTACTGCCTTATCCGCATAAAACACAATGTTTGCGGGTTTTTGAGGGCATCTTGTCTTTTTTGTTGCCCTAATATGGCGGAGACGGAGAGATTCGAACTCTCGTGCCGGTTGCCCGACAAACGCATTTCGAGTGCGCCCCGTTATGACCACTTCGATACGTCTCCAAACTCGCAATATTGTAAATGATTCGAGTCTATTATTCAACTAAAACAGCGTTGTAACAATGCTAAATAGCGCCAAACCTTATGTTTTTACGCAGTTCTTCTTTGGCCTCCTCACCGCACAGGAAACCTACGAGAGCAAGACCGAAATCGACTGATGTGCCCATTGCCTGGCTTGTGATCATGTTGCCGTTAACTACAACTTTGCTGTCTTCGATGACATTGGCACCGCCCTTGCGGAGCTCTTCCCAGAAACCGGGGTTGCATGTTGATGTCTTGCCGTTAAGAAGACCAAGACCTGCAAAGACAGTAGGGGCAGCGCAGTGATCGTTAAACTTAACGAGATTCTTTTTAAGTTCCTCGCAAGCGTTGAGGTTGTTTGTTCCTCTTACGCCGCCCGGAAGAACGAGAAGATCGTAATCTTCGAAGTTGATCTCGCTGATAAGCTTATCTGCCGTGATCTTTACGTCTCTTGAAGCGCAGATCTCGAGTGAAGGCATGATGGATACCACATCAACATCAACCTTTGCTCTTCTTAAAAGGTCAACGGGCGTAATTGCCTCTACCTCTTCACTGCCGTCTGCTATGAATACTGCAACTTTTGCCATGTTAAAATCCTTTCCTTAAAGGCCAAGAAAGCCTTTCACAAATATTTCTATTCCTATGAGGATCAGTATTACGCCGCCGATTATCGTGGCCGTACTGACGAATTTTGCGCCGATCTTCTTGCCGAAGATCAACCCCAATAAGCATATCACAAGCGTTACGACTCCAATTATCAAAGATGAGGCAAATGCTCGTAAAAATGAGTAATCTGCGATGGTAAATCCTACTGAAAGAGCATCTATGGAAGTTGCGACTCCCTGAACGATGAGCGCACCCCAGGTGAGTTTCTTTGCTTCCTTAACCTCTTCCTTCTTCTTTTTGCCGCCCTGCTTCTTATCCTTAATTCCTTCAAAGACCATCTTTCCGCCGATGAAGAGAAGAAGGAACAGTGCGATCCACGGGATAAACTTATGGAATGCGGTAAATATCTCGGCAACTGTCGTTACCAGGAACCAGCCGATAAGCGGCATGAGAAACTGAAAGACTGCGTAAACGCCTGAGATCTTGAACATCCTGGTCTTTCTCATGTCGGGCTCAACTATTCCGTTGGCAACTGAGATTGAGAAGGCATCCATAGCGAGGCCCACTCCCAAGAGCACGGAATTAAATATGAATTGGATCATTTGAATTATCCTCCGTCCTGATGCCCGGGCAAAAAAATAACCCAAGGCACCTGTATTAGCCTTGAGTCTCACATATCAGAATAAGCCAGGTATTATACCAGTATGTTGACTTATACAACGCAAAAGTGCGTCTGCTACTCCCTCAACAGCACCGATTCTAACAACCGGTTTCCGAGTTAGTCAACACTAACGTTGTTGTTTTACGGCGGTTACTGCTTTTCGCATTATCAGAAAACAATAAAAATCAGGGTTTTCGGCTGCTGTAGTTTCTACAAATCGTTGGTTCACTGCCGGGCTCATATAAAGTAATATAATAAAACTCGCACGCGCGTAAATAATGTTGTACAATAATCATTCGCTGACCAATATACATCAGGAGGCCAATATGAACGAATACATTAAGCAGATATCTGACAGAATCAGAGAGCTTAGAGACATCCTCGACTTGACCGCAGAAGAAGTTGCTTCAGGCTGTGGCGTGAGCGCAGAAGAGTATTTAGCATATGAGAACGGCGAAAAAGAAATCCCGATCAGCATCCTTTACAAGGTTGCAGGCATTTTCAAGGTGGATCCCACAGTACTGATGACAGGCGACGTCCCGAGAATGGACGATTATACAGTGGTAAGAGGCGGCAACGGCGTTAAGGTCGAGCGTTATCCCGGCTATTCTTTCAGCGCCCTCGCTTTCAACTATAAGCACAGACAGATGGATCCGATGATCGTTACACTCTCCAAGTCAGAGACAGCTGAGCTCGTCCGCCACGGCGGTCAGGAGTTCAACTATGTCATCGAAGGCGCGATCAGAGTAGTCGTCGGAGACAGAGAATTCACACTCGAGGCAGGAGATTCCATTTACTTCAATCCTGAGAAGCCTCACGGACAGAGAGCCGTGACGGAGACTGCTAAGTTCCTCACGATCATCAACGAGTGATTTAGCAGTTCTACCCCAAAAATATTGAAGTAGAAAAGGAATGATATACCCATGGATTTATTAAGCAGATTTGTTAACAGAATTGATTTTGACAGTTACGAGGACTTTAAAGAGAACTTTAAGATAATTGTTCCGGAGGATTTCAACTTCGGTTTTGACGTTGTCGATGTATATGCCAAGGAAGATCCCGACAAGGAAGCGCTCATCTGGTGCGATGACGACGGCAACGAAAGACACTTCACTTTTAAGGATGTAAGCGAAAAGAGCAACCGCGTTGCAAACATGTTCAAGGACTTGGGAATCAAGAAGGGCGACAGAGTCCTCATGATGCTCCGTCAGCGTCCTGAAGTTTGGTTCACTATGGTTGGTCTTCATAAGCTCGGAGCTCTGGTTATTCCTGCAACGTTCCAGCTTCTTTATCACGACATCGTTTACAGATGTAATGCAGCTGACGTTAAGATGATCGTTTGCGCTGACGATCCGCAGATCTTAGAGCACGTTAACAAGGCACGTCCCGACTGCAAGACAGTTCAGTACTGCAGCGTTATCGGCAAGGCACCCGAAGGCTGGAGATCACTTACAGATGATATCGATAATGCATCCCCTGTTTTCGAGCGTCCCACAGGCGACGAAGCTACACACGCATACGATCCCATGATGATCTATTTCTCATCAGGTACGACCGGCGAGCCTAAGATGATCCTGCACGACTACACATTGCCTTTGGGCCACATCGTAACAGCCAAGTACTGGCAGCAGGTTTACGACGGATGCCGTCACTTAACACAGGCTGACTCAGGCTGGGCAAAGTTTGCATGGGGCAAGATCTACGGCCAGTGGATCTGCGGTGCCGTAAACGTTACATACGATACACAGAAGTTCAAGGCTTCAAGAATGCTCGAGATCATGGAAAAACTCAAGCTCAATTCTTTCTGCGGACCTTCAACTATCTACAGATATCTCATTCAGGAAGATCTCACAAAATACGACTTCTCTTCCATCAAGCACTGCTCAATGGCAGGCGAACCCTTGAATCCTGAAGTATTCTACAAGTGGCAGAAGTACACCGGTCTTGAGATCCGTGAAGGATTCGGTCAGACAGAAGGAAGCGTTCTTTTCGCAAACTTCCCCTGGCTCGAAGTAAAGCCCGGCTCAACAGGTAAGCCCACACCTATCTACGACATCCAGCTTGTTGACGAGAACGGTGTTCCCGTAGAAGACGGTATCGTTGGAAACATCGTTATCAAGAATGCTTCTTCAAAGCCCACGGGACTCTTCCGTGAGTACTATAAGAATCCTGAAGCAATGGCTGATCAGTGGCCCGGCGCAGACTACAGCACAGGTGATACCGCATGGAGAGATCCTGAGGGTTATATCTGGTTCGTAGGAAGAAACGACGACGTTATCAAGTGCTCCGGTTACCGTATCGGACCTTTCGAAGTTGAGAGTGCTCTCATGACTCACGATGCAGTTCTCGAGTGCGCAGTAACAGCTGTTCCCGATCCCATGAGAGGTCAGGTAGTTAAAGCTACTATCGTCCTCACAAAAGCATATAAGGAAAAGGCTTCTCCCGAACTCGTAAAAGAGCTCCAGAATCACGTTAAAAACGCTACGGCGCCTTATAAGTATCCCAGAGTTATCGAGTTCGTTGAAGAGCTTCCCAAGACCACCAGCGGCAAGATAATGCGTACTGCAATCAGAAAGGCTGACGAAGCTAAGTACAGAGCAGAGCAGGAAGCTGCAGCAAAAGCTTAAGCTTAAAGGAAATCCTCAATAACTTTATTGGCAAGATCAAGACCGCTCCGTGTTAACCGGAGCGTTCTTTCTTTGCGCTCAAGTAATCCTTTGCTGATATTTGATTCCACTTCATCAGCGAAAACATCTTCGAATTCTTTTCCGAACATCTTACGGAATTCATCGAGAAGGATTCCCTCCGAAGTCCGAAGTCTTAAGAAAGGAACTTCGCGCATCTTATCGTCTTCATTAAGCATCTCTTCAACATAAAGAGAAACAAGGTCTTCCCTGCTGCCTTCGAAAAAATCTTTATAGTCTTTTGAAGTAATTGTCTTCATCTCTTTGATATAAGAAACCACATCGTCTTTATGTCCGTATCTCATATCACCGATATATCCGTGAGCGCCTGCGCCTATCGCAAAATACTCACATGAATTCCAGTAAGAAGAATTGTGGATACTCCTGTATCCGGGCAGCGCGCTGTTGGATATCTCATAAGTCTCATAACCTAAGTTCTGAAGGAATTCGCGCGTACCGTGATACATCTCTCTTTCCTTTTCGGGAGACACAAATTCTTCCAATGTCTTACTGTATCTTTCGAAAAAAGGAGTGCCTTCTTCTATGCTCAGAGAATAAGTGCTTATGTGCTTTACACCGAGCTCATAAAACGTCTTTATGTCGCTCTTAATTCCTTCAAGAGTCTCACCCGGAACACCGGTAATAAGATCAGCGGAAACATTCGTAAAACCCGATGCAGTGATCATCATTAACGCATCAACCGCACCCTTTGAATCGTGAAGTCTGCCGAGTGTTTTGAGCACCTCATCGTCCAACGATTGTATGCCTACCGATATACGGTTAAAGCCCGCTTTAAGATAGTCTTCCAGCTTGTCTTCCCTCACCGATGAAGGATTAACTTCTATCGTTATCTCAGCATCTTTTGAAATGGAAAAGTTCTTCTTAATTGCAGCTAACAATTCAGTAATAAGTCTGCTGTCAGGAAGTGACGGCGTGCCGCCTCCGAAATAAACAGTGTCTATTCCGTCAGCATCTGTAAATGAATTTATTCCCGTCGTTTCAGTAATGACAGAACCCAACAATTCAGCTTCGGTTACAGCTGCTTTATAGAGCTCATCAACACATGAGTGATCAGTTACGGAATAGAAATCGCAATAAGGACATTTGCGCGCACAGAAAGGATTGTGGACGTAGATATGTCTTGCCATCAGAACTCACGCCTGCGGTAGATCGGGACAGGATTCTTGAGAGCAGTAACGAGCGCCATCTTGAATGTGTTAAAGCTCGGCGAGACGTTCTTCTGCGGAACCATGTAACGCGAAATGGTCTCAGCCCACAATGCTTTGTAATGACCTATAGCGGGATATCCTATCTCTATCAATTCATCTGCGTTATCGCTTATTGCTCTGCAGAGCACTTCCCATGTGCCGCATACGGAATCCTGTTCGTAAGAAGCAAGAACGTCGGTTTTGCAGTCAGGATATGCAGCACAGATGGCATCTTTATCACCGAGAATCCATGCTTCTATTTCTTCAGTACTGAGTCCGACAATGCTCCTGATATCAGGTGCAAATTTCGATGCACAGGAATAGAGCATCTGTCTTAATTCCTGAGGATCGTTATCGTCGGAATCCATGGCGATTATGAGGATAACATCCTGGCCGCCATAGACTTTGTTATAAGCTCTGAGCTTTGCGGGAAGGAGATCCAAAAGAGAACTTGCAAACTTCGGCGGTGCGGCCGTCATGTCCTTTGGAAGGCTTCCGCAGCCTCTGTGAGGGTGAACGTTTACCTCAACATCCACACCTTCATACTCTGTTATTCTTTCAGTCAGACGCTGTACGACTACAGCACCCGATTTATCTTCTGACAGTATCTCAATCAGCATTCAAAAAGCCTCAGTTATCATCTTCCGGTCTTGTATCCAGATGTCCGCCGTACCAGATGGCGCCCATTCCGACACCCTGGTGGAACATCTCCATGACGAGCGGATCAGCGCCTGCGCAGCGAATCGCAACGTCGCCGTCATCCTTTTCGAAACTGCGTTCAAAGATCCATATTTCCTTTGGAGACAAAGTCTCGATTATGTAAGGATTGTGCGTTGAGAATATTATCTGGCAGTAGTGATTCTTCATCGTGTAGTCACGCATCTCATCGCTTAATACATCGACCATATCGTGATAGAGATCCTTATCTGGCGTCTCGATAAAGATAGTCGATCTGGGGCTCTTATCACGGAGCAGGAGCAGATAAAGGAAGAGCTTATCAGGACTCTCCTTAAGCGCAAGAGGAAGATTCTTCTTATGCTTCATCGCAGGGATCTTATCCTTGATCTCAGATACGACGCGCTCGTATTCGTCTTCATCATTCATCTTGATGTATTCAAGAACATTGCCGACATTAGAACCTGAGCTGTTAAGGTGCTTATGTCCGCCGGGTGCGCCGCCTTCGTAGTAATAAGAGCTCTGTTCTTCTGATGAAAAACTGCAGAAGAACCATGCGGATATCTCTTTATAGAGCATTACAAAATCCCTGTATCCGGTTATCTTTCCGTACAGGCTCAAAGCCGTGAGGTGCTCGTCTTCAACACCGATATCCGCCTTGTCGGCTGAATCCGCAAGATTGATTATCGTGCCTGCGCCGCCCTTCATATCAAGTATGGTGACAGGCTTCTTCTCACCTTCAACCTCGCCTACGATGATGACCTTTTCCTCATCGATAACAGGACTCATGTATCTGCTCGTAACTATGCCGAGTTCATACTGGATATACCTGGGGCAGCCATTCTTTTTATCTTCGAGTTTGAAGAAGACTCTGAACGTGGAAGGACTTGAAATGTCCGGAGTCATGTTGGCAAAGCCCGGTCTGCCGTAGCTTATGGAAGCAACGGCACAGCCCTGGGTGATACAGTCCTTGAGGAAAGCCATGCATCCCATGAAGGATGTCTTGCCGGTATTGTTGCGTCCGATAAACGCATTGAGACCGCGCAGACTGTTGTAAGACTTTCCGCCGTCTTTATTCTCAATGAAATCATCAATAAGGATTCCTGCCTTATCCGTATCGAAAACGTCGAAGTTACGGATCTCAATTCCAAGGATCATTACCGGTCACCTCCTTTATAAGAAAGCGGCCGCGAAAAATGTGACGCGGCCGTTAATGCTTTTCTCAATTCTTTACTAAAACCTGAGCCTGAGTATCACTCTGTCTCATCAAGAGTGCTGTTGATCTCAGTGAGGTTTGTCTGGATCTTGGCCATGTTGTCAGAAAGAGTCTCGTTAACGTTCTCAAGGAGAGACTTAACATAGATGTGAGCGTTTCTTCTGAGTTCTTCTGCCTGAGCCTCAGCGTTTGCAATGATCTGGGCAGCTTCTTCTCTTGCGCCTCTTGTGATCTCGTGATCGTTAACCTTCATGGCATACATGCGGTTAGCGTCGTCGATGATCTTCTTGTTCTTCTCTCTTGCTGTGCTGATTATATCCTGAGCTCTTGCTACGATGTCATTGGACTGTGCAACGGAAGCGGGAAGATTATTCTTTAAGATCTGAAGTGAATTGATGGTCTCTGTTCTCTCAATAGAGCACTTATCTGAGAAAGGAACACTAGATGCATCCTTAACCATATCGATAAGATAGTCGATATGCTTGATAGCGTCATAGCGCTGTCCGCCCTGATTGAAATTGCTGTTCTCCATTATTATGTCCTTCCTTTCAATAATTTATCCTTTACAAGATCTATTATCTCGGCAGGAACCATCTTTGAGATGTCCCCTCCGTATGAACCGACTTCCTTTACCATAGAAGAACTGATAAGCGACAGATCGTCTCTGCAGGGCAGGAGCACTGCGTCGTAGCCTGAATAAAGCAGACGGTTGGCAAGTGCGTGCTCGGATTCATATCTGAAGTCTGACTCTGATCTGATGCCTCTTACGGAAGCACAGCATCCGAGCTGTTGGTAAAGATCGACCAAAAGGCCTCCCCAAGCCATGACCTCGACATTATCCAGCCCATCGTTCTTCAGTGAGAGCTTGATCAACTCAACCCTCTCTTCCGGAGTGAACAAAGGAGTTTTGGCGGCATTCTCCATAACAGCGACTACCAGCTTGTCACAGAGCTTTGAAGCTCTTCTGGCTATGTCCCTGTGACCTCTTGTGAAGGGATCAAACGTCCCCGGGAAGAGCATTACCTTCAAAAATCCTATCCTCCGAAATTTATACCTTAAAAAATGTTATCACTGTAATCCCGTAACTACAAGAACGAACACACTTAAGACCGCTTATTTCCTCAGGCATTTCGCAATCTTTGTCGTGTTCTACGATAAGCATGCCGCCCGGAGCGAGCATATCGTACTCCGAGATAAGCTTTGCCGTCTCTTCCAGCCTTTGCGGCACGTCCTTATAGGGAGGATCCATGAATATAATATCAAATTTCTCGCCGGCTTGCCCTAAAAGCTCCAGTGCCTGGGCAGTGCTCTTCTTGAGAAACCTTATCTCATCGGAGCCTTCCATCCTGATCTTGCTTATGTTTTTGGAGATTATGGATGCAGCCTGGCCGCTTCTCTCAACGAGCGTCACGCGCTCAGCACCGCGGCTTAATGCCTCAATGCCGATCTGTCCGGAACCGGAGAACAGGTCAAGGAACAAAGAACCCGGCACGTCAGCCTGGATAATGGAGAACAGAGCCTCCTTGACCTTATCGGTCGTAGGCCTTGTCTTATCGCCCTCAGGAGCCTGCAGTATGGTTCCCCTGAATCTTCCCGTTACTACTCTCGGCATCAGATCTGCTCCATCTTTCTTGCGAATCTCAGTTCGAACATTTTCTTTATCGCTTCATTGAGACGGTCAGCTTCCTCACCGCCCTCTTCGATTATCTTATTGACGGCTTCAGTCGCCTCAGTCGCGATCTTCATATCAGTATACAGGTTTGCGGCTCTTAATGTAGGGATGCCGTGCTGTCTCGTGCCGTAGAAGTCGCCCGGGCCTCTTAATTCAAGGTCTTTTTCGGCCAGTTCAAAACCGTCTGAAGATTCGCACATCATCTTCATTCTGGACAGCGCGAGCTCAGATCTTGATTCTGATACGAGAAGACAGAAGGATTTCTTATCTCCCCTTCCGATTCTTCCTCTCAACTGGTGAAGCGTCGAAAGACCGAATCTGTCGGCATCCATGATTATCATGACATTCGCATTGGGGTTGTCGACGCCTACTTCGATTACCGTTGTGGATATGAGGATCTTGATGTCTCCGGATAGGAATCTTTCCATGGTCTCAAGCTTTTCTTTCTCCTTCATGGAGCCGTAAAGAACGGCGCTTGAATACTGCGAAAGATTGCTCATGGAATCGACCATCTTCTTCATCTCGAAAACATTGGTTACGGAATCGTCTCCTCCGACAGGGTCTCCCAGCATGTTGTCGGCGCCTGCTTCGGTCTCGTCCTTATCGATCTTTGCACAGACGATATAGACCTGCTCGCCTGCTGCGAGCTTGACGCTCATCATCTCTTCTATGGCCTTGCTCTTTTTGGAGTTTACAAACCATGTCGTTATCTCCTGACGGCCCATGGGTTTTTGTCTGATGACAGATGTAGCCATGTCCCCGTAAATGACCATTGCGAGCGTTCTGGGGATCGGTGTGGCGGTCATTATGAGGTTGTGCACGCTCTTTACCGTACCGTCTTTTGCGGTGTCTTTAAACAAGAGTTTTTCTCTCTGCTTAACGCCGAAACGGTGCTGCTCATCTGCTATTACGAGAGCAAGATCATGGAACTTAATATCATCTGTAAGAAGCGCGTGCGTTCCGATTATTACCCTTGCCCTGCCGTCGGCGATCTTTTCTTTTATCTCGGCCTTCTCGGAAGGCTTTGTCTTGCCTAACAAGAGAACGGGGTCCATTCCGCTGTTCTGCATGAGCTTTGAAATGGTCTTATAGTGCTGCGAAGCAAGAACTGATGTCGGTGCAAGGAGAACTGCCTGCTTGCCCATCAGAGCGGTAATGAGCATGGATAAAGCGGCTACCATAGTCTTGCCTGAACCTACGTCGCCCTGGATAAGTCTGTTCATAGGCGTCGTAGACATAAGGTCAGTCTGCACGTCGCGGAAAGCATTTGCCTGGTCCTCTGTAAGAGCGAATCCGAGATTGCCCTTGATGAGCTTCCACTTCTGATGGGATTCACTGTCTATTCCGTTAGGACCTGAAGGGATTACCTGTTCTGCAATCTCCTTTACGCCGTGTCCGCTGCTGTAAAGCTTCATGCCGATGCCGAGAAGTATAAGCTCCTCATAAGCCAACTGCTCCCTGGCTCTTCTCGCATCATCAAGTGATGCCGGGAAATGCGCCATCTCGTAAGCTTCGAGAGGTGATACAAAACCTTTCTGCTCTGCAATCCTTGCAGGAATGCATGACAGAAGTTCGTCTCCGCAGAGCTTAAGTGCTGTTCTTACCCACTTCGAAATATTATTGGATGTAAGTCCTGCAGTAAGGTGATATACGGGTCTTACAAGTGAAGTATCTTCTATCTTTTCAGCCTTCTCGATATAAGGGTTTACCATCTGCATCTGGCCGTTAAAAAGAGTGACCGAACCATGCACAAAACACTCGTCACCTAACGAGAATTTGCCTGCGAGATACTGTGAGTTAAAGAATGTCAGCTTTATCCTTCCGGTGCCGTCGCTTACAAAAAAACTCAAGGGTTTCTTTCTGCTCGTAACGTTGACCGAAGGATTGGTAGATATTGTTCCTCTGAAAGAAAGATCGAATCCGGAGTTATCGTCAAAGCGGTCATTCATATCAAAAGATGCGATGGTTCCGACATTGGACCAGTCGTCGTAACGCCACGGTATGAATGCAATCAGATCGTATATCGTGTAGATATCGAGCTTGGCAAGTTTTTCTTCTGCCGAAGGACCGATGCCGTAAAGATCCTTGACCGGATTGGAAAGGTGAATGGCAGCCAAGTTCACACCCTCCTTTTGCAGAAGAAGGATGAGAGCGGGCACTCTTCACACCTAGGGGATTTGGCCGTGCAGTATTTGCGTCCGAGATCAACGGACAAATGGCCTAATCTGATCCACTGTTCCTCAGGGAATACTTTCATTATGTCCTTCTCGACCTTTGAGGGGTCATCACTTTCTGTTATTCCTATTCTCTTCATGACGCGCTTGCAGTGCGTATCAACGACAACTGCAGCTGTGCCGTAGACCTCTCCGACAATGAGGTTTGCAATCTTTCTGCCGATGCCGGGAACTTCCATCAGAAGATCGACATCGTTGGGAATAACTCCGCCCCATTCTTCAGTAAACTTCTTTGCAAATGCTATGACAGATTTAGTCTTCGAAGCTGTAAGCCCGCACGGCTTTATTATCGCAGCGATAACTTCGGGATCCTCATCAGCTATCTGCTTCATGTCAGGATACTTATCGAAAAGATCTTTCGCTGTTATATTAACCCTTTTATCGGTGCATTGTGCGGACAATATGCCTCTTATGGCTAAGTTTTGGGGACAATCGTTATCAAGAGAACATGCACTGTCAGGAAATTCGGTTGACAGTGCATCATAAGTCTGCTTTGCAATAGCCTTGATTTTCGAGCTGTTAACGGCCAAACTTACTGCTCCTGATTCTCAGGCGGATAAGGGAATGAGAAAACAAATTTCGCTCCGCCCAATTCTCTTCCTTCGTCACATATGATCGTCTGACCGTGACCTGCAAGGATCTGCTTACAGATATAAAGACCAAGACCGAAACCTTCTGATTTTCTGGAAGGATCAGCCTGATAGAAACTCTCAAAGATCCTCTGTCTCTTGGACTCTTCAACGCCGGCACCGGAGTCTTCAACCGAGATGAATACTTTTCTCAGCTTCGCATTAGATTCCGTGGAAATCTTGATCTCGCCGTTCATAGGCGTGAACTTGATGGCATTAGTGATGATGTTGATGATTACTCTGCAGAGCTGCTGGGCTTCACCGTAAACGATAATTCCGGGACCCGGATCAAGAGATTTGATTATCCTTATCTGCTTGTCCATGAGCTGTGCTTCAAGGTTATCAACGATGTCATTGATCATGTCGTTGATATTGAATTCTTCCATCATATCGGGATCTGGATGAGAGAGCGAAGATGCTTCTGTCATCTGGGTTACGAGCGTTCTGATCCTGTCCGTCTGCTGCTTGATGAGCTCGAGATAATGAGGCTGTTTTTCCTCAGGAATCGTACCGTCGATCATGGCGGTTACAAATCCGTTGATCGATGTAAGAGGAGTTCTGATATCGTGCGCGATGGAAGAGATAAACATCTCTCTGTCATGTTCCTGGTTTTCAAGAGATTCGATCATAACCGATTCGGTTATTTCTATCAGCAGAAACGGAAAGCGTCGTGTAATCGCTGGGATCTGAATACTTGGGGCTTACTCTTACCGAATAATCGCCTTCTGCAACCTTTGCAATCGCCTGGGAGATATCCTTAACAGGCATGAGGCTGAAGTATACGAATACGACATAGAGGACCATCGCGATTATCATAGCAACGACTGCAGGAATGAGGATTACGTTTACGTACTCATTCTTTGTCTGATCCGTATCCTCGCTGTTGCTTACGATGCAGAAATAAGGTGTGCCGGTAATCCTTACGCAGCTTATTGAAATGATCTTACCCGTGTTATGTGAACCGGTTCTCGAAAAGCCGATCTGTTCAGCTGTCTTAAGCAGTTCGAGAACGTCCGGCTGAGCAATGTACAAAGGTCCTTCCTCAGTTGTGAGAATGTTGTCTGCAACATCCATAACATAGGAATTACGGCAGTAGATCTTACCGTCGACATCTGTGATATAAACAGAGCCATCTGAACGGTAAGTCTGTGAGTTAACAAACTTATCTACTATTCTGGAATTCTTGAAATTATCCGAACCGTCATCATTGATCGTATATTCGAACGGAACGGACTGAAGAGATGTAACTGAAGTTATGTCAGACGCCAGGTCGTTTGCAGCAGAATGCGTTTCAGACTCGATCTTAAGTATGAGATTGTTATACATGTTCTCATAGGAAAGAAACAACAGGACTGAAAATACAATCAATGTTGTGAGTACTAGAAACGATATGAGAAAAACGGCAAAGCCCGCCGACATCTGCTTACCATCAGCTCTCGGCGCCATCGATCAATTACCTCGTCTCGAATTTATAACCCTTGCTCCAGACGGTCTTGATGCTCCAATTCTGCTCTCTGTCAGGATTCTCGATCTTCTCTCTGATACGCTTGATGTGAACATCGACCGTACGGGATTCTCCGTAAAAATCGTATCCCCAAACGTTCTCAAGGAGCTGCTCTCTTGTGAATACTCTGTTGGGATTGGATGCAAGGAAGAAAAGAAGTTCAAGTTCCTTCGGCGGCATGTAGATCTCATTACCGTCTACACTTACAACATAACGGATCTTATCAACGGAGAAACCGGGATATGTAATAACGTCTGTGGAACCTTCTTTGCTGTCTGAAGCAGCAGGTGCGGCATCACGCTTATCTGTACGTCTTAAGACTGCCTTAACTCTTGCAAGGACTTCCTTAGGCTCAAACGGCTTCGGGATATAGTCATCAGCACCAAGCTCAAGACCAACGATCTTATCGAGCGTATCTGTTCTTGCCGTAAGCATAATGATCGGGCAGTCAGAAGTCTTTCTGATCTCGCGGCAGATATCATTACCGTCCATGCCGGGAAGCATGAGATCCAGGATCACGATATCCGGAACGAAACTGTTAAAAACTGCGACAGCCTTGTCGCCCTGCATGCATGTGGATACCTGGTATCCCTCTTTCTCAAAATAAAGCTTGAGAACTTCAATAATGCCCGGATCGTCATCGACGAGCAAAACCTTGTTAGCTGCCATAAGATCACCCCTGCTCTACAACTTCTTAGGTTTCCTGTTTGTAACAGTGTTACAAACCCTTATTTTCTTCAACGGAAGCACCACTTCCGACGTCGAAATTATTTATCTCGGCCGTATAAGAATCCAGATCAGTAAAGTTCTTATAAACCGATGCGAAGCGGACATAAGACACACGGTCGATATCCATAAGCTTCGACATGATAAACTCGCCTATCTCGGACGAGGTTATCTCTTTATTGAATCTTGCGTCAATCAGGTGCGTAATGTCGGAACAGATATTCTCTTTGACCTGCTGTGACACGCCGCGCTTCTGACAAGCTACGTCCAGACTTCTCATTATCTTTTCCGGATCGTATAACTGCTTGGTTCCGTCCTTCTTGACGACCATAGGCTTTAAGCCTTCGATCTTTTCGATTGTCGAGAATCTGGCTCCGCAAACAAGGCAGACACGTCTTCTTCTGACAGCAAAACCATCGTCAGTGGGTCTTGAATCAAGGACCTTGTCATCGTTCGCGCCGCATTTGGGACAGATCACGGAACTGACACTCCTCTAAATTACTGTCCGTCCTTACCGAACATGAACCACGGCTTAGCTGACTTCTGAGCCTTTTCGTCGGCCTGAGGAGCTACGTTAGCCTGAGGTCTGCCGCCCATCTGTACGGGCTGCTGAGGTGCCTGCTGAGGAACCTGCTGAACAGGAGCCTGCTGTACGGGCATCTGCTGAACGGGTGCCTGAGCGGGAGCCGGTGCAGGTGCAGGTGCGGGCTGAGCTACTGAATCATCACCGAATCTGAAGCCGGGCTGTGCTCTCTGTACCGGAACGGGTGCAGGTGCGGGCTCTGCCTGTCTGGGTGTGTAATCAGTTCTGGGCTGAGGATTTGCCGGCTGTCTGGATGTGATCAATGTGGGATTCTCTCTTGAGAGAACTGATGTGCTTGCTCTGTGGCCTGCCGATGCATTGATCGTTCCGTCAAAACCGGAAGCGATAACGGTGATCATGAGCTCATCCTCGAGTGAATCGTCAACAACCGCACCAACGATGATCTCTGCCTCGGGTGCTGCAGCCTGACGAACGATGGATGAAGCTGCATCGATCTCGGAAAGACGCATTCCGCGTCCGCCTGTGAAGTTAAGGATAACACCTGTAGCTCCGTCGATCGTTGTGTCGAGGAGAGGTGAGTTGATAGCCTGCTTGATAGCAACTGTTGATCTGTCTTCGCCGGAAGCACGGCCGATACCCATGTGGCAGATACCTGCGTCCTTCATGACACGTGTAACGTCTGCAAGGTCGAGGTTGATGAGTCCGGGGATAGCTACGAGGTCGGAAATACCTGCAACACCGAACTTGAGTACCTGGTCTGCCATGTTGAATGCTTCTTCGAAGCTTGTATTGTCATCAACTACGTCAAGGAGTTTATCGTTGGAAACTACGATGAGGGAATCTACTGATTTCTGGAGCTCTCTGATTCCGCGCTCTGCATTAGCAGCTCTCTTAGCACCCTCGAATGTGAAAGGACTTGTAACTACTGCTACTGTGAGGATACCGAGATCTCTTGCGATCTGTGCAACTACGGGAGCAGCGCCTGTACCTGTACCGCCGCCCATGCCTGCTGTGATGAAGAGCATGTCTGTATTTGAAATAGCCTCAGCGATCTCGTCTCTGGACTCTTCTGCTGACTTCTCACCAACGCTCGGATCTGCACCGCAGCCCAAACCTCTGGTTACCTTCTCGCCGATCTGTATCTTGATCTCTGCCTTGTTACGTGCAAGAGCCTGATTATCCGTATTAATTGCGATGAACGTGACGCCCTGGACACCACTCTCGACCATGCGGTTTACAGCATTGCTTCCGCCGCCGCCTACGCCGATTACCTTAATGCTTGCAACATTAGATTCGTCCATTGAATAGCTGTGCTTGCTCTCAGACATCCTTTTGTTCCTCCGTATCCTTTTATAGTTCCAACCGATAATTGAAAGAATTCTTGATTAAATAAATATTATTAACCATTCAAAATTTTAACCTAAACACCAGTTTCAATCAATACGCACAGCACGAAATACTGTGTGAATGTAAAGAAACTTTCATATTTATATTAGCACTAAATGGCTGAAAGCAAGTATTTTCAGTCGTTCCGGTCATATCGAGGGCGCCGTCAACGGTGATCTTATCGAATCCGTCGCCGTTAAACACGTACAAAAGCCACGCCATCTTGTCTCCGATCGACTCAGTACCGTTAAGTTTTATCTGGATCAGGTGGCCTGACGGCGAATAAATGGTCAGAAAGATATAGCCGCTCGGAAGGATCCTTACTTCTGCGGTGTTTTCGAACATCTGGTATTCATCGCCGATGCTCGCATTATCCGCTGCCAGAATGGCTCCGAGAACGATGATCGCCTTCTTATAGTCGTTCATGTTATCGATCCTGACGGGTTTTCCGAGCTCGCAGTATTTGACGTCAAGCCCGCAGATAACGGGTCTTACGTCTTTTCCCGAATCAAAAGACGAGAGCTCAAGGACTATTCCGTCCTTATCGAGAGCCGCATAGCCGTCAGGAGTTCTGATATAGCAGATCTTGCTTCTCTCCTTGACCTTTATCTCGACGGTAGACGGCAGCTTGATGGTTATTCTGATGTCCTCAATGTAAGGGTTTTCCTTCATTATGCGTTCTTCGGTCTTACCGTAATTAAGCCTCAGGACATCAAAGATATTTCCGCTGATACCGCTCATGAGATGAGCATTATATTCAAGTCCTGCTGCCGCAAGGATCTCCTGGTCGCTCAGCGCGACATTTCCTTCAACCGTGGCGTTTCTAACCCTGAAAGCAGGCAGGAACATAACAAGAATGACCATTACGACGACTGCAAGAGCCAGTACGATCGCAAATATGCTCTTGCCGGACAGCGGGATCATCTCGCCCTGGCTCTTAGCAGGCTCGGGTTCAGGTTCGCGTCTGACCCTTTGCCTCCGGGCCTTTGCGGGCGCGGAAGGCTTATCTTCAGGCTTCTTGGACTCCTCTTCAGAAGACTCTTCTTCGTCTTCCTTATCTTCTTCGCCTTCTTCACCGTCTTCGTCTTTATCTGATTCTTTTTCGTCAGAGCCTTCCTTATCAGACTTGTCCTCATCGGATTCGTCCTTTTCAGGCTCGCCGGAAGCCTTTATTTCTTCCGGTTCCTTTTCCTTATCTTCAGGCTTTTCCTTGGGCCTGTCCTCGTCTTTTTTATCAGGAGAAACCTTCTCTTCAGGCTCTTTCTTGGCTTCCTTTTTGTCAGTGGGTTTAGCGTGCTTTTCTTCAGCAGATCTTTCGGCAGCCTGTTCTTTTCTTTTATCGGCTTTCTTCTCAGCGGGCTCTTTCTTAACAGCCTTCTTTACCACAGGCTTTTTTAAGGCCTTTTCCTCTTCTTCGATGGCCTTCTTGAAATTCTCGCTGTCGCTGCCGAACAAACTGTCTAATTCTTTATCATCCATAGGTACTATTGTATCAGTTTACTGATCATTCCCAAGTGCCTCTTTGATCGCATCCGTTATACGTTTTCCGGTATCTTTTATCGCAAGTCCGGAGCTTGCTTTCCTTATCTGCTCCTGCTTTTCGGGATCATTCAGAAGATCAGTAAGAACGCCTTCCAGTTTTCCTTCTTTAACGTCATTATCGCTTACCACGATGCCTGCGCCTTTATCCGCAAGGGAATGCGCGTTATAGGTCTGGTGGTCGTGTGCCGCATAAGGATAAGGAACCATGATCGCACAGGCTCCAGTGGCAGTGATCTCAGCGCATGTAACAGCACCTGCTCTGAGGATCGAGCAGTCAGCCGCAGACATATAAAGATCGGGCCTGTCGATGTATTCTTTTATCTCAAGATTGGGAAGATTTAAGACATCATCTTTGATCTCAACGGAGTTGTGTTTTCCGACTGAAATCACGAAGTGAACATCCTTGAAAGCTTCCTTTTTCGCTGTGTCGAAAACGAAGTTTGTAAGTGTCGCAGAGCCCAGTGATCCGCCCATGATAAACACGAATTTTGCATCAGGTTCAATGCCGAGTTCCTTACGGGATTTTTCCTTTGTTCTTCCGAACATGTTGCTTCTTACGGGATTGCCCGTATATACGACTCTCTGAGCTTTTGAAAATATCGATTCCTGACCCGGGAACCCCGTCATTACAAGGGCACTTCCCTTGGCAAAGAGTTTATTTGCTCTTCCGGGGAAAGCGTTTGCTTCGTGGATCATTACGGGAACCTTGCATTTCTTTGCCGCCATGATAAGAGGAGCACTTACATATCCGCCGGTGCTGATTACGGCATCAGGCTTAAATTCCCTAATGAGATCAAGGCACTGCTTCTTTCCTCTGTTATTTGCCATAAGGGCCTTAAACGCTTTGGGCGTGGGCTTATACGGCATCGGAAGAGCTTCAACGTTTCTAAATTCATAACCGGCCTTGGGCACAAGTTCGCCTTCAAGACCGATCTTTCTTCCGGTAAATATTATCTTGCAGTCATCGCCGTTTACTTCGGCTTCTTCTTCAAGAAGATCTGCAATGGCAAGAGCAGGATTGATATGTCCTGAAGTGCCTCCGCCTGTAATCTCAGGTTCTTGCTCCCGGTTTCATCAATCTCTGTGCGGCCTGTCTCTTCTTTCTTTCAAGGCTTAATGTTCCGCTTCTGGATACTGAAAGGATAAGTCCGTAAGCGATAAGGAGCGTGACCTGCGCCGTACCGCCGTAGCTTACGAACGGAAGCGTTACGCCCGTAGCAGGAATGACCTGCAGCTCAACGGAGATATTCATCAGAACTTCGACGAATATCAGCGCCGTACATCCGGTCGCAATAGTCCTCGAGAACACATCTTTGGCCCGCCAGCACACAATGACGCACATGACGAACATAACCATATACATAAGTATCAGCAGTACCCCTCCGACAAAGCCCGTTTCCTCTACATAGATAGAGAAAATATAGTCGTTCTGAGCCTCTGATACGTAATTATATTTAGATCTGGAATTGCCGAGACCGACACCCCACATGCCGCCGGAACCTAATGCATTGTGGGCGTTATCAACCTGTCTTGTATCGTCTCGTGTAAGACCCTCTTCCTCGTTGTCGAGTTCTTCCTCGTCCGCCGTAAAGATAGCGATTCGCTTGAACACGTGCGCGTAGTTCTTCATAAAGCTTTCGCGCTTTGCTGCAGGCATTACGGCAAATACAAGTGCTCCTAAAATGCCTCCGAGAACTGCAAGGACACCCAATCCGGTAAGCCATGACTTCAATGAGATCTCAGAAACCAATGCGCACATGAATACGACTGCGGCAACGATGATGAAGCATGAAAGATGCGGCTGCAAAAGGATGATGACATCGACCAGGATACAGAAGACGACAGGAATGATGAACTCAACCGCAGTATTGATAATGAGTCTTGCGCGGCGTGTTTTTCCCGGTTTGATCTTACCTTCGCTTCTGAGTCTTGCGATCAATGAACGGTATCCCGCAAACGCAACGATAAGAGCGACCTTGATGATCTCCGAACTTTGGAGCTGGATAGGTCCGATGTTGATCCAGCGGCTCGCACCGTGCTCACGTCCTACGCCGAGAGCAAGCGTCATGAATGCAAGACCGAGGCTCAATACATATGCTGAAATACAGATCCATTTCTGTCTGAAGAAATCGATCGGGATGAACGCAATGATGAACATCATGACGATTCCCGCAACGGTAAATCTTATCTGTCTGGTAAGGAACCAGGATGAGTCCTGGAACTGGCCGTATGCGTCAGGACCGGATACTGAATAAAGGATGATGAGTCCGAAAACGAGCATGACGAAGATCATGATGATCATCGGAATGTTTGAAGACTTAACGGCCTTTTCGATGGAAGCGGCGTTAATGCCTTCCATCACATTCTTTGAAGGCGGTTCGATAAGTTTGTCGATATCGGTTACCTGGTCATGCTTCGGCTCGGGAGCATGAACTTTCTCACTCCCCGGCATGTCCGGAATTATCGATTTTCTTTTCTTCTCTGCCATCCGTCAGGCATTTCCCTTCTCGATAAAGCTCTTTGCAACTTTCTCAAAGCCGAAGCTGTGAGAAGCCTTGAAGAGTATTGCATCTCCGTCTCTTACATAATCCTCGAGACGTCTGCTGACATCTTCCGTATCTTTACATTTTACTATTTCGAGCTTCATATTTATCATGTGAGCTCCTCTGATAAAATCATCGGCATTCTCACCTGTTACAAATACTCTGTCAAAATCATATGAAGCGCAGTCTTTTCCGGTTAATTCATGAAGGCCGGATGCAAAATCACCGAGCTCGAGCATACCGCCCAAAGCCAGTACTTTACGGTGTCCTTTAGCCTTCTTTGAAAAATTCAGGAATGCATTTTCCATTGATTCGGGAGATGCATTATATGCATCGTTCATGATGATATATTTCGCGGTCTCCGTGATCGCTCCCCTGCCGTCCATCGCACTTCTGCTGCTGATAACTTCAGCGATCTTTTTCTGTGTTTCAGAAGAACTTGTGATGCCTGTCATGTATGCGCAGAAGATCGCAAAGAGAGCATTTCTTATCGCGCTCTGGCCGTACATTCCGACGTTAAGAGGAACAGTGAATTCTGATCTTTCATCCATTCTCTTAAGTACAGCACGGAAGGACATTCCTGTTTCCGTTTCCTCAACATCAGTTGCGGATACGATAAGCGGACAAGGCAGATCGTCATCTGATCCTGCCATGATGCCTGCAATGAAATTATTGATCGGAAGTTCTTTTACGCAGTGGTCGAAAAGTCTTCTGTCGTCCGCATTAACGGCAATGATGCCGCCGTCCGTAAGGCCTTCGCAGATCTCCATCTTGGCCTTTAAGATAGCCTCTTTGCTTCCTAAAATTCCGATATGTGAATAACCGACATTCGTGATTATCGCGATGTCAGGTCTTGCAATCTTGGTAAGGTATGAGATCTGTCCTTCGCCTCTCATTCCCATCTCTACAACGATAACTTCGCTGTCTTCGGGAGCAGAAAGAATCGTCTTGCTCATACCGATCTCATTGTTGTTATTTGCAACTGTCGAATGAACTTTAAGACCTGTTTTCAAAACTTCGGTGATCATGGTCCTTGTGGATGTCTTTCCGACGGAACCTGTTATCGCAATCACCTTGCATCCGAGCTTGAATCTGTAGTGATTTGCAAGGAGTCCCAATGCACGAACGGTGTCTTCAACAACGATCGCAACAGCGCCTTCGGGTACTGCTTCCTCATCGTTTGTAACAACGGCGCAGGCGCCTAATTCTATTGCTTTTGCGAGGAACTTGTTGCCGTCAAAATTCTCGCCCTGCAATGCGATGAAAAGCTCACCCTTGCCGATCGTTCTCGTATCTGTCGATACACCTGTTACATCAATGGCCGTTGCAAAAACGATTGCATCGGTCTTCGATACAAGTCTGCCTCCGACAGCTTTCTTAACTTCTTCAAGGGTAAACATCATATATTTCCTTCTCGCTCTATTACAGCATTTCTTGCCTGCTCGCAGTCATCGAAATGGATGGTCTTATCTGCAAAGATCTGATAGTCTTCGTGGCCCTTGCCTGCGATAAGAACCGTATCACCTGCTCCGGCCAAGTTGACCGCGAGCCTGATGGCTTTGGTCCTGTCAGACTCTATCTCATATTTTCCTTCTGTTTTTGAAATTCCTGTAACGATATCCTGAATGATCGCATCAGGTTCTTCGTTTCTGGGATTATCTGATGTGATGACCGTGTAATCAGACAGATTGCCTGATACTTCGCCCATCTCAAAACGTCTTGTTTTCGCGCGGTTTCCGCCACATCCGAAAACAGTGATTATCCTGCCTTCGGTATATTCCTTAAGCGTTTCAAGAACGCTCTCAAGAGCAGCCGCATTGTGAGCATAATCGACCAGGATGTTTACTCCGAAATTATTCTCTACAGGCTGCATTCTTCCTGGTACGCTGATGTTTTCCAAAGCGTCCTTAACGGCATCAATGCCGATGCCTTCGATGTATGCCGAACATATTGCGCAGAGCGCATTATAAACATTGAACTTGCCGGGAAGTGCGACGAAGATGTCGCCCTTATAATATTCGGAATCGAGTTCGAAAACCGTTCCCGTTACATGACCTCTTCTTTCAGGCCTTAAATTCCTTGCAGTAAAATCAGCTTTGCCTTCGACTGAATATGTAAGAAGACTTACTTTGCCCTTGCAGTATTCCGCAACTCTTTCTGCAGCATCGCAGTCGGCATTGAGGATACCGTTATCGCAGCTGTCAAAGATCTTAAGCTTGCAGGAAATATAATCTTCCATGTCGGGATGCTCATTGGGAGCAATGTGATCTTCGTAAAGGTTCGTAAATGCAGCAGTACGGTATCTGATGCCTCTTACTCTATCGAGTTTGAGAGCCTGTGAAGATACTTCCATAACGAGGTCATTTGAACCGTTTTTAACGAGCTTATCCATCATCTCATAGAGTTCTCTTGATTCAGGTGTGGTGTGTGATGAATGAGTCTTCTCACCTGCGATGATGTTGCATACGGTTCCGATGAGGCCGGTATTCTTTCCGCTTCTTTCGAGTATCTCTCTTAACATGAAAGCCGTGGTGGTCTTTCCCTTTGTTCCGGTGATACCGAATACGGCCAATTCCTTTTCGGGATGGCCGTAGAAATTCGCACTGAGATCGGCAAGATTCTTATGCGTATCTTCGATCTCAACAATGCTTACCTTGTTTGTATCTGATAAAGCCTTTAATTCGTCTTCAGAAAAGCCTTCTCTTCTGCTGTCCACAACAATTGCAGAAGCGCCCTGTTCAGCTGCCTTAGCTGCAAACGTATGACCGTCTACGGTAAAGCCCTTTACACAGACAAAAAGAGAACCTGAGATAACTTTGCGGGAGTCAAATTCAACAGAAGTGATCTCTTTATCAAGATCACCGGAAATAAGATTATATTCGATTCCGCTCAGAACGTTCCGGAGCTGCATCACTTAAGTCCTTTTCTGTTTACTAACGCTTATGTTTTTCGCGTTTATGCCGACAACTATATTAAATCAAAAAGTTCAAACTCTTATGTGGCAAAAAGAATGAAATTAACGGAAGTGGCGCACCTATGTTTGTGCGTCACTCCATTAAGTATCATCGTCATCATGGTTTTCGGGAGGAAGTGCGTCAGGCGGTGTGGGAGTCGGCTGGCTGTTTGATCCCGTGCTGGTCAAAGTTACGTAGATAATATCTCCGGCATAAACCGTGGAGCCTGATGTTACGCTCTGCGCTGTGCAGATGCCTTCGATATCGCTGTCCTTGTCGATCTTACAGTTGAGGTTCATCTTAAGACACGCTTCAATACACTCGATGGCGGACATACCTATCATGTTCGGAACTCTCGTCGTGAGCATCTGCTCATCTGAGATTCCTTCAGGATAGAGCACGACTACGCCCGTCTTATAAAGCGTGTGATAGTAGTCAGGATATGTTCTTGCAACGATCGTTTCGGGCGTCATGTCCATGGTTCCGTAAAGAGTTGAAAGACCGTTAACGGAAATCCTTGATGCAGCCTGTGAAGCGGGCATGCCGTCAACCTTCTGGACATACCATTCCTTCATGAGTTCGGTGTATTCCTCTTCGGTAAATCTTCTCTCAACGCCCATGTAAGCAAGCGTTCCTTCAACGATCTTTGCAGCTGTTGAAGCGGCAGAGGATGAACCGACCGTATGGTCTCTCGGCTTGTTGATGACTACGAGAACAGCGATCTTAGGATCGTATGAAGGTGCATAGCATGAGAATGAAAGAACGTGAGCGCCCTTCAATTCACCGACGTCGATTGTGGATGTTGAGGTCTTACCTGCAACGGAATAACCTGCAACCTTACCTGCAGAACCGGTACCGTCGGAGACAACGCCTTCCATCAGGACTCTTACTCGCTTGCATGTGTCTTCAGAGAACACCGTACGGACTACCTCAGGCTCGATCTCGTCTATGATGTTGCCTTCAGGGTCAGTGATGTATTTAACGATATGCGGAACGAGAAGGTCGCCGCCGTTGATGATTGCGCAGTATGAAGTGATCAGCTGGATAGGCGTAACCGTCGAAGACTCGCCGTATGCGAGAACGGCCATATCGACCGTGGTCGGATCCTTATGGAAGATTCCCTTACCTTCAGCAGGAAGATCGATTCCCGTGTGATCGTAGAAACCGAGCATTCTAACATATGAATAATACTTGGTGATTCCGATTCTGTATGCAAGCTGCGTGAAGACAGGGTTGCATGAGTTGTGGAATGCATCTTCGAGCGTCTCCATGCCGTGGTTGTAACCGCCTGACTTCTGGAGCCAGCAGGAGATCGTGTGCGTTGAGGAGATCGCGATAGGAGCATCGTTGAAAACCTCGCTCTCAGTCGAGAGGTTCTCCTCAAATGCCATACATGTCGTAAGCGACTTAAATGTTGAACCGGGCTCGTAAGTATCGGATACGCATCTGTTACGCCATGCGTTTGCCATTACATACTGAACGCGGTCGTCGTCGCTCATGACATTCCATGTGCCGAGATCCATTCCGTAAGGCATCGCATAAGGATCGTTACAGTCGTAGTTAGGAATAGATACCATTGCATAAACTGCGCCGGTATAAGGGTTCATTACGATTGCGCAGACACCGTCGATAGGATCATATTTGTCATATGCTTCCTTCGCAGCTTCTTCTGCGATTCTCTGGATACTTATGTCGATGTTGGTTACGATGTTGTTGCCGTCTGAAACAGCTATCGTCGTAGCATCAGAATAAGGCAAAACACCGCCCGTGATTTCATCTGTTTCTGAATATCTGTATCCGTCTTCACCTGACAAAGTATCGTTGTAATAAGCCTCAAGTCCGTAAAGACCGTTAAGGCTGACACCGTCGTTTCTCGCATAGCCGATTACCTGCGAAGCAAGTGAACCGTAGTTATAGTATCTCTGCGGAACGGCAACGAATCCGAATCCCTTGACCTTATTCTCTTTCAGGAATTCATCGAACTGATCCTTTTTCTCCTGGGGAACGTTCTTAATGATGTCGCATCCTGCAACGTCATTTCTCGGATCGTTCTTGTCTGTGGGATCAACAGGAATTATCGAATCGAGCTTCTCATAAGATACGCCGAGCATCGCAACGGTGTTCTCAATGATCTGTTCTCTCGTAAGGATGGTCGAAGTAACCATCTTAGGTGAGCAGATAACCGTGTAGTCGTATGTGTTGGATGCGAGAGGAACGAGATTTGCATCGTAGATCATTCCTCTGCTCGCACTGTATGTCATGAGCGTCCACTGTTCATCAGCGGCAGCTCTTGCGTACTTGTCGTAATCAGTTACGGTAGTGCGGTATAAAACATAGATCAGATATGCCGAAAAGAGGAATACGACTCCTGTTACAGCAACGATCCAGCCCTTTGCCCAGGCTGTTGATTTTCTGGGCTTTACAGGCTTTTGCTGTACTTCCTTCTGGGGTTCGGGTTTGACCTCTGCACGTGCCCTTACCTCTGCTTCGGTAGGAATTATGGACTTACCCTTTACGGGCTTTTTGTCATTACTTCTCGGGGTGCGCTGCATAGTAATCAGCCAATGCATCCTTGGAATCATTGACTTCATCATCATTGATTCCGTCGGAGTTATAGTTTGCTCTTGTACGGAGCGAATCTGTATTAGGAACAGGAAGATTGATTACCTGATTCTGGTTAGGATCCTGCATTCCGAGCGCGATAGCCTGGGCACGGATAACATCCATGTCGGCGATACCGTTTGCGTTCTCTTCCGCATTAACGATTTCTCTCTTGATCGTATTGATCTGGTCCTTGAGATTTGAGTTGTCTCTTGCAAGCTCGGAAAGTTCTGTCTGAGGATAGAGAAGGAGCATTACAAAGAATCCCAAAAGGATAACGAGTCCGATCGATACGATGGTTTCGAAAAGTCTTCTTCCGGTTAATCTTCTGGACTTCTTCTTATTCTCAAGTCTCACCTTGGGATCCTCATGATCTTTTGCATACTGGACTGATCTTTCCTGAACTGCTTCATAAGAAACAACAGGATTTTCCTCAATGATCAGAGGTTCGTCTTCGATGAGTGGTGTAACGTCGGGTAATACTTCGCCGTTCTTGTAAACAAGATTGGTCTTTCCGGCAGACAGCACCTCATTAAGCGCTTCATCTTCAGCGCCCACATCGAAGCTTTTTATTTTTCTTTTCGATGTTAACTTAACTGCCATTACCTTTATTTACCCTTGTTTATTCTTATCAGTTGTACTGTTCGTTATCGTTTCTCTCGAAAACCCTGAGTTTTGAACTGCGGGATCTCGGATTGATGTCGATCTCTTCCTGCGTCGGTTCGATCGGTTTCTTTGTTATTACCGTTCCGAGTGACTTCTTGCCGCAGACACATACAGGGAAATCTCTCGGACATGTGCACGGGCTCTCTGCCGTTCTGAACGCTTCTTTTACTATTCTGTCTTCGAGCGAATGGAATGTGATTATCGACATTCTTCCGCCCGGTTTAAGTCTTCTTATTCCGTCCTGAAGAAGTGTTTCAAGGCCGTCAAGCTCGTGGTTTACTTCGATTCTTATAGCCTGGAAGCATCTCTTTGCAGGATGCTGGTCCTCGCCTCTGCCGTGACCCGGCATATATTCCTTGATAGCTGCAGCGAGTTCTGTCGTTCTTGAGAAAGGCTTTGTTCTTCTTCTCTCAACGATGCCGTCTGCAATTCTGCCGGCGTGATGCTCTTCTCCGTATTCTCTGAAGATCCTCTCGAGATCGTCTCTGGAATATCTGTTAACTACTTCAGCAGCAGTGAGCCATTCGTTAGGATCCATTCTCATATCCAAAGGACCGTTCTTCATATATGAGAAACCTCTCTCAGCCGTATCGAGCTGATATGAGGAGACACCAAGATCAGCCATGATGCCGTCGACCTTGCCGATCTTAAGGCTGCGGATGATATCATCGATATCTTTGTAATCGGATTTAACAGGCATCCAGTCGATGCCGGCAAATGCTTCTCTTCTTTCCATGCAGGCTGCAAGCGCTGCGTCATCCTTATCGATGGATACAAGGATGCCCTGCCCTTTCATTCTGCGTGCGATCTCGGCACTGTGGCTTCCGCCGCCTGCCGTACAATCGACGTAGACTCCGCCCGGTCTGACGTTCAGTGAGTCAACCGTGGGATAGAGCAATACCGGGATGTGGTCAAAATCAGAGACCTTCAACATAATACTTCGTCTCCAATCCTTCTATGCCGCTTAAGTCGTGATCTTCGTTGTCATAGAAATTCTTTGTACAAATATCTAATTTACCGTCGTCGTTAAATACGCAGATCTCGTCGCCGGGCTTAGCGCCGATCCTGTCCCAAAGCTCGCTGTTAACGGAAATACGGCCCTGCGAATCAACGCTGACTTCACAAGCCTCACCAACGATCGCTCTCTTGATCTTACGCGCATTGGCATCCATCGAATTGAGCTTTGCGAGTTGTGTCTTTACCACATTCTCAAAATGATCCTTTGAGTAAACGCACAAATAGCCGACATCAAGGCTGTTTGTTACCACAACCTCTGCGCCGAGCAATTCTTTCTGCTTTGCAGGGATGAAAAATCTTCCCTTAGCGTCTACTTTCTTAATGTCTCTCATTCTGAGTCTCTTACAAGCTTGATTTATGCGATGTCGGAGGGTATCATTGCTGAAATCAGCCACTTTCCTCCACCAGAGTGGGAAATATCTCCCCAAATCACCACACAGTTGTATTTTATTCGTAACATTCTTTTAATGCAAGTGGATTTTTGTAATTTTTTGGAAATTTGTTAAATATTTTTTCCAGGTCGGTACAGGCGCGAAAATACGGCGGATCTCCTACAAGGAAATCCGCTTTTACAGGTGCTTTTGATTGGGTATCAGATGGGTTAATACAGGAAACATACGACTACTCAATTGTTCTAACAGATATACCAAAAAGTTAAAATTTTAACGCTTTTGACTACTTTTTCTCTTTTCTATAGTCCATTTTCTTTATTTTCAAGAAATTTGGCATACTCTTGCTGAGTTGTGCTATTATCGAAGCACTTTAAAACTCAATTTTCTTTTATAAGGAGGCTATTATGGCTAAGTTTGTTTTATCAGAAGCAAAGAGTGGGTTCAAATTCAATCTTGTTGCAAGCAACGGTGAGGTTATCGCTTCCAGCCAGGTTTACAAGTCTGCAGCAACAGCTAAGAAGGGTATCGCATCCGTCGCAGCTAACGCAGCAGTCGCAAACATCGAAAATCAGACCGAAAAAGACTTTAAGCCCGTAGCAAATCCGAAGTTCGAAGTTTACAAGGACAAGAAGGGCGAGTTCCGTTTCCGCTTAAAGGCTAAGAACGGCCAGATCATTGCAACCGGTGAAGGTTATTCCAAGGTTGACAGCTGCCTTAAGGGTGTCGCATCCGTTAAGAAGAATGCAGTTGGAGCAAAGTTCGAAGGATAATTGAACTACTATTATCAAATGCAACGGGGTGTCTCAGGTCAATGAGACACCCCGTATTTTTGTTGCTGTATCAAATGCGACTCCCGTTACCCTTCAGACCAGCAGGAAATGAATTCTCTCTCGGCTTCTCCCCATTTCCCGGTTGAAGCATCAAACCGCTGCGTTATCCTTTCAAAACCGTCGGTAACATATTCATAAGTATCATAAGTCAAAAAGAAATCACCGTTATTTACATCAACCACTTTTGCAAACAGAGTCATTCCGTTGATTTCAACCCGCGAAGTATCTTCATCGTAATAGAATGCGCCGGCGATATACTTGCCGTTCTTTTCAATGAAGCTGCTTCTCACATGAGGTTTCTTATGTCTTGTATCATGCATCTCAACAGGGATGCCATATAAGTCGTCATCCTTTTTCATTTCATCAAATTTTTCGTGTTCTGAATTGTCGCTTGCTTTCTTATCGAAAACAAGTACGATTCCGTCATCAAAAACTACGGCTTTTTCAAGACCGTACTTATTGTCCGAAGGGCATGTATAAACATATTTTGCTCTGCTTTCATTCTTTACCCTGTAACTGCAGGAAGCAAATGAGAACAGTGAAACAAGTATCATTACCGATACAACGGTCTTCTCATACAATTCCCGCCTTACGAAACAGTTTCAGAATATATGCTTATCTTACCTCATTAAATTCAGGATAAGATGGAATGGCGCCCGGTCTTTGGACGCTGATAGAGCAATAGCGGTTTGCAAAATCAAGGCACTCCGAAATGACATCAGGCGGACAGGAAGCAAGGTCTTCCCTGCTGATGCCGAGCGTCTTAAGCTTCCAAAGGAACGATCCTATAAATGCATCGCCCGCGCCGGTCGTGTCAGTGGCTTTTACCACTGGTCCAACGGAATCGACACATCCGCATGAATTAACTGCACACGCACCGTCCTTGCCTTTGGTAAGTATCACGAGCTTTACGTTGCCATTAAATAGCAGCGGAAGCGCTTCATCGAAATCAGCCGTGCCTGTAATATATTCAAGTTCCTCATCTGAGATCTTGAGGATGTCGCAGTCAGGAAGGAATTCCCAAATGACTCGTTTAAGTTCATCCCTGTCATCCCAGAGCATAAATCTGAGATTAGGGTCGAAGCTTATTATCGCGCCCTGTCTTCTCGCAATCGCTATGGCAGTACGGTGCGCATCTCTCATGGGGAAATCGCCGAGAGACACGCTGCAGAAATGAAGCGCATAGCAGTTATCGAGCATATCTCCCGTAACTTCTTCGGGAGCGAAAAGCATATCGGCAGAAGGATTCCTGTAGAACGAGAATACCCTGTTGCCGTCTTTGGCAAGGCTAACGAACGCGAGAGCCGTATTAGCTTCGGAAGTATAACTTATATAAGAAGTATCAACACCTGCATCGTTTAAAGTCCTAGTGATGACATCACCAAAAGGATCTTTTCCGAGTTTGGTGATCATGCGTGATTTGCCGCCGAGCTTTGAATAAGCGGCAGTAACATTGGCAGGCGCACCTCCAGTCGCAGGAGAGAATGCACCGACCTCATAGAATTCGCAGCCCGTCTTATCCGGAATAAAATCAATGAGCGCTTCGCCGATCGCAACAAGAGTATCCTTAAGTCTTAGTGCCGAAACTTCAGCAGAAGCACCACTTACGGCAACACGCACCTGCTTATACTCAGGATAGAATCTGGTGCTCATGACATACATGCCGTCGTTGATATAAATTTCCAATGAAGAAATATCCGCAATGACTTTAATGTCAGTAAGGTTATCAATTTTAATCTTTCTAATACTTCTTCCGAAGCCTTCATCGTTAGTAAACTGAAGACTGAAAACGCCGCAAGATTTATCCCACCTGATCTCAGCACCTGAAACAGATACGCACACATCAGCAGAACAGGATGAAACATTGAGTTCAAAAGGAAGGCCTTCCCATGCTTCACCTTCAACACTCTTAACAGAAGTCTTAAGTTTATCGAGTTCTCTTAACGGCTTTTGAATAAGTTTGCCGTCATCTGATACTGAAAGTTCACGCGGCAATGTAAGGCAGTGCTGCCATCCGAGATCAACTGTGGGATTGGAATAAGAATCGTCGCCGATGCCCATCCAGCCGATAAGAAGTCTTCTTCCGTCAGGCACAGTGAATGTCTGCGGAGCATAGAAATCAAAACCGTAATCGAACTCTTCGAAACACCCAAGAGCATCACCGTCAAATGTATAGTATCCGCTCTGGAACAGATTCTGGAATCTGAATTCACCCTGAGGGATTCCCTGCGGACACATTGCAAGAAACTTTCTTCCATCAAGTTCAAACAGCTCGGGACACTCCCACATGTAGCCCATATTAGGAGCGGAAAGACAGCCTTTGTATTCAAGCGAATCAACAGCAGTTCCTTCGTATAACAGAACGCATCCTTTATCGTCTTTGGTCCTTGCACCGAGAACCATCTTATAGATGCCGTTTTCGAAACTTACTTTGGGATCTCTTACGTGGCATGAGCAAAACGAAGGATAGTCACTGTTTCTGAGGAGAACCTTTTTCGCAGACATTTTCGAGCCGTCAGAAGAAGAGACATGGATAACATTTGCGCCGCGGCCGGTAAGCACATAATCGTGATCGCCTTCTTCCATAACATTGCCCGTATAGAAGAATTCGACATGGTCGTCAAACGTGACTGCAGAACCGGAGAATACTCCGTCTTTATCTTCGGGAATGTCGGCATCAAGAACAACGCCTTTGTATTTCCATGAAAGAAGGTCTGAACTTACATAGTGGCCCCAGCGCCTTGTACTCTCACCTTTGGGAGTGCCGGGTGAATACTGGAAATAGACATGGTAAAAGCCGTCAAAAAAGCACAGTCCGTTAGGGTCGTTCATCCATCCTTCCGGAGGTTCGATATGAAGATGCTGTCTCCATTTGCCTTTCATGACAAGACCCCGTCAGGTGTTCCGCGACATCGAAATGTTGAGGATAACCCCGAACGCCAGATAATTGATCAGCATTGCCGTACCTCCGTAACTGATGAAAGGAAGCGGGATACCTGTGATGGGCAGAAGACCTACGGCCATGCCCATGTTCTCGATATAGTGGAATGCAAAGTATCCGGTAAATCCGGTAAGCATGTACGAAGCAGATTTGGAAGGAACCTTTGCCGCAACGTAAAGACATCTGCAAAGGAAGAAAAACGCAAGGATTATTACGGCAGTCGTGCCGATGAATCCCATGTGTTCCGATATGGCAGCGAAAATGAAGTCACTCTCCTTAACCGGAACGCTAGTAAGGATTCCCGTATGGTTACCGGTAAGACCACCTGAAGCGATGGCAGCTTTGGACTGCATCAGGTTATACTCCGAACGCGGGTCGGAACCCTGGAATACGAGTGATAAGATTCTGTCCTTCTGGTAAGGCTTTAAGTAGAAGAACCATACCGCAGGAACTACGATTACGACGAATGATGAGAATGCAAGAAGGAAGTATCTGTAACGAACACCCCATGTAAAGAGCATGCATACGAAAGTGAATATGATAACCATCGCCGTACCGAAGTCAGGCTGTGCAAGGATGAGGAGCATCGGAGGCGCATAAACGGCAGCCATGATGCCGAATCCCTTGAGCATTGTATATTCCTTGTTGTGCATCGACTCGAAAATATCGGCAGCCACCATAATAAGTCCGATCTTTGCGAGCTCGGAAGGCTGGAAGTTACCGATGATAGGAAGATTGAGCCAGGAATCCGCACCCCATGATGCAGCGAGAGAATAACCGTCGATAGGAACGAGTATCAAAAGGAAAAGTGACGCAGCATAGATGATACGTCCTACGATCTTAAGGAGATGTTCATCGAGCAAACTGATGATGAGAGCGCCGATGATACCTCCGACCGTTGCAACTATCTGTCTGTAGTAGTTACCGGGATATGCAGCGTATCCTTTTGAGAGAACTTTCTGAAGAACGTAAAGGCCGATTATCGTCATTGCCAATACGGGCACGACAAGATAATAGTCGACGGTCTTAAGACCGTCTTTCCCGCGAAGTCTTACAACGCCGGAACCAGCCTTATCCATTATTTCTTCTTACCTTCTCCTGCGCCTTCTTCAGCAAAGAGCTTCTTGGGGAAACCCTTCTTCTCGAATCTCTTGGTTCTTGCATAAGCAATATAGATAAGAGCAGCAATAACAAAGATCAAAGAAAGGAGCTGTGAGATCCTGATGGATGTGTGACCGATGTAAAGAGAATCTGTTCTCATTCCTTCGATGAAGAATCTTGCTGTTCCGTAAAGTGCGAAATATGCGCATGAAGTCTCGAAAGGGATCTTCGAATGCTTTCTGATGTACATCAGGATGAAGAAGATGGTGAGATCTGCAAGCGACTCATATAAGAATGTCGGATGAACGGGCATTGTTGAAACAAGAGTCGGGCACTCGGTTACAAGGTAGCTCTGAACTGTTGAGCTTGTCATACCCCACGGAAGTGTGGTTGTTGTACCGAAGCACTCCTGATTGAAGAAGTTGCCCCATCTGCCGATAGCCTGTCCCAAAGGCAGATAAACTACGCAGTAATCGGCGAGTTCTCTGAAAGGGATCTTTCTGACGCGGCACATGACAATTCCGCCGATGAATACGAGGATAACGCCTCCGTAGATTGCAAGTCCGCCGGATCTAAGATCGAAGATGGCCTTTAAGTTCTTGCCGTAGTAATCCCAGTTGCATGCTACGAAGTATGCTCTGGCGCCGATGATGGCACAGGGGATTATCATGAGGATCGTATCGTAAACAAGTCCTTCAGGGAACTTGAGGCTCTTTGCCTGCTTAACTGCGAGAATAACGCTAATTACAAGCGCAGCAGCTATCAAAAGACCGTACCAGTAAACCTCAATGTTTCCGATAGTGAATGCAACCGGATTAACATTCAGAGTCCATCCCAGTCCCGGGAACTTAACTTCAACGTAATTTATCATGTTTCCTTATCCTCCCTGCCCTTTTTAAGGGTCAGTAAATCCCTGATATATTACCACAAAAAGAAGTATATAACTTTGGGCACTTCCATTTCGCGGTTTAAATGAGGTTTTTAATATATTCCAATGCCTGTTCCTTATTGAGGTTTACGGCATTTATAAGTTCTTCTTTCGATGTCATCTTCGATTCGGGTCTTAAGAAGTGCAAAAGCTCGATCTCGAGATTGGCTCCGTAGATATCCTCGTCGAAATCAAAGATGAACGTCTCAACCACATCATTTACGGCATCTTCAAGCGTAGGTCTTCTTCCGATGTTTGTTACGCCGTAAAGAGTTCTCTTGCCCAGGATGACGCGTGAAACGTATACGCCTCTTCTTACGACGAACTTATCTTCAGGCACGATGATGTTAGCCGTGGGGAATCCCATTTCCCTGCCGAGCTGTTTGCCCTGAACGCATCTGCCGGAATAGACGTAATTTCTTCCGCCGCAAAGATCTCTTGCAAGATCGACATCGCCTTCCACAAGAGCATCCCTGAGCCACGTTGTAGATATCTTTTTATCCGTGCCTTCAAGAAGATGATCTTTAACGACGATCACGCGGACATCATTTTCTTTCGCGAACTCTTTAATCATGGCAACATCGCCTCTGGCATCTTTGCCGAATCTGTAGTCCTCGCCCATTATGAGCGTATCGGCGATGCAGCGGTAAAGCAGGATATTCTTAAGATAATCCTCAGGTTCCATATCCTTGACCGTATCGAAATCCAATACCAGAAGTTCGTCAGCGCCTGTTCCGTTTACGAGTTTTAATCTCTCTTCTGGTGTGTAAAGAATCTTGTTGTCCTGCTTAAAAAGATTCTTGAATGTCTGGACAGTTGATGTCAGTCCGTCTCTTTCTGCAAC